>WFOD01000243.1 GCA_015488275.1 Deltaproteobacteria bacterium
CAAGAGAGCCGGGGGAGGGGCCTGCCTGGCGGCCGCGCCAGCTCCTCGTGCGCTGGCGGCCGGCTGCGGGCGAGCGCAGCCGCTTGGCCGCGCTGGCTGCCTGTGGCGCACGATCGTTGCGGCATGTGGCGCGCTTTGCCCTCGATCAGGTCGCCCTGCCAGCCGGAAACGATCTTGACCGTGCGGCCCGTTGCCTGGCCGCAAGTCCGCTTGTGGCCGCGGTTGGTAAAAACTACCTGCGTTATCCCCAGGGCGCGGCCTCGCCCGACGATCCAGGTTTTGGCCGCCAGTGGGCCGCGCCCTTTCTTGGCCTCGACCGTCTTTGGCCGCTTGTAAGCGCCAACACCGAGATCGTCATCGGGGTAATCGACACCGGCGTCTTGCGTCATCCCGATCTTGCGGCCAATTTCTGGCAAAACGAGGCCGAGGCCACCGGTCGCCTGGGCGTGGATGACGACGGCAACGGCAAGATCGACGATGTTTGGGGCTGGGACTTTGGCGCGGAGGACGCCGACCCTTTTGACGGGTTGGAGCACGCCACAGGCGTGGCCGGGCTCCTCGCCGCCCAGGGCGACAACGGCATGGGCATCGCCGGCGTGCTCTGGCGCGCCCGCATCGCCAACCTCAAGGCGGCCGATGCGTTCGGGATCATGGATGTGGCGGCCGTGGCCGCAGCCGTGGACTACGCCCTCGCCATTCCAGGCCTGCGGATCGTCAACTGCAGTTTCGGCGGCTTTGGCCAGGACACGACCGGCGTGGAGGAGGCGGCCTTCCAGGCCCTTGCCGACGCCGGCGTGCTCGTGATCTGCGCCGCTGGCAACCAGGCAAAGGATATCGACGCTGATCTCGTTTCCGGCGAGGCCGCGGACGGTTTTTACCCTGCTGGCTACCGGCTGGCCAACATGGTCTCCGTGGCGGCCGTGGACCAGGCAGGAGAACTCGCCGCCTTCTCCAATTACGGCTCCCGGACGGTGCACTGCGCGGCGCCGGGCGATGGGGTGGTCACCTTGGGGACGGCCAGCCAGGCTACGGTGACAGTGGCTGGGGCCGCCTATCAGGCAGTGGGCATGGAGTATGCGGGCCTCACCGACGCCGCCGGCGTCCAGGGCGTGTTGGTGGACGGCGGCTACGGATATATTGACGAGCTGCCGGAGAACGCCCGGGGCGCGGTGCTTTTCGTGCTGCGTGGCGGCCGCGGCGACGAGACCATGACCTTTCGGCAAAAGGCGGAGAACGCCGAGGCCGCCGGCGCCGTGGCCCTGGTGGTGGCCAACAATGTGGATGCGCAAACCGATCCGGCCGATACCTTGGATACGGTGGGCGGCACCCTGGGGAGGCCGGGAATCGCCATTCCCGTGGTCTCGGTCTCCAAGGCGGCGGGAGAGAGCTTGCGCGCGGCGGGCATGGGAAGCGAGGCGGTCGTGGTCAACACGGTGGACCCAAACCAGGTGACCGTGCAGAGCGGCACTTCCTTTGCCGCGCCGTTTGTGAGCGGCGTTGCGGCCATGATCCTTGCCGTGCGGCCAGAGCTTTCCGCTTTGCAGCTCAAGGAGATCTTGTTGGCCACGGTGCGGCCCCTGCCCTCCCTGGCCGGCAAGGTGGCGGCCGGCGGAGTGGTGGACGCCTGGGGGGCGCTCGCCTCTATTTGGCCCCGGGGCGATATCGATGGCGACCGCCATGTGCGTTTGGCCGATGCCATCCTTGGGGTGCAGGTCTTGAGCGGGCGGCGGGCGCCCCTGCCTCCGTTGATCGGCGATGTTGACGGCGATGGCCGCATAGGCGCGGCCGAGGTGCTGCGCGCCCTGCGGACCGCTGCCGCTAAGGAGTGAGGACAGGCTGCGGCGGGCGGCCGAAGGTCGGGCCGTTCCTCCCAAGGGGAGGCAATTTTCAGACGGCGATTATGATGGAATGAACGGTGCGAGGTGCGTAATGCAAGCGACAGGCTGGCGGAAAGGGGTCGTGGTGCTGGGCATGGTGCTCGGATATGTGCTGTCCGTTGCTGGCGGCGAGGTCTCGGCGGCCGTGGACGCGGCTGAAGCGCAGCGGTTGGCCGCCTCTTTTCTCGCCCACTGGCGGGCGGACCGTTCCGTGCTCCGGCTGACGCCGCTGCCCACGGCAGAGGGCGCAACGGCGGAAGCGCCGGCAGGATTTGTCGTGGAGCTTGCGCCGCGCGGTTTTATCCTTTTCGGGGCGAACGAGGCGTTCTTGCCGGTCAAGGCCTTTTCCTGGGAAAAGCCCTTTGCCGGCCTGCCGCCGGCCTACCGGCGATTCCTGCTCGCCGAGGTGCGCGCCCAGGCGCGGGCAGGCGATGCCGGCCGCCAGCCGGCGGCAGTGGGGCGAGCGTGGGAGGTCTTGCGCCATCCGGAGCGCTACCGCCTGCCGGCCGCCGCGCCTCCCCCGCCGCTCCTCGATTCGGCTTGGGGCCAGGACGCGCCGTTTAACGCGGAACTTGCGCGTCTCACCGGGGAAAACGTGCTCGTGGGCTGTGTCAACGTGGCTATGGGCCAGATCATGCGTTATTGGCAATATCCGGCCCAGGGCCGCGGCGTGGCGACCCACGAATGGAACGGCAAGCGGTTCGTCGCCTCCCTGGCCCATGCCTATCAGTGGCAGCGGATGCCGGCGGTGATGGATGGATCGCAAGACCGGGTGGGCGAGGCCGAGGTGGCGCGCCTCTTGGCCGATCTCGGGCTGGCCAACCGGACCGCCTTTTCCACCACCAATTCCGGCACTGCGGTCAACCTTCAGACCCTGGTGGAGCAGTTTGGCTATTCCACGGCCATCCGCTCCATCGCCACGGTCACGGCGGACGGCGCTTCCAACCTTGCCGCCTTCCTCGTCGCGGTGCAGAACGAGATCGCCGCCAAGCGGCCCATGCTCTTTTCCATTCCCGGGCACATGGGGGTGGTCGACGGTTTTGACGACACCGATCCCACCGGCGCCTACGCGCACGTCAACTTTGGCTGGCAGGGCACAGACGATGGCTATTTCTACCTTGATAGGGATATCGTCACCAGCCAGTACCGCTTCCCGAGCCAGTACCCCTTTGTTGTGTACACCAATGTCCGGCCCTGCGATCCGGACACGGCCGGCGACTGCGGCTGGTGGGGACTTGAGGACGGGGATGCTGGCGCCGCCTCGGCCATCCAAGGGAAGATCGACCATCCCTACGATGCGGACTGGTATCCCCTTTGTCTCAAAGGGGATGTCACGGCCACGGGCGACCGGGGATACGCCAACCAGGCCATGTACCTGTCGCTCTACGACGCCGACCTGCGCCTGGTGGCCGGCGGTGACGGCCAGCCCGTGGCGGCCAACGGCCTGGCCGAGGGGCGCTATTGGTTGCGGGTGTCGCTGTTTTCCGAACAGGGGGCGATGTTCCAGGACTATCTCGATCCAAGCCATTGGGAGTACACGGTGGCCGTGACCGGCGCAACGGGCGCAAGCTGCGCCGTCACCGACCGGCCGCCCGAGATCCGTACCCCGCTTCCTGATCTGGTGCTTGGCCAGGGAGGCACGTGGCGGGCATTGGTGGACGCCCGCGATCCAGAAGGAGAGGCGGTGATCCTCTCGGTGAAGAGTTCCAATCCGGCTGCGGTCACGGCCGCGCTCCAGGACGAAGTGCTCACCCTTACGCCGGTAAAGGCGGGCCAAGCGGCGCGGATCACGGTCACGGCGGCTGCGGCGGGGCAAAAGACCACGGCCGCCTTCGACGTGCTCGTCCATTCCGAACCCGTGGGGACGGGCGCGCGGTTCGTGCTCGCCGGCTCCTTTGCCAGCCAGGACGAGGTGGACCGCTATCAGGTGGTGCTGGACGGCCAGTGCGTCATCCGGGGCGACAACGGCTATAGCAATCAGGCGTTCTATATCTGGGTCAAGGAGCAAGACGGCGCAACCGTGGCCGCGCCACGTTGGCAGAGAGTCTCGGACGGGCTGGTGCTGACCGATCCTCCACCCCTGAACGACGGCGAGCAGTATGAGCTGCTTCCCATCCAGCAGGCCTTTGGCCGCAACCAGTACGAGATCACCGCCTCGCTGCGCAACGGTTCGATCTATTATCCTTATCAGGCCGGTCCGCACGCTTCGTACCGGATCACGGTGGAGTGTCCTTCCACGACGGCGACCACCGCCGAGATCGCCGCTCTCTTGGGTATCGATACCGCGGGCCTGACCGCCACTTCCGGTCCCGGCCTGGCCGAACTCGTGGGGCTGCTCCGCCTCTTGGCCGGCGAGACGGCCTCTGCCGTGTCGCTTGAGGAGCTTGACTATACTGGGGATGGCCGGCTCGACTCCGGGGACGCGGCGGCGTTGTTGGCCGATCTTGCCAGCGGCTGAGTCCTCCGCTAAAGCCCATTTTTCAACGGACTGCTAAAAAAAACGGCCGGCGCGGGCAAGAGCCCGGCCGGCCGTTTGGCGCTCCCGTTGTGATGTGGTGGCGCGGCGCTAGATGGCGTCGGGCCCCCGTTCACCGGTCCGCACCCGGACCACTTCCTCCACGGGCAAGACAAAGATCTTGCCGTCGCCAATGGTGCCGGTGTTGGCCGCCTTGCAGATCGCCTCGATCGCCCGCTCCACGTTGTCGGCGTTGGTGACGATCTCGATCTTCAACTTGGGGTTGAAGTCGATGACGTATTCGGCGCCGCGGTAGATCTCTTTGTGGCCCTTCTGCCGGCCGTACCCCTTGACGTCCGAAATGGTCATGCCCTGGATGCCGATCTCGGCCAAGGCGTCCTTTACGTCTTCCAGCTTGAACGGCTTGATGATCGCTTCGATTTTCTTCATGGGGCTCTCCTCATGCTGTGGGATGGGTGCCTGCACCTACGCTCCATAATTTTGTTGTACCCGATAACGGCCCCACTGTCGAGGGGCCGTTACCGCCGCTCCGTGGCCAGACGGCCGGCGGCAGGGCGAGGGCGCGCCAGCCGGACGCCGGGGATGGGAGCGGGAGGGACGCGCCGCATCACCGCTTGTTCTGCAAAAAGCCATAGCCCTGCTCGCCGTGGAGCGAGGTGTCGAGCCCGGCCTCCTCTTCGTCGCCGGCGATCCGGAAGCCGATGGTCTTTTCCACGAGAAAGCAGATGACAAGCGTGGCCACGGCGGCCAGGGCCACGGTGGCGCCAAAGCCGGTGAGCTGGACCCGGAACTGGTCAAGCGCGGTCCACCCTTCCGGGCCGGCCTTGGCCGCTGCGTCGGCCAGCCAAGAGGGACGGAGAAAGAAGGAGAGCAGCAGGATGCCCAGGCCGCTTCCCACGCCGTGGACGCCAAAACAGTCGAGCGAGTCGTCGTAGCCGAGTTTGCCCTTGAGCCAGAGGGCGAAAAAGCAGGCGATGGACGACAGAGCGCCGAGCACCAGGGCGCCGGAGGGCAGAACCACGCCGGCGGCCGGGGTGATCACCACCAGTCCGGCCAACATACCGGAGGCAAAGCCGAGGCTGGTGGCTTTGCCGTAGAGCAGGGCTTCGATCACCAGCCAGGTGAGCGCGCCGCTGGCCGCCGATGCCTGGGTCATGGTGAGGACGCGGGCGGCGTCCAGGCCGCTTTGCAGGGTGGAGCCGGCGTTGAAGCCGAACCAACCGAACCACAACAGCCCAGCGCCGATCATGGTCATCACCAGGTTGTTGGGCGGCATGGCCCGCTTGGGATATCCCTTGCGGGGGCCGAGATAGAGGGCGGCGACGAGGGCGGAGATGCCGGCCGAAACGTGGATGACCAGGCCGCCCGCCAGGTCGATCACGCCGGCGGCGCCGGTGTTGAACAACCAGCCGTCGCCGGCCCAGATCCAGTGGCAGAGGGGGGCGTAGACGAGGATGAACCAGAGGGCGATGAAGGCGAGATACCCCCGGAAGGTGACCCGTTCGGCAATGGCGCCAGAGATGAGGGCGGGGGTGATGATGGCGAACATGCCCTGGAACATGGCGAGCACGTACTCGGGGATGCCGCCAGAGATCGTCTCGTCGATGCCCCGGAGGAGAAAGTAGTCGGCGTTCCAGCCCCAGAAACCGCCGAGCACGTTTTGGCCAAAGGTGATGCTGTAGCCAAAGATCACCCACAAGACGCCGATCAGGGCGATGGAGGAAAAGCTGTGCATCATGGTGCCGAGCACGTTTTTGGTCCTGACCAGGCCGGCGTAGAACATGGCGAGCCCGGTGACCATGAGGAGCACCAGCCCGGTGGAGATGAGCATCCAGGCCGTGGTGCCGGCGTCCACCGCGTTGCTTGCAGCCGCCTGGGCCGCCGGGGGCGCAAGCAGGAGCGTGGCGGCGAAAAGGGATATAGCGGCAAGGCGCGCCGCAAGAGGTCTGCAAACGCCTTTCGCGCTTGGTTGCCGGGGGATAATGGCTTGTTGGTGGTTCATGGTTGTCCTCCTCTCTCGTTTCTTGCGGTTCCAAATCAGGAAAGATCGGGCCAGAAAAAAGCATGAAGCGTGCCAATCTGGTTATGTTGCGACGCTACGGGGTTGCGCTTTTTTTGATAACTTTGTCTGACAATGTTGTTCGAAGAGTTTCGTAATTTTTACAAAAAAGTAGTAAAGAAGGACGACAGAAGGGCGGGCGCGGGGCGAAGGGCGGGCCGCGGATTGCCTTTCGCGCCGGGCCGGGGTATGGTGGCGGCCAATGGGAGCGTTCTATCGAGCCATAGCAGAGGGCGGCGGCCATGCCGGTTTTCGAGTACGCGGCCTATGACGATGCGGGCCGGCGGCGCGCCGGCATTATCGACGCCGATTCCGAGCAGGCGGCCCGGGAGCGTTTGCGCGGCCAAGGGTTGTTCGCCTACGAGCTTCGGCCGGGAAGGCCGGCCGCCGGGCGTTCCTGGCTGCGCTACGAGCGGGTGCGGCGCGAGGAGGTCTGGATTGTCACCCGCCAGCTCGCCACCTTGGTGGAGGCGGGTGTTCCTCTGGCCGCCGCCCTGGAGACCGTGCAACGCCAACCGTTGTCGCCCCGGCTCCACCGGGTGGTGGCCGAGGTCAAGGAGCGGGTGCGGCAAGGCGAAAGCTTTTCCGACGCCCTGGCCGCCCATCCACGCCTCTTTTCCCCGGTGTTCATCAATATGGCCAGGGTGGCCGAGGCCTCTGGCGCGTTGGGGCCGGTGCTCGAGCGGCTGGCCGATCTGGGGGAACGGCAGCAGGAGGTGAGCGGCAAGCTGCTCGCCGCCGCGGTCTATCCCCTGTTCATGGCCGTGATCGGCACGGCCATCCTCATGGCCCTGCTCGCCTTCGTGGTGCCGGATATCACCGCCATGTTCGTTGAGATGCACGCCTCCCTGCCGTGGCCGACGCGGGCGTTGATGGCGGTGAGCGACGTTGTGCGCCGGTTCTGGCCGGTGATGCTCGCCGCGCCGGCGGCGCTCTTTCTTGCTTGGCGCTGGGCCCGCCACCGGCCGGGCTTCCGCCTCTGGAGCGACGCGCTGCTTCTGCGCCTGCCGGTCGTGGGACCCCTGGCGCGGCAGTTGTTGCTCGCCCGCTTTGCCCGCACCGCCGCTGGCCTGCTGGCCAGTGGCGTGGCTCTTCCCCAGTGCTTGCGGATCGTTCGTAATATTGGTAATAATGCCGCGGTGGCCGATGCTCTGGACCGGGCGGTCAGGGCGGTGGAAGAGGGCGGATCCCTGGCGGCCGCCCTGGACGCCGAGCCCTGGTTTCCGCCCATGCTGGTGCAGTTGATCGCGGCTGGCGAACAGGGCGGCCGTCTGGCGCCCATGTTGGCCAAGGCGGCCGACGCCTACGAGCGTGGGGTGGAGACCCGCCTGGCCGCGCTCACCGCCCTGTTCGAACCCGCGATGATCGTTCTCATGGGCGGTGTCGTTGGGTTTATCGTGCTCGCCATCTTGCTCCCCATCTTCGAGATGCAGCGCTTCATCCGCTGATCCAAGGAAACGGTATGCGCTCGTTACGTGGTTTCACCCTCATCGAGGTCATGGTGGTCCTGGTGATTCTCGGTGTCTTGGCAGGACTCATCGTGCCCCGGATCATGGAGCGGCCCGAAGAGGCCCGGCGGATGAAGGCCGAGATGCAGATCAAGGCGCTGGAGACCGCCTTGCGGCTCTACAAGCTGGACAACGGCGTCTATCCCACCACCGAACAGGGCCTTGAGGCCCTCGTTCAGCCGCCCGCCACTGGCCGGCCGGCTCCCCGCTGGCGTGAGGGCGGTTATCTCGAGCAGGGCAAGGTCCCCCTGGACCCTTGGCGGAATCCCTTTGTCTATCTTTCTCCTGGCCTGCACGGCGACTACGACATCATCTCTTACGGGGCGGACGGCGCGCCTGGCGGGGAAGGCAAGGATGCCGACATCAACTCTTGGGAAATCGACTAGTCCTTCCAGCCTCCGCTGTGCCGGGCAGGCGGCCGCTCCCCTCCCCTTGGGCCGATGGCGGGCCGGCTTCACCCTGGTCGAACTCCTCGTCGTTCTCTGTTTGCTGGCCCTGTTTTTCGGTGTCGCCATGCCGGCCGCCCCCCTGGCCGGTTGGCGTGATCCGCTGCGCCGCGCCGCCCTTGATCTTGCCGCTTTTTGCGCCGAGGCGCGGATCAAGGCCGTGGAAAGCGGAAGTGACGTTTTTGTGATTTTTGACCTCGGCCAGCAGCGGTACGACATGGCCGTGGCGGGAGAGAATGGGCGGCGGCTGGCCGTGCCGGCAAGGCTGGGCCACGCCTTGCCGGCTGGTGTGCGCCTGGCGCAGGTCCTCGGCGGGAGCGGTCAACGCGCCCTCCGTCGGCAGATGGTGCGTTTTTCCCGCAAGGGGTACGCGCCGCCTGCTCGTCTCTTGCTGCTTTCCGCCAAGGGCCGCAAGATGAGCGTGTTGCTCGACCCCTTTGCCTTTGAGGCGGTGGTGCGGCCGGGATACCCGGTCCGCGCGGCTGCTGCTTTGGCAGGCGAAGGAGCCATTCCGTGACCGGTTACGCCGGGACACGTGGGGCTGGCCGCCTTGGCCAGCGGAAGGGGGCGGGGGGGAGCCGCGGCCGGGCCGGTTTTTCGCTTCTTGAGGTGCTGGTGGCCCTGGCCATTCTCGCCATCGCCTTGCCCATTTTGCTGCGCACCGTTGGCCGGAGCCTTTCCCTTGCGGCCGAGGCCCGGTTTTTGGCCACCGCCGCCCCCTTGGCCCAGGAGCGGCTGCGTG
>WFOD01000244.1 GCA_015488275.1 Deltaproteobacteria bacterium
TCTTAACGGTCCGTCGAAAAAGCCGTCCCTGGCTTTTTCGACCCCGGTTGGGCAAAGCAGAGTTTCGCCCAACCTCACGAATTGCTTGGACTTTTCAAGCCCGGCGCAATTCGGCGGCACGTCCCTGTGCCGCGCACAGCCCGTTTTTCAACGGGCTGTTAAACCAGATACCCGGTCTGCCAGGCTGCGACTTCGGCGTTCGAAGGGGCACCCCCGTGATCAGTTACGGCCAAAGGTCAGGCGGTTGAAGCCGCCTTCGGCGAACCACGGCCGGCCCGCCTCGCAATCGGTGAGTTCCACCAGATACGCCTCGACGATGAGATAGACCTTGGCCCGGCGGCGGGTGCAGGCGCACAAGGTGGTGCCGTGGTGGCCGAAGATCGTATGGCAGTGGATGCGCGGCGTTTTCTCCTCCCAAAAGACACTGCCGAGGCCCACCACCTCGTGCGCGCCCTCCACCCGGTCCCACACCGGTTCCGGAGGCATCACCGGCTCCTTGGGACCGGTGACCACCTCGGCGTCGATAATGCCGCCAAAAAGGTGGAACCAGGCCCCCTTGATCCGTTCCTCGCGTGCCAGACGGTCGATGCCGGCCAGCACGTCGTCTCCGTGATCGAAACGGATAACGAACACCCGGCCGATGCGGGCGGTGCGATATTCCATGACTCAGGTCCTTTTGCTGTTGACGGGTTGTTGGAGGCGCAGCCGTTCGTCGGCCGCGGCCAGCAGGCGGAAGATCTGCCGGCTGTACGCTTTTTTGCGGTTGCGGGCATAGGCCAGGGCCAGGCGGCGCAACTCGTTGGTGTCCACGCCCGGCAAGGCGGCGTCAATGGCCTTGATGGCCGGGCTCGGCCAGTTGGGATCTGGCTCTGGGAGGGCGTCGGCGTCCACCAGAGGCTCCGCCGTATCCTCAGCCAAGAGGCCAATGGCCTCGTTCACCAGTTCGTCGCGCAGCCGTTCGAGCCGGTGAAACCGCTGCTTTTCTTGCAGGCGTGAACCGCGGCGTTCAGCGACAAAGGCAAGGAGCGGTGTGGTGTCCAGGGACCGCAGCCGCTTGGCGATGAACTTGATCAACCGTTTCCGGGCCCCGCCGCGCAGCGGCTGGATTTCCTGGATCAGGCGGCGGATGTCCTCCTCCACCGGCAACTCGGTCACCAGGGAGGGCGGCAGTTCGGCCAGCTCCTCCACGAGGTCGAAGACGGCCAGGGCGTCACGTTTGCGAGCGCTCTTGCTAGGCCGGAGCGTGCCGCTTTTTCGGTTGCCTTTCCCGCGCCCCATGATAGTATTTGTACCTTTGCGTAGAGGTCTTTGGCCGCAGTGGCCGTCGCACCCTGTAACCAGCAATGCCCAGTCTGCACGGTGGCGACTTCGGCATACAAGGAGTAACCCGGAAACCTGTTGCGTTGGCCTGTTAACAGCCCGTTGAAAACGGGCTGTGCGCGGCACATGGATGTGCCGCCGAATTCCGCCGGCTCTTTTTGTGTTTTCCCCAGCCGGCTGCCGTGCCAAAGGCTCCACGGGCGCGGACCGAACCGGGCCGTGCCCTTGGAATATCCAAAAAAGGAGCCAAGGAATTCGTGAGGTTGGCCGAAGCTTTGCTTTGGCCAACCGTGGTCGAAAAAGCCAGGGACGGCTTTTTCGACGGACTGTTAAATTGCCACAGGTTCACACAACACTTGGGAGAGCCATGAACATACCACAGACGTTTGACGTGAATCAACCGACCCGCATCCGTTTTGGCTGTGGCGCTCTCGCCCAACTGCCCGAGGTGGTGCGCGAGACCGGCGGCAAGCGGGTCTTTCTCGTTATGGATCCCGGTCTGGCCGAGGCGGGCATCCAGGAGCGGGTGACCGGGCTCTTTGCCGGGGCCGGTATTCCCTACGAGTTGTACGACGAGATCGATCCTGAGCCTGGCCTGCGGCTGGCCGACGAGGGCGTTCGGCGGGCGCAGGCGTTTGGCGCCGATTGCGTGGTCGGGGTGGGCGGCGGCTCGGCGATGGACGTGGCCAAGGCGGTGAGCATCTTGCTCACCAACGGGGGCAAGGCGGTGGATTACATCGGTCTTGGCAAGATCGGCAAGCCTGGCGCGCCGAAGATTATGGTGCCCACCACAGCCGGCACCGGGGCTGAGGTGACGTTCACCGCGGTCTTCATCAACGAAGAGACCGGTTCCAAGGGCGGAATGAACGGCGATCCGCTCTATCCCGACGCCGCGGTTCTCGATCCCGAATTGACCCGCACCCTGCCGCCCGGCATTACCGCGGCCACGGGCATCGACGCCTTTACCCACGCGCTGGAGGCGTATGTCTCCACCGCCGCCCATCCGCTCTCCGACCTGTACGCCCGCGAGGCCATTGTCCGCATCGCCCGCGCCCTGCCCGTGGCCTATGCCAACGGCGACAACATGACGGCCCGCACCGACATGCTCCTTGGCAGCCTCTTGGCCGGCAAGGCCCTGGCCACGGCCGGCGTGGGGCTGGTGCACGCTATGGCCTATCCCCTGGGCGGTATGTACAATATCCCCCACGGGCTGGCCAATGCCGTGCTCCTGCCCTACGTGGTGGAGTACAACATCATCGGCAGTCCGGAGCGGTTCGCCGATATCGCCGGCCTCATGGGTTACGATGTTGCCGGTCTACCGCTCATCGACGCGGCCCGCCGGGCGGTGGACGCAGTGTTCAACCTGACCTACGACGTGGGCATCCCGGATCGGCTGGCCGATCTTGGCGTGGAGGAGAACCGTATCGCTGAGATGGCCGATGTCGCGCTGACCGTGGCGCGGCCGGTGGCCAACAACCCCCGCCGGCCGAGCCGCGACGATGTGATCCATATCTACGAGACCGCGTTCGACGGCTACGAGTGAGGCGCTTCTTTGCCGCCATCTGCGGTCGGGAGACACGCCAACGGAAGGAGGACGAGACCATGCCAGGCTTCGAGGTGTTCGGCGAGGAGGAACGGCGCGAGATCGAGGAGGTGCTCGCCACGGGCGTGCTCTTCCGGTACGAGTTCGGGCCGCAGCGCAACGGGATCTACAAGGTGCGGCAGTTCGAGGAGCGGTTCGCCGCTTACTGCGGCGCGGCGCACGCCCAGGCGGTGACCTCGGGCACCGCGGCCCTGAAGGTGGCCCTTGCCGCCCTTGGCGTGGGGCCGGGCGACGAGGTGATCACGCAGGGATTCACCTTTGTCGCCACCTGGGAGGCGATCTTCGACGCCGGCGCCGAGCCGGTGTTCACCGAGATCGACGAGACCCTGAACATGGACCCGGCTGATCTCGAAAAGAAGATCACCCCGCGCACCCGGGCGATCATTCCGGTGCACATGATGGGCGCGCCGGCCCGCATCGAAGAGATCAGGGCCATTGCCGAACGGCACGGCATCCCGGTGATCGAGGACACGGCCCAGGCGGCCGGTGCATCGCTGCACGGCAAGAAGCTGGGCACCTTTGGCGCCTGCGGCACCTTTTCTTTTGATCCGGTCAAGACCATGACCACGGGCGAGGGCGGCATGGTGGTCACCGACTCCGAGGAGCTTGCGCGCAATATGAGCGAGTACCACGACCACGGCCACGATCATGTGCCCAACCCCGGTGGCCGCGGTGGCGAAGGCCGCCGGTTCATTGGCTTCAACTATCGGATGATGGAGCTCCAAGGGGCCATTGGCCTGGCGCAGCTCGCCAAGCTCGATTCGGTGATCCTTGCCGGTCAGCGGCGGAACAAGGCGGTGATGAAGGAGATCGTTTCCGCCCTTCCTGGGGTGACCTTCCGCACCGTGCTGGACGAGGCGGGCGACAACGCCGGTTTTCTCGCCTTTTTCCTCCCCGACGCCAACGCCGCCGCCCGCGTGGCCGAGCGCCTCGCCGGGGAAGGAGCGCCAGCCATCCGTTTTGGCGAGAACACCTGGCATTTTTATCCCAAATGGGAGCACCTGCACGCTGGCGCTTCCCTGGCCCGTTCCGGTTGGCCCTTTGTCCGCGGGGAGGGTAAGCGGCGGGTGAAGTACGATCCAGCGGCCCTGCCCCGGTCGGCCGCGGTCATGGACCGCCTGCTGGTCTATCCCGTGCCGGTGCGCATGGACGATGAGTTCACCGGCCGGCTGCGCCAGGCGGTGGCCAAGGCGGCGCAGGGCTAGCGCTCCCCCCTGGTGTTTCAACCAAACGGCTGGATGCAGCGGTGGGGCAAGACCCCATCTCAGGAGATCAGGACGGCCGCAGGTAGATATCGAAGCGGCTGGCGCGTCCGGCGAGCTGCAGATCGGGCCGCACACCGGCGAGCGGCGGCGCCAGCCGCGGCCGTTTGACCACCACCCGTGGACTGCCGGCCGCCAGAGCCGCCGCCAAGAGCTGGCTGTCGGCGGCAGGATCGCCGCCGCTGCTGGTGAGCAGGCGGACGATCCGCATCTCTTTCTTGACCAGGGCGCTCTTGCTCCGTTCCGGGAAGAGGGGATCGAGATAGATGCAGTCGTAGGCTGGACGTCCGGCCGCTGGCCGGGCAAGCAGGTCCAGGGCGTCGCCAAGCATGAGGTGGAGCCGCCGGGCGATGGCTTGGCCCTCCTCCGTTTGCTTCAGGCGGGCGATGCCGTCGGCCAGCATGGCGGCGAGAATGGCGTTGCGTTCGGCTAGGTGGACGGTGCAGCCGTGGCAGGCGAGGATGAAGGCGTCGCGGCCCAGGCCGGCGGTGGCGTCGAGAATGCAAAGGTTGCGCCGCTTGGCCGCGCCCACAGCCCGGACGATCGCCTCCCGGCCAGTCGCTTGCCCGCGGCGGCGTATCCGGCGGGAGAAAAACGCCACCCGTACCGGCCGCATCCGGCTGCCTGGGATAAGAAGCCCAGGACCTTGGGCATCGACCAACAACACGAGGGCGGCGTTGGCCGGGGGCGTGTGGGCGAGCGGCAGATCGAGCCGGCGGGCGAGATCGGCGGCCTGGCCTTGGAACGAGGGGCCAGCCGGAACCACGGTCGGCCGGCCGCATACCGGAATGGAGGCTGAGCACTTCATGGCCAGGGAATACCAGAAATGAGCGCAATGGACCAGGAGAAAGGGGCGCGGGTGGTGGCGATTATCCCGGCCCGCTATCAGTCGAACCGGTTTCCGGGTAAACCGCTCGCCCCCATCTGCGGCAAGCCGATGATCCAGCACGTATACGAACGGGCGGCCCGCGTGCCCTTGCTCGACCGGGTGTCGGTGGCCACGGACGACGAACGTATCGCCGCCTGCGTACGCGCCTTTGGCGGCGAGGTGGTGATGACCAGGCCGGATCACGTGTCTGGCACCGACCGGCTAGCCGAGGCCGCCACCCTGCTTGGGATCCCGGAGCAGGACGTGGTGGTCAATATTCAGGGCGACCAGCCCCTGTTTGATCCAGCCGTGGTGGAGCAAGTGGCGCGGCCGCTGCTCGACGATCCGGCCCTGCCCATGTCCACGTTGATCTACAAGATCGTCCGGCCCGAGGAGATCGACGATCCCAACCACGTCAAGACCGTGTTCGACCGGCACGGCAAGGCCCTGTACTTTTCCCGCTCGGCCATCCCGTTTCAGCGCAACCCGGACGAGCCCACGCCCCCCACCTATTACAAGCATCTCGGCTTCTACGCCTATCGCAAGGGGTTTTTGCTCACCTTTGTCGGTCTGCCGGAAGGGGAATGGGAGCGGTTCGAGAAACTCGAACAGCTCCGCGCCCTGGAGTATGGTTACGCTATCCAGGTGGTGCTCACCGATCACGACTCCATCGAGGTGGACACACCGGCCGATATCGCCCGGGTGGAAGCGGTGTTGCGGGCCAGCACCGGCGCCTGATTTCGCTTGATCACCGGTCCCGGGATACGGCCGGCAGAGGCCGCCTCTCCCGGTGGCCGCATGGTTTCCCTCAAACGAGAACCGCAAGGAGAGTTCGCAGTGCGTAAAAAGATCACGATCATCGGCGCTGGCAACGTCGGCGCCACGGCCGCCCATTGGGCGGTGAGTAAACGGCTTGGCGATGTGGTGCTCCTCGATGTGGTGGAGGGGATTCCCCAGGGCAAGGCCCTGGACCTGCTCCAGACCGGTCCAGTGGCCGGTTGCCCCTACCGGGTGTCCGGCACCAATGACTACGCTGATACGGCGGGCAGCGACGTGGTGATCCTCACCGCCGGCCTGGCCCGCAAGCCGGGCATGTCGCGTGACGACCTCTTGTCCAAGAATGTGGAGATCGTCCGTTCCTGCGCCGAGCAGGCGGCCCGTTATTCGCCGGAGGCGGTGCTCATCGTGGTGACCAATCCCATCGACGCTATGGTCTATACCGCTTTCAAGGTCTCCGGCTTTCCCAAGAACCGGGTGGTGGGCATGGCCGGTGTACTGGATTCGGCCCGCTACCGCACCTTTTTGGCCGAGGCGCTGGGGGTGGCGCCGCAAGACGTCAATGCCCTGGTTATGGGCATCCACGGTGACAACATGCTTCCCCTCGTGCGCCTGGCCAATGTGGCCGGCGTGCCGGTCACCGAACTGTTGGACGCCGAGACCTTGGCGGCGATTGTTGCGCGCACCCAGAAAGGCGGTATCGAGATCGTCAACCATCTCAAGACCGGTTCGGCTTTCTATACGCCGGGCTTGGCCGCCGTGGAGATGGCGGAGGCCATTGTCACCGACGCCAAGCGGGTCCTGCCCTGCGCCGCGTGGCTTGAGGGCGAGTTCGGCATCAGCGGCTGTTTCCTCGGCGTGCCCGTGGTGCTCGGCGCCGGCGGCGTGGAGCGGATCGTCGAGTTTGCGCTCACCGAAGAGGAGCGCGCCGCCCTCGCCGAGTCCGAGGCCGCGGTCCGGCGGCAGATGGCCGCAACTGGCCTGTAACTAGAGCTGCGCGGCGGCACGTCCCTGTGCCGCGCTCAGCCCGTTTTTCAGCAGGCTGCCAAGGTCCTGGGGCGGATTTTCGCCATTTTTTCAGGGGAAGCCAGCCATGATGCACGAAAGTGTCTCCGGGTTGCTCGCCCGCCTGGCCGAGACCCGTATCCAGCCGCTCGACCTGGTGCCGGGCGAGGGAGTGGTGGAAAAGCTCCTCCACCTGGTCCTCGAGGGCGTGCCGGCCGGCGGTGCTCCATTGGCCGGCCTCCAGTACCTTCGGGAGACGGTGCGCGCTGCGTCCACCGACCAGGTGCGGGTGGTGGTGCTCGGCGGCGGCACTGGCCTCGCCAACCTGGTGGGCGGCGATTCCCGTAAAGACGAATGGCCCTTGCAGCCGTTTGGCGGGCTCAAGTCCCTGTTCCCCCGTCTGACCGCTGTGGTCTGCGTGACCGACGACGGCGGATCCACTGGAGAACTGCTCAAGGATCTGCCGATCATCGGTATCGGCGACGTGCGCCATGTGCTCCTTGCCGCCATCCGGGAAGACCTGCTTTCTTCCCGCTACGGTCTTGACCGGGACGGGGCGCAGAAGACGGCGGCGGTCCTCCATCGTTTGTTCAATCACCGGTTTGTTGGGCCTCCGGACGGTATCGAAGGGTTGGCCGATGAGGTGCGGATCGGCGAGTTGCCAGATGGGATGCGGGGTGCCCTCTACCGCCTGCTGGCCGCCTTGTTCGCCGAGCCGGTGCTGCGGCCGCTCTTGGCGCGCGCCCACTGCCTCGGCAACCTGCTTTTGGTGGCCGCCGCCCTGCGGGAATGCGGCGCCACTGGCGAGGAGTGCTCGGCCAACGCCTGCTGGCAAGAGGCGGTGGTGCGGGGGCTGGCCGCCGTGGCCCGGATCATTGGCGCGGCCGAGGATGCGGTGCTGCCCTGCACCAGCACACCGGCCCGGCTGCGTATCCGCTACGCCAACGGGGTGGAGGTGGTGGGCGAGGCGCGTTCCAGCCGCGCCCGGCGCAACTGCCCGGTGGAGCGGGTGTGGGTCGAGTTCATGGCCGAGCCCAAGGTGCCGTCCGGGGTGGGACTGGCCATTGCCGAGGCGGATATTATCGTCTTGGCGCCCGGCAGCCTCTACACCTCGATCATTCCCGTGCTCCAGGTGCCTGGCATCGCTGAAGCGATCCGCGCCAATAAAAAGGCGCTCAAGGTCCTGGTCGCCAACCTCTGGGCCCAAAAGGGCGAAACCGATTTGGTGGGCGACGATCCTGCCCGGCGTTACCACGTTTCGGATCTCATTGGCGCCTATGACCGCAACATCCCTGGCGGGGTGGCTGGATTGTTCGAGCTTGTTCTCCTTTTGGGCATGCGCAATATTCCTGGTTCGGTGCTCCAGGCGTACGCCTTGGAGGGCAAGATCCCCATCTATTGCGATCGGGACAACGTGGCGGCGCTTGGCTTTCAGCCCTTGGAGGCGCGGCTTTTTTCCCGCCAACTGCTTGAGGAGCGCGGGGTGTTGCAGCACGATCCGGTGAGCCTGGCGGAAAGCCTGCGGGTTCTATGGGCGGCGCGCGCGCACTTGGAGGAGGGGCGGTCCGGGCCGGGGAGGGGGGCCGCCTCTGGCGCCGGCAGCCAATCGGCCGACGCGGCGCCGCGGCGTTATCCGACGGCGCTGGCCCCCTGCCGCCGCTACCGGGTCTTTGCCGACCGCCTTGCCGTCTTGGGGCTCGACGAGCCGGTGCGCCGCCGGCTACTGGCCGTTTTGTGGGAGCTGGCCGATATCCCGCCCCGCCATTTCGATTTGGTGTATGGCGTCAGGCGGGTGCCGGTGACAGAGTGGCGCCGCCGCCAGGATTGGGACAATATCTTTTCCTTTTACGACCCTGAGAGCGGCACGATCAACATCCGGGCCGACGTGCCGTTGGACTCGGATCGGTTCACCGTGGGCTTTCTGGTGGCCCTTGGCCAGTCCCTTTTGGGCGACTATGCGGCGGCCAAGGAGGTGCGGCCAGTGATCGAGGAGGGACGGCCCCTGGGCAAGGTCTTCCGGCTGCGCCTCCGGCCGGATCGGCGCTGCCTGCTCCAGCCGGAGCAGCTCGATCACTATCTTCGCCTTGCCCGCATGGTGCCGGCTGCGGACGATCCCCTGCTCTATACCCGCCTAGTCAACGGCGAGGAGGGCTTCACTCCTCCTGGCCTGCTTTTCGGCCTGGTGTATGCCTGGTATCTCGACAACCGGTTCGCCGTGCATATCGAGTACAAGATGGCCGCTGCGCGGGTGTTCGCCTCGGATCTTATTCCAGAGCAGACCAAGACCATCCGCCGCCGGCAGGCAATGATCGATTTTTTCCGCGAGGCGGTCTTTGGTGGCATTACCTAATACCTCTTTGCTCCTGCCAGAGTTTCATGGCAACCCGGCGCAGGCCCGCCGGTTGCTCGTGCGGGCGCACTGCCCCGGCGGGGGACCTCCGGCGGACTTGCCTTGCGTGGTGGACGCCTGCTTTGCGCCTGGCAAGGAAGGCCGCGAGCTTTGGCTCTTGCTCAGCGGCGAGTTTGCGGCGTGGGAAGGGGCGCTTTGCCGGCTGGCGGAATGGGTTGGGATGAGAGGGGGGGAGATCTTGGAGGCCCGCCTGGTCGCCGGGGAGGCGGACCGGATTGCTGAGCTTTGTTCCCCTTCGGCCGATGGCCTCGCCCGCCGGTTTGGCCTTTGCCTTGCCAGTGGGGCGGCCTTTGGGAGCGGCTCGCACCCTTCTACCCGTTTGGCGGTGCTGGGGCTGGAAGAGCTCGCCGCAGCCGGCCCGCTCGGTAGGGTCTGTGACGTGGGCTGCGGCTCAGGGATCCTGGCGATGGTCGCCGCCCGCCTGGGAGCCGATCGGGTGGTGGCCCTGGATGTCGATGGGGAGGCCGTTGCAACGGCCAAGACGAATCTGCGGCGCAACCATATGGAGGCAAGGGTGTTGCTCCTGGTTGGCGGGGTGGAGGCGGTAGGCGGCGCCTTTGATTTGCTGGTCGCCAACCTGCCGGCCGCCGTGGTCCTCCGTTCCTTGCCGGCCCTTGCCGTCCGGCTGGCGCCGGCCGGCCGTTTGCTGTTGGCCGGCTTTCTCTCTGGGCAGGAGGCCTTGCTCGACGAACGGGCTGGAGAACTCGCCCTTACCTTGCAGCAGGGTTGGCGGCATGGCGTCTGGGGAGGCCGCCTTTACCAGCTCGGGGAAAAATAGGGGAGTGCGGCACATGAAGCTGCCGTTGAATCCCGTCGGCCCTTTTGGGGTTTCCCCAGCCGGTTGCCATGCCAATGGCTCCGAGGGCGGGGAGCGCCCCGGACCGTGCCAGAAGAATATCCGAAAGGAGCCAAGGAATTCGCGGGGTTGGCCGAATTTTTTTGTTTTGGCCAACCGTGGCCGAACTATGCGGGTGGCGCTGGCAGCGCTGCCCTGCCTTCAGATGGCGGGCGGCCTTCCACCAGGGCGATCAGGGCCGCCACCTCGCCGCTGAGCTGCGCCGCCTGCTCTTCCAGGCGGCGGGCGATCTCCGACGCCTGTCCGGCATCGGCCGCGTTTTGCTGCGTCACCCGGTCCAAATCGCTCACCGCGGTCGTGACCTGTTCCACCCCGGTTGATTGCTCCCTGGACGCCTCGCTGATCTCCCGTAGGATATCGGCTGTTTTCTTGTCCCGTTCCGCGGCCCGCATGGCCAGGCTGCGCACTTCGTCGGCCACCACGGCGAAGCCCGCCCCGGCCTCGCCCGCCCTGGCGGCCTCCACAGCCGCGTTTAAGGCCAGCAGGTTGGTCTGAAAGGCGATTTCATCGATCCTCTGGATGATCCGTTCTGTTTCTTTGTTTGATGCGGCAATGGCGCTCATGGCCTCGAGGAGTTGGTTCATCGCCTGGTCGGCGTCGTGCATTTCGCTGTTGGTCTCTTCCATCAGCCGGTTGGCCTGACCGGCGTTATCCGCGTTTTGCCGCGCCATAGACGAGATCTCTTCCAGAGAGGCGCTGGTTTCTTCCAGGGAGGCGGCCTGTTGCGAGGCGTTGTCCGCCAGCGAGGTGCTGGCGCCTGACGCCTGGCGGGAACTTTCCGTCAGCACGGCGACGCTGTTGCGCAGATTGGTGATGATGGCGTTGACCGGCCGGGTGACCATGCGCTGCATCAAGACGGCGGTCAGGCCGCAGATGAGGAGAAGGAGCACGAACGTGGCGCCGCCGAGCATGAGCTGCAAGTGGCCGACCGTGCGGTTGAGATGTCGCAGGTCGTACACCAGGGCCAAATATCCCCCTTTTTCTCCCGGCCGCCAGGAAGGATGGCAGCGGACGCAGTCGGGGATCACGTCTTGGGGAGAATAGAGGCGGATCTGTTCTTTTCCCTGTTCGATGACAACGTCATCGGCGCCGAGGAACCGGGCCGGCAGCTTGGACGCCACGATGTCGCCGCCGCTGGAGGTCATGTTGAGATTGCCCTGGCGATCGTAGAGGGCGACCTCCAGCACCCCCTCGATCTCCTGTTGCTGGCGGAGCAGCTTTTGGAAGTTGTTCATCTGTCCCCGCTCCAGGGAGGCCTGCACCCCTTTTTCAAAAGAGCGGAACAGGTTGCGCACCGAGGAGAGGTGGCTTGAGGTCATGGCGCTCTTCACGTAGCCGGTCAACAGGAACGAGCCTATGGCCAGGGCGACGAAGGTGGCGGAAACGATGGCGAGCAGGAATCGCGTGGTCACCGGATAGGAAGAAGGTCTTTTTTTCGCCATTTCTACGCCTCCTTACAGCTTAGCTGGTTGTCCGCCGGTTCTTTTCGCCTATCCGGTAGAAGGGGAAATCTTTCCGGCGGGCAAAGGTGGGCGAAGCGCAGCCGATGCAAGGGGCGTTGGCGTTGATGCACCATGTCTGCCCTCCGTTCCACCATCTGGTGGGGCAGTCGGCATAGGTGTCCGGCCCGAGGCAGCCGAGTTTGAACAGGCATCCCTTGTCGCCCAGCTTGCGGGCGAAGATCTCTTGCTGAAAGTCGTGGTAGCGCGGGCAGAGTTCGTGCACCTTGCGGCCATAGAACAGGGTGGGAGACCCATCCTCCAACTCGGGCATCCCCACCTTGACGAGATGGACGATGGTGTGCCAGAGCCAGTCGGGATGCACCGAGCAGCCGCGGAGCTGGATGACCGGTTTGGTGACGTTGTGGCGGTTATAGAACTCTTGCAGGCCGATGGCGCCGGTGGGATTGCCTTCGGCCGCCGGCACCCCGCCGTCGCAGGCGCAAGCGCCCACGGCCACCGCGGCGGTCATGGTGGCGGCGGCCTGCAGAAGGTAGTCGGCGAACGGTTTGTCGCCGATGACGCACGCCTCCGGCATGTCGGCGGGAATGGCTCCTTCCACGGCCAGGAAGTATTCTCCCGCCTGGCCGGCCAGGTACTGCTCGATCACCTCGAGGGCGCCCCGGCCGGAGATCGCCGACAGGTCGGCATGGAACACGAGCTGGGCGTAGTCGGTGATCATGGTGGCGGCCGACGGTGACTCGGCCTGAAGCAGTGAGATGGAGCAGCCGGTGCACGACATGCCCTGCAGGTAGATGAGCTTTGGCACCTGTGCCGGATCCAGTTTGTTGAGGGCCGCGGCAACGGGATCTGGCAGGTTGCCGACCCCAAAGGCCGCGGTCATGGTGGCGGCGAGTTTCAGAAAGGCTCTCCGGTCGAGCATGGTCTCTTCCCCCAATAGGCTCACGCGGTTTCTGTGGTCAGTGGATGGAGCAGGCAATGCAGGGATCAAAGGAATGGACGATCCGCACCGATTCGATCTGTTCGGCGGGATCGGCCACCTTGGTGCCGATAAGGGCCGATTCCAGGGCCCCAGGCGTGCCTTTGTCGTCACGTGGCGAGCAGTTCCAGGTTGTGGGCACCACGCATTCGTACTTGGCGATCTTGTGGTTTTCTATCCGGAGATAATGGAGCAGGGCGCCACGGGACGCCTCGGTGGCGCCGAACCCTTCTGCCGTGGCCGGAATGTTGATGTCGGCCATGGTCGGCGCGCCGGGATCCAGGCGCTCTGTTTCGCTTAAAAGAAAGTCGGCGATCACCGCCGCGCAGATCGCCCGGCTCAGGTGGCGGCCAAGCACGGAGTTGAGCTGCGCCGGCTTGATGTCGAACTGCTTGGTGAAACGGTCCACCAGGGTCCGCACCGTTGGATTGTGGTTCTGGGCGTAGTCGATCATGATCCGGGCCGCTGGCCCCACCTCCACCATCCGTCCCTGGTAGCGGGGGGCCTTGATCCAGGTGTATGCGCCCTGTTTTTGCGGCGCCGGCCGCAGCTCTGAGTCCCGTACCGTAAGGCCGCTGCCGGATGCGTAGCGGGCCCGGCCCACGTCCTGGGTGATGGCCTCGAAGTCCACCGGCCGCACTTCGCCGTCCAGCAGCACGCCAGGGGCCAGGAGGCGTTCGCTGTCCACCTTTGGTCCTCGGGGCAGCAAGCCGTAGGAGAGAAATCCCCCTTGGCTCACGCCGATCCGCCAGTACTCGGGAAAGGCGGCGGCGACAGCCGCCACGTCGGGGAGGTATTTCTGGTGGATGAACTCCCGCACCTCCCGGATGAGCGACTGGTAGGCGGTGATCAGATCGATACGGGCCTCTTGCGGACAGCCGCCGGGAAAGACGCCCGTGGAGTGGGGAAACTTGCCGCCAAAAATGGCGGCCGCCCGGTTGGCCTTTTTCTGGATCTCCATTGCCTCCAGATAGTGCTTGAGCGCGCCGATGTTGAACTGCGCGTCCGTAAGGTACGTCCCGGACAGGCGCGGCAGGAAAGGCGCGGCGGGATAGGGTTTGCCCGAGGCGAGCTCGGCCTGGACCCAGGATTTGAGATGGCGTAGGCCAGCGTCTTTCCCCTGGTATTGGAGGATGGCGGTCACGTCCACGAAGTCCAGGGCGGAGAGCTGGTAGAAGTGGAGCAGGTAATCGTAGAGGTGGTTGGCGCCTTGCACCAGGTTGTGCAAGATGCGACCGTTGGCCGGCGGGGTAAGACCGTAAGCCTGCTCCTGGGCATAGGAGGAGGCGATGGCGTGGGCGTAAGGGCAGACGCCGCAGATCCTCTGGGTGATCTGCTGGGCGTCGAGGGGATCGCGTCCTTCGAGGATCTTTTCAAAGCCGCGGAACATCTCGCCCATGCACTGGGCGTCCACCACGACGTTGTCCTCCACCGTGGTGCGCACGTTCAAGTGCCCTTCGATCCTGGTGACAGGCCCGAGTTCGATTCTCATTTTTGCGGTTCCTCGCAAGGCAGGGTGGCAGGTTTAACGGCACGTCCTGAAAACGTTTTTTTATTGTATCAAAAAAGAGAGAGGAAACATGGGAAAAGAACGGGTTGCGGCGCTAGCGGGCGGAGGAGGGTCAGCGGCCGCGATCGGCGCCGGGCCAGAGGATCTTGTGGAGTTGGAGTTGCAGGCGGTAGGGCAGGCGATCGGCGAGAAGCCACTCGGCGAGTTGGGCGGGGGCAAGGGAGTCGGACGCGGGAGAGAGGAGGATCTCGCGGCCGGCCAGATTGTGGTTGTGGATGAACTCCTTGGCCCAGAGATAGTCTTGCCGGCCGGTGAGCACGAATTTCAGCTCGTCGCCGGGGCGCAGCCGCTCGAGGTTGCTTTGCTCAAAGCTGGCCGCCATGCCGCTGCCTGGCGTCTTGACGTCCAGGATCACCTTGACCCCGTGCGGCAGGTCGGCGATGGAGAGCGAGCCGTTGGTCTCGAGGAGCACGGGGTGCTGCCGTTGCGCCACCAGGGCGTGGAGCAGACTCCTGGTCGCCGGCTGGAGGAGGGGCTCGCCGCCCGTGACCGCCACCAGCCGTGCGCCCTGGGCCGCGGTCCAGGCAAGAACATCGTCCAGGGTCATGATCTTGCCCGGCTCCTGGTAGGCATAGGCCGCGTCGCAGTACGAGCAGCGAAGGTTGCAGCCGGCAAGGCGGATAAAGGCGCATACCAGGCCGGCGGCCGTGGTCTCTCCCTGGATGCTGACAAACAGCTCTGCAACCGCGAGTTCAGTCACGGTGGGGACCGTAGTAGGTGACGCCGCACGGATCGGTCTCCCACACGGTCACGGCGTGCACCCGATACCGGTCGCAGTCCAGCCGGGCGGCGGTCTCGGTAAAGATGTGGGCAGCGATGTTCTCCGACGACGGGTTACGTTCGGCAAAGGCCGGATGCTCGTTGAGGTCGCAGTGATCCAGGCCGGCGAGCACTTCGGCCACCGCCTTTTTGACCGCCCGGAAGTCCACGCCCATGCCCAGTTCGTCCAGGGAGTCGGCGCGGACCGTGACCCGCACCTTCCAGTTGTGGCCGTGCGGCCGTTCGCAGTTGCCTGGATAGTTGCGCAGGTGATGGCCGCCGGAAAAATGGCTGTCGATGAAGATGTCGAACATGCGTTTTGGCCCTGTCGGGTTCTGGCTTGCAATGGCAGGCCGGATGGACTACAAATACACTTCTTTTCCATCAGGCGTCGGCTGTGGCCCCGCGTTGGCGGCTGCCCGCCAGGCGGCGAGCGCGACGCCGTGACCGTTTTCTTACCCGTCCTGTAAGCAAAAGGCAAGAGAGAGCATCACTATGGCGATTGTCGCGCCGTTTCGCGCCATTCGATACAACCCCGCCAGGGTCGGCCGTCTGGAGGAAGTGGTGACCCCACCCTACGACGTGATCGACGAACGGGCCCAGGCCGCTTTTTTGGCCCGGAACCCTTACAATATGATCCAACTCGATCTCAGCAAACAGATCTGCCGGCCGGATGAAGACACGTGCGCCGACCGCTACGGCCAGGCGGCCCGGTTGTTCCAGCAGTGGTTGGAAGAGGGCGTCTTGCAGGAGGACGAAAGCCCAGCCCTCTATCTTTACTGGATCGACTATACGCATCCCAGCGGCCGGCGGTTGACCAGAAAGGGATTTATCAGCCTGGTGCGGCTGGAGGATTTCTCCACCGGGGTGGTCAAGCCGCACGAAAAGACCTTTGCCGCGGTCACCGACGACCGGCTGCGGCTCATGGAAGCCACCGGCGCCCAGTTCAGCCAGATCTTTTCCCTGTACTCAGATCCCGAGGCCGTGGTCATGACCGCCCTGGAAAAGGGCCGCGCCGATGCGCCGGTATGCGAGGTGGTGGACCAGGATGGCTGCCGCCACCGGCTATGGCCGGTGGACGATCCCGCGGTGATCGAGGCGGTCAGGGAGGCGATGGGCGGCAAGGCGCTGTACATTGCCGACGGGCATCATCGGTACACCACTGCCCTGCGGCTGCGGGACCGGGAGCGCGAACGGCGGGGCGGCGAGTTGCCCGCCGACGATCCCTATAACCAGATCGCCATGTACCTGTGTCCGATGGAGGATAAAGGGCTGTCTGTGCTGCCCACCCACCGGCTGGTCCGGCTGCCCTCGGCCCTCGGGGATGCGGGCGCGCTCCTCGACCGTCTGCGCGCGTGTTTTACCGTGCAGGAACTGTCCGAGGGCAGCCGTGAGAGCCTGGTGGCCGAGGCCCTGGCCCGGCTTGACGAGCACCGGCAGGCGCCGGCGGTCTTTGGCCTCTACCATGCCGGCGAGGACCGGTGTTTCCTGCTTTTTTTGCAGGCAGACTGCGCGGAGTGGAAAGCTGTTGACCAACCCGCTCCTTTGCGCGGCCTCGACGTGGTGGTCCTCTCCGATCTCGTGCTCGAACGCCTGCTCGGCCTGTCCCATGAGCGGTGCGAGACCCAGGAGCTGATCGAGTATTTCAGCGATGCTGGCGATGCCCTGGACCTGGCGGTCAAAGAGGCTGGCAGTGGCGAAGGTGTCGAGCCGGTGGTCTTTCTCATGCGGCCCACTGGTGTGGAGCAGGTGCGGCGCATTGCCGACGAGGGGCTCTACATGCCCCATAAGTCCACCTACTTCTATCCTAAAATCCTAACCGGCCTTGTGATTCGCAGGCTGCGTTGATGGAACTGGTCACGGGGTTGCTCCTTCCTTTGCCGACCCCGCGGTCTCGTGGCCCCGGCCCCTCGGCAGGGGTGGCGGACATGGCGTCTCGCCTCCTTTTTTGACAGAATCCCGCTGCATGTTGACCACGATGCCTTGTCGCCCGGCGGATACGCCAGATACCCTGTTCAATGGCCGGCTTTTTTGCCGTCAGCCCGCCCAGGGCTACCGGTTCAGTATCGACGCCGTTCTGTTGGCCCATTTTTGCCGGCCGGCGGCCGGAGAAACCGTGGTTGACCTTGGCGCTGGTTGCGGTGTTGTCTCCCTTATCCTTGCCTATCGCCATCCCGGCGTCGCATTGGTGGCCGTGGAGGCGCAGGAAGAGCTGGCGCGCTGCTGCGCCGAGAACGCCCGCGCCAACTCTTTCACCCACCGGTTGCAGGTGGTGGCTGGCGACGTGCGGCGGATCCGGGAACTGTTACCGCCCGAGTCCTGTGAGCGCGTTGTGTGCAACCCTCCCTACGGTCAGATGGGCAGGGGGCGGTTGAGCCCCAATCCTGCACGGCGGGCCGCCCGCCACGAGGGTGTGGCCACTGTCGAGGATTTTGCCGCCGCCGCCGCCTTTGTCCTCCGTAACCGGGGTCGCGCCGCTTTTGTCTTTTCCGCCGCCCGGCTGCCCGGCCTTCTTGCCGCCCTGCGCCGTGTTCGCCTCGAGCCCAAGGTGTTGCGGTTGGTGCACAGTTATCCTGGCGCGGACGCCAGTCTGGCTCTGGTGGAGGCGGTCAAAAACGGGGGAGAGGAGCTGCGCGTGCTGCCGCCGCTCTACGTGTATCGCGAGCAAAACGGAGCGTACAGCGAGGAGGTCGCCGCCTGTCACACTCCCTGACGAAACTGGCCCGGGCCTCCCTTGGCAGCCCGTTGAAAAGCGGGCTGTGTGCGACACAGGGAGGTGCCGCCGGATTCCGTCGGCTCTTTTTGTGTTTGTCTAGCCGGCCGCCGTGCCGAAGGCTCCAGGGATGCGGACTGAACCGGGCCGTGCCCAAGGAGTATCCGAAAAGGAGCCAAAGAATCCGTTTTAGAAAGAGCGGCAAAAAAGGAGTGGCAGGGACAGGGGGCAATTGGCATGGATAATACGTTTACAGTAAGCGACACAGAAATGCAGCAAGTGGTGGCCGAGTTTCTTGCGCAGGGTCATGTTGATACGGTTATGGCCCTTTTCCGGCACGATCACCATATGTTTGAGCTCGCCGGCGCCATCCTTGACGATGAGCGCTATATCGTTCGGCTGGGCATGGTGCTCTTGTTTGAGGAACTCGTGCAGGCAGGGGTAAAGGAAGTGGCGCGGGCCATTCCCTCCCTGGCCGCCTTGCTGGAGGAAGCGCCGGTCTATGTGCGGGGAGAGGCCGCCACGATTCTGGGTCTCATCGGCACAGAGCAGGCCCTGGCGCGCCTGCGTCCCCTCTTGCATGATCCTGAGCCCCAGTTGCGTGAGATAGCCGCCGACTTTCTCCCTACCTAGGTCTTTCGAGCCGTGGTTGCGCGATAACTGCTTACGGGGGCGCTCCTTCGTAGGTCGAAGTCGCGACCTCGCGGACCGGGTAGCTGGTTGCAGGGCGGCCCAGCGGAACTTTTCTTCCCTGGCCCTGCTCTTTGTTGCAAGCACGGAAACGATTGGGCGGCATACATGATTTCCCGCGCCGCCTTTGCCGGGGGTGTCAGAAGAATACCCGAAAAGGAGCTACGGAATTCGGGAGGTTGGCCGAAAAAGCCAGGGATGGCTTTGTCGGCGGACCGATATGGAGGGCCTTCAACATGGTTCACGAACGCAAGGAGGTTGCAATGGGCGTGGAAAAGGTGTTGTTCAAGAGTGAAGAGAAGCGTGGCCGGCAGGAGATCGCCGAACTGCTGCGCCAGATCGCCGCCAAGGTGGAGGCCGGGCGCTTGACGCTTTCGCAAGGCGCAACGAGCCTGGATATCGATTTTCCCTCGAGCATGACAGTGGAGATCAAGGTGGAGGAAGAGGAAAAAGCTGTTGTCAAGCGCTCCTTGGAGATCGAGCTCGAGTGGCGGCTGGGACAGGACGACGACCAGGGCGAGGTGCGGATCGGTTAGAGCAGTCCGTCGAAAAAGCCGTCCTGGCTTTTTCGGCCAACGGTGGGGGGCGCAGGTGCGCCCAACTTGACATGTTGCGTAAAACCGCCTATAGTAAGCGGGTCACCGGCAATAGGCCGAGTGGAAGGATCCCCTGGCCGACACGCCGGTGTTGGCGACCGCGTATCACGCTCCCTCGTGGGGCTTGCCGTGGGGCGGATGACTGAATGTAGCATCCGCGGGAAAACGGAAAACCAGCGCCAAGGAGGTCGTGATGCAGCAAGGAACCGAAGTGGCAAAAAGCATTATCATCAAGATAGGTGGGGGAATCATGGAGATTCCACGCCCCGCCGAACCTGAAGACGTCCTTTACGGCGGGGATTTGCCGCCAGCCGTCTTTCCCGTGGCGACTGAAGGCGAGGAGCCGCGGCAGGGGAGACGGCGTCCATAGCGGCGGCGGCCTGTTGAAAAGACGGGCGGCGTTGCGGTAGGCGTTTTGCCGCCTACTGCGCAAATAAAAAAGCGGCCATCAGGCCGCTTTTTTATTTGGCTTGCTTCCTTGAAGCGGGCGGTCAGCGCGGGGGCTGGAATAACAAAAAGTCCGCCAGGCGCGGGTCAGGCGATTGGTCTGGCCAGGTGTTCACGGTTTCGGCTATGTGGTTGAGGAAGGGCGCAAGATAGCGCTGGGCCGCGGGCCGGAATGCGCTCCCGCAGCCAGCGAGGAGGACGTTGGCTGCCGAGAGGGCGATGGGCCGTTCGCCGAGGATGGTCACAATCTCGGGCCAGGCCGCCACTGGCAGCGGTTCTGGCCGCTGCTCCCCCTGCCACCAGAGGCGCACCGTGCTGGTAAACAGTATCGTGCCCAAGGTCACGGCCGCCAGGGAGGACACCTGTCCCTGGGGCCAGAGGGAAAAGGATTCCCAGAAGCGGCCAAAGCGCCTTTCCATCTCGGCGAACAAGCTGCCGGCGGCCGTGACCGTGTCCCTGAGTTCGGCGAGCCGTTCAAGATCGGCGCGGCTCGTCACCAAGCGCTCGGCGGCGTTGTCGCCTATCACGTGTGCGGTGGGGGCCAGGGCGGCCTCTACCATTTCGGCCCACGGAGGATCGAGGATCGCCAAGCCGTGCGGCCAGCGGCTGAGCCAACCGGTCCTGGTCAGCGTGCGCAGAGG
>WFOD01000245.1 GCA_015488275.1 Deltaproteobacteria bacterium
CATGATCCAGGGGCAACTGGTGGCCAAGGGCACGCCAGAACGGCCGATTTTTTTCCGCGCCTTGGGAGGGGAGCAGCGTCCTGGCCTATGGGATGCGATCAACATCTTGGGAAGCGATCAGCGGCAGAACCTCATTGAGTACTGTCAGATCGAGAGCGCCTATCGCGGCGTTCACTTCCACTTCGCCAACGTGCTCGTCAACCATGTTCAGTTCCGGGGCAACTACCGTGGCTCCCAGTTCCAGGAGTCGTTGGTCTCGGTCCGGGATTCGGTGTATGTGGGGAACAAGAGCGCCTTACGGGCGCGCGACTCCCAGGTGCGTTTCGTGGGCAACCGGGTGTGCGCCAATGGGTCGGGGGCCAACTTTTACCGTATGGACGTGGAGGTGCGGGACAACCGTTTTGAGAGCAATGCCGGCGAGGGCCTGCGTATCCGCGAGGGAGCGGCGCAAGTGCGCAACAACCTGGTGGCGGGCAACCGTTACGGCCTGTTCGTGAGCCGGGCGGTCTTCGGCCAGTTTGCGGACAACGTGGTGGCGGCCAACCTGGAGACCGGCATGGCTCTGCGCGACTGCGACCGGATCGCGGTCAAGGGCAATGCGGTGACCGCCAACGGGGTCACGGGCGTGAGCCTGCGTTCCTCGCGGGTATTGGTGCAGGGTAATCTGATAACGGGTAATGGCGAGCGGGGGATCGGCGTCCTGTCCTTTTCCGGTCAGATCACGGACAACACCATTGCTGGCAACGGCGAGTACGGTCTGGGACTCGACGGGCCGGGCGATGTGGAGGCTACCGGCAACTGGTGGGGAGGCGAGGCGGCCAGCGAGGCGATTTACGACGCGGACGACGAAAAAGGACTCGGCCGGGTACGATTTCAGCCGGTGCGGCAGAGCCCTCTTGCCTTTACCTGGCCCTCCCGCCTGGTGCGATGGCCAGCGGTATGGGCTGGCGTGGTGGCGGTGCCGCGGACCGTGGCCGTGCCGGCCGGCAGCCAGCTCACAGTGGCGCCGGCAAGCGAGATCCGCTTCGGCCCGGCGAGCGGTCTTACCGTGACCGGCAAGCTCGTCGCCCGCGGCACGCCCCAGCGGCGGATCCGCTTTACCGCTCTCCACGGCCGGGAGCCCAAGAGCTGGAATCAGATATCGCTGGAATACGCTGTTGGCAGTGTGCTGGAGTACTGCGACTTCCAGTACGCCACCTGGGGGCTGCACATGCACTACACGCCGATGACCATCGCCTGGTGCCGGTTTCTGGACGGCGATGGCGGAATGCGCTTTCGCAGCGGTCCCTACGAGATCCACGACAACCTGTTCGCCCGCAACCGCATCGGCCTGCGGGCCTACCGCGCCACGGCCGTTATCCGGGCCAACGTCTTTCGGGACAACGAGATCGGTATCTTTGTCCGCGAACGGGGCGGCGGTCTCTCGATTACCGGCAATAACCTGTATAATAACGAGAGGTACAACCTGCGGGTGGGGGATTTTAATGTCGAGGACGTGCCGGTCCCCAGAAATTGGTGGGGAGCCGCCGGGCCGGCGGCCACTATTTTTGACGGCCGGTTGGAGCCGGGTTTGGGCGTAGCGCGGTATGAACCCGCTGCCGCCGCCCCCCTTGCTTTGCCGGTGGAGGCCATGTTCCCCGGCCGGCCGGCGGTCGGCCTTCCCCCGCCTTCTACCGCTGAGGGAGACCGATGAGCGCACGTTTTTTGTGGTTGGCAATCGTTGCGGTGTGCTGCGCTGCGCTGGCCGGAGTCTGGCCAGCCCGTGCCGCCGCCGCTGTGATCCAAGGACGGGTGGTGGACGATCAAGGCCGGCCGGTTGCCGGCGCCGTGGTATCGGCCTATGATTCGGCGAACGTGCGGCGGCCAGCCGATTTTGCCAGTCCGCCCACCGGATCGGATGGCGCCTATCGGCTCGTCGTGCCGCCGGGCGTCTATTGGCTGGTGGCCACTGTGCGCCGCGCCGGCGGCAGCGCGGGGCCGTTGCAGTTTGGCGACCGGCATTCCGGCGATCCTGTGCGGCTGAAGGTGCAGGCGGCCGCGGTCAAGGAGCGCGACTTTACGGTGCTCGATCTGCGGAGCGCCGCCCGGCGCTACGCCAAGAAGAACGAGGACCTGGTCACCGTGACCGGCCAGATCGTGGATGGCCAAGGCCGGCCGGTCGCCGGCGCGTACGTGCTTGCCGACCGTCGGCCGCAGATCCGTGATTTTCCCCAGTACCTTTCCGGCTGGACGGGGACGGACGGACGTTTCGTCCTCTATCTCCGGCCGGATACCTATCGCCTGGCTGCCTCCTTGGCGTGGCCGCCACCGCCGGGGACCGCTTTGCCTGTTGTTCTCGACTGCCGCTCGCCGCAAAGCGACCTGCGGTTGCCCTTGACGGATCCGGCGGGCCCAGCCTCAGCGCCCTCGGCCCCCTCTGGCCAGGCGATCCCGGGACAAGGGTCATGACCGCCGGCTTGGGCAAGAGCGGCGCGGAAAGCGGCATGGAAGCGGCCGCCTCCCGTTCCGGGGCGCACAACGGCCGGTTGGCCCGTCTCGACCGGCTTGATCTGTTGAGCCTGCTGGCCCTTGTCCTTTTGGCCGCCGCCCTGGTGGCGGCGGTGCTCGACTATCCCGCCGATCTGCCCACCCGCAAGGAGCTCCGCCAGCAGCAAATGGTGGATCCCAAGCTGGCAGCCGCCCTGGACGCGGCCGTCAACCTCATCGCCAGTGGCAATCCGGCGGAGGCGGACAAACTGGTGGCCCGCTTGGAGCAGGCGTATCCGTACAACGGCAAGGTGCATATGCTGCGGGCCGATCTTTATCTCTTGCGCCAGCAGCCGATTCAGGCCATGTTGGCCATGCGGCGGGCGGTGGATCTCTATCCCGAGTTTCTCGACCGCAAGGCGGACGACTTTCAAGGACGGAAGGTGCGTAATACCATGCGGGAGGCGCAGCAAGCCCTGGAAGGGCAAGATCTGGAGATGCCGCCCGAGGAGCGGGCGCGCTACCGCAAGGTGCTGCTCTACCTTCAGCGTAAGCTCGCCGGAAGTTGCGGCTGAGCGCGGTCCGGCGAGAGAGGGGAGCGGTTCATGGGACAGGTGTTGCGAAGGTACTGGCCCTTTGTGTTCATGGGCGCGCTGCTCGGCGTGGGCGGCATGGTCCTTTCCTGGCTGGGCAACCCGCCCAATACCGGTATCTGCGCCTCTTGTTTCTTGGAGAACGTCGCCGGCGCCATTGGCCTGCACGACAATCCCCGGATGCAGTACCTCCGGCCAGAGATTATCGGCTTCATCCTTGGCAGCTTCGCCTTCTCGCTTTCGCGCGGCGAGTTCTTTTCGCGCGGCGGCTCGTCGCCCCTGCTGCGTTTTGGCATCGGTGTGTTTCTCGTTGTCGGCTCGGCCGTTTTCATCGGTTGTCCGGTGAAACTCATCCTGCGTCTGGCCGCCGGCGATCTCACCGTTCTGCCCGGACTCGTGGGCCTGGTGGTGGGGATCTATGTGGGCCTTGAGTTCATCGAAAACGGGTTTTCCTTGGGCGAGCCGCAACCCACCAGCCGGGCGAGCGGCGTTGTCCTGCCCGGTATTATGCTTTTGTTGCTGCTGTTTCTCCTTTTGCGGCCGAGGGTTATCAACTTCAGCGCCACTGGGGCCGGGGCCTTGCACGCGCCGGTCCTTCTGTCTCTGGGGCTTGGCCTCGTGATCGGCGCCGCGGCCCAGTACACCCAGTTTTGTATCACCGGCGGCATAGCCCGCCTTTTTCTCTGGGGGCCGCGTGAGATCCTTAACTGTCCGAGGTCTACCGGCCTTTTGGTGAGCATTGCCTCTTTTTTTGCCTTCGCCCTGATCGCCGCCCTGGCCACCGGCCAGTTCCATCCCGGCGTGGAGGGCCAGCCCAGCTCCACCGACGCCTATGGCTGGACCTTTCTCGGCATGGCGCTGGTGGGCTTTGGCTCGGTGCTCATCCGCGGCTGTCCCTTGCGCCAGATGATCGCGGCTGGCGAAGGCGACAACGACGCCGCCGCCGCTGTCCTCGGCATGTTGGTGGGCGCGGCCCTGGTGCAGAACTGGGAGCTCGGCTCCACTGCCGGCGGCACGCCGCCCGCAGGCAGGATCGCCGTGCTCGCCGGGCTTTTTTTTCTTTTTGCCGTTGGCCTGGTCAACCGGCGGCGGGGCTACGGCATCGCTCCTGAGTACCAGGCTGGGCTGGACTGACACCTTGTCCCGCGTCCGGGCGCGAGGCTTTCCAACGGCTGCGCGTGGCGCGGGAGCGCGCCGCCGAACCGTTGGGCCGCGCCCAGGGAATATCCGAAAAGGAGCCAAGAAATTCGTGAGGTTGGCCGAAGCTTGGGCCAACCGAATAGCCGAAAAGGCCCAAACGGCTTTTTCGGCGGACTGTTCAGGGAGTTTGGACGATGACGATTGTTTCCCGTTCGCGGCTGATCGCCGCCTGGGGCTTGCTGGTGGCCTTGCTGGCGGCCGGGTGCGGCCGTACGCCGCCGCTGGAGCTGCACAAGACCACGATTTCGCAAGATACCACCTGGCGCGGCACGGTGATCCTCTATGGCGGTGTGTTGGTCGAGCCTGGCGTGACCCTGACCGTGGCGCCGGGCACGTTGGTGAAACTGCGCCGGATAGACGAAACGAGCCCAGAAAACATGTTCGGCATTGATTCGCCGTACTATCCGTATGCGGAGATCATCGTGCGCGGCCGGCTTATTGCCCGCGGCACTCCTGATGCGCCCATCGTCTTTACTTCGGCCGAGCCCGACGCCCGGGCCCGCGATTGGGGGGCCTTGAACTTTTTGGGGAGCGACGGATCCGTGCTGGAATACGTCAAGGTGCTCTGCGCCTATAACGGCGTGCACGCCCACGGCTCCACCCTCACCATCCGCAACTCGGAATTCGTTAAGAACGGCGTGGGCATCAGTTTTAAGAGCGAGGAGGAGACGCCGGGCGTGCCGTGGTTCGGCAAGCGGTCGCGGCTGGAGATCTCGGGCTGCGTTATCGCCCGCAACAAGGGAGGGGTCGGCTTTCGTAACTCTTCTGGCGTCATTGAGCGCAACGAGATCCGCGACAACAAGTTTTTTGGCGTATTCGCCAAGGAGAAATCCGATGTCGTGGTCCGCTACAACGAGATCACCGGGAACCGCAAAGGCGTGTATCTCTACCAGGTCGAGGGACTGCGGCTCGAGTACAACAACATCTACGACAACCGCGACTACAATATCGCGCCGGCCGAGGCCCAGGACTTTCCGGTTGTGGCGCCGCACAACTGGTTCGGCACCCGTGATCTGGAGGCGGTGGCAGAGACGATCTTCGACCGGGCCGAGGATGCGGAGTTGGCCGAGGTGCTGATCGATCCCGTGGCCGAGGCGCCGATAGACTGGGAGAAGGGCGAATGACCAACGAACAGAAGGTGACCTGGCTGGTCAGCTTTTCCCATTGCATCACCCACGGATACATGACCCTGCTGCCAGCCTTGCTGGTGGTGATCACCGCCGAGCACTCGATGAGTTTTCTCGATATCGGCTTGGTGGCCAATGTCGGCTATTTCCTCTACGGGCTTGGCGCCTTTCCCGCTGGCTGGCTCGCCGACCGTTTTGGCTCGAAACGGGTGCTGTCGGCAGGGGTTTTGGGCATGGCGCTCTCTTCCCTGCTGATCGGCCTGTCGCCCGGGGCGGCCGGCTTTGCCCTTACCTACGCCTTGCTCGGGGTGTTCGCCAGTATCCACCACCCGGCCGGGCTGTCGCTCATCGCCCGGCGGGTGCGGGAGCGCAAGGGCAAGGCCCTGGGGATCCACGGGGTGCTTGGCAACGTGGGGCTTTTCTTGAGTCCGCTCACCGCGGCGGCCTGTGTCTGGCTCTTTGGCACCTGGCGGGCGGCATACATCATCTACGGTGTGGTGGGGCTGCTGTTTTTTCTCCTTCTCGCCCGCGCCAAGATCCAGGACGAGGCCGACCTGCGGCTCGGCGCGCTGCTCCGCCGGAAGGCGAAGGAACAGGCTGCTGCGCGGCCAAGGACGGAAGGCGGAGCCAACGAGGATGTCCTCATCCCCGCGGCCCTGCTCCTGCTTTACGTGGGCAGCATCCTTTCCGGGTTCATCTTTCGCGGGTCGTTGACCTTTTTCCCCACTTTGCTGCAGCGCAACGTCCTGGCCATCGCGTCCCACGACGAGCCTGTGGTGGTGGCCGGGTTTGTGACCACGGCCATTTTGTCGCTCGGTCTGGTGGGCGCTTGGTTTGGTGGCTGGATCAACGACCGCCTGCGGCGGCCTGAGTTTTTTCCCGCTGCGGTCTTCGCCTTGGCGGCCCCAGCCCTGTACGGCCTGTACCGGTTGGAGGATACCCGTCTTTTGGCCGTCGGCGCGGCTTATAGTCTGGTATACTATGCCTGGCAGCCGGCGCAGAACTATCTCATCGCCCGCTATACCCGGCACGCCTCCCACGGCAAGGGGTTTGGCGTCAACTTCTTTCTCATCTTTGGCATCGGCTCGGTGGCCACGGCCACCGGCGGTTACGTGACCGATACGTGGGGCGTGGATTATTTTTACGGCATCATGGCGGCGTTCGCCCTGACCGCGATGGTGGTGGCGGCAGGGGTCTATTTCGTTCGGCCGTACCGCCTGCGCTGCCGCCTGCAGTGGGAACGGATCGAGCCGGGCCGCGCCCGGGGAATGGCCGAAAAGGAGCCAAGGCATTCGTGAGGTTGGCCGAAACTTGTTTTGGCCAACCGATGGTCGAAAAAGCCAGGACGGCTTTTTCGACGGACTGCTAGGAGAACGTCATGCACGACGTGGTGGTGTTCGGCAAGAAGATGCGTACCGGCGAACTGCTGCTCCAGGCCGGGAAAATCGAAGAGAGCCAGCTTGAGCGGGCCTTGTCGCATCAGGCCACGGTGCCGCACCGGCTGGGTGACATCCTGGTGACCCTTGGCTTTGTCTCGGAAGAGGATCTGCTCTCCGTGCTCGCCGATCAGTTGGGTCTGGCCATCTACGAACCGCAGCCCGACGACGAGTTTTTGCCGCTCAAGATCTCCAAGCTCTTTCACCGCGAGCATCCCTTTGCCCTGCTCAAACGCGACGGCCGGCCCGTGCTTGTGGTCAGCGATCCCCTCGACGGGGCGATCATCACCACGATGGGCATCCTGTTGGGCGAGCCGTGCGAGATCCAGCTCACCTTGGAATCGACGATCAAAAATATCGTCAACGAGCACTATGGCCTTGCGTTGCAAGGGCTTTCCGAGGAAGACCTGCTCCTCGACGAGTCGGATATCGACAAGCTCAAGGACATGGCCTCGGAAGCGCCGGTGATCCGCTACGTGAACAACCTGATCGACACGGCGGTTGGCCGGCGGGCCAGTGATATCCATATCGAGCCGTTCGAGGACGGGATGCGCATCCGTTTTCGTATCGACGGCATCCTCCACGACTACGAGTCGCCGGCTCCCTCCATGCAGGCGGCCATTGTTTCGCGCATCAAGCTGCTGGCTGGTCTTGACATCGCCGAGCGCCGCTTGCCGCAAGACGGCAAGATTTTTGTCCGCACCTCGGGCAAGGAGGTGGACCTGCGGGTCTCCACCATGCCTACCATCTACGGCGAAGGGGTGGTGATCCGCATCCTGGAAAAGGGCAACATCATCCTGGAGATGAACCGCCTGGGCATGCCGCCGGATGTGGAGGAGCGGTTCGCCAAGGTCATCTCCCAGCCGGACGGTATTATCCTTGTCACCGGACCGACGGGATCGGGCAAGACCACCACTCTCTACTGCGCTCTCAACCACATCAACACCGGGGACAACAAGATCATCACCATCGAAGACCCGGTGGAATACCAGCTCAAGGGCATCAATCAGATCCAGGTGCGGCCGGAGATCGATCTCACCTTTGCCAAGGGCCTGCGCTCCATTGTCCGTCAGGACCCGGACGTGATCATGGTGGGCGAGATCCGTGACCTGGAGACGGCCGAGATCGCGGTCCAATCCTCGCTCACCGGTCATCTCGTCTTTTCCACCCTGCATACCAACGACGCGGTGTCGGCCGTGATCCGGATGATCGACCTTGGCGTGGAGCGGTTTTTGATCGTCAGTTCGCTGCGCGCCATTCTCGCCCAGCGGCTCGTGCGCTGCATCTGTCCCCACTGCCGCATGGAGCGGGGGCTTGCCTCGCAAAAGGGCTTTCTCCTTCCCGGGGGTGAGGATTTTCCCCTGTACGAGGGGCAAGGATGCTCCCAGTGCAGCCAGACCGGCTACGCTGGCCGCGTGGGCCTGTTCGAACTTTTGGTGATGAACGAGGCGTTGAGCCGCGGCGTGTCCCAGGGCCTTGATCTCCTCGATCTGCGGCGGCTGGCCGAGAAGGAAGGGTTCAGGACCCTGTTTCAGGACGGGATGGATAAGGCGCGGCAGGGAATCACCACCTTTTCCGAGGTGATCCGGGTGAGCCGCGGATCGGAGAATGGGTTGGTGTGAGGAACTGAACGATGGCGCTGTACGACTATACCGCCCTGGACCATGAAAACACCCTCCAGGAAGGGGTGATGGACGGGCCGGACAAGGCGATGGTCGCCCGGCGGCTGCTCAGTCAGGGGTTGCGGCCCCTGGATATCCGCGAACACGCCAAGGCCCGCGCCGGTCTGCTTGGCCGGGATCTGTTCCGCCGTCAGTCGATCACCAAGACCGATATCGAGTTTTTCACCAAGCAGATCGCCCTGCTCCTCGAGGCGGGCCTGTCGCTGGACGCCGCCCTGCGCGTCATGCGGCAGAACTCGGCCAAGGAGGCGTTCAAGGAGTTTTGTGGCCAGTTGGAGCGCAAACTCAAAGAGGGCAAGTCCTTTTCCCAGGCCCTGGCCGATTATCCCTACTTCTCCCCCATGTACGTCAACATCGTCCGGGCCGGGGAAGAGGGCGGCATCTTGCCGGAAATGCTCAAAAAGATGGCCGAATACCAGCACACCTTTCAGGAGCTCAAGCAGTTCGTGGTCTCGGCCTCGATTTATCCCGCCTTTTTGCTCGTCGTCGGCTTCTTCGCCGTGGTCATGCTGGTGGTCTTCATCCTCCCCAAATTCGAGGTGCTGTTCGCCGGCGTCGGCCAGGAGTTGCCCCTCAACGTCGCTTTCCTGATGGGGATCGCCCATTTTGTGCGTAACCACTTTCTCGTCGCCCTCGGCCTGCTCGTTGCCCCGCCGTTCCTCCTGGTCCAGTGGCTGCGTACCGGCCGGGGCCGCAGGGCCTTCGATCACCTGGCCAACCGTCTGCCCGTGGTGGCCGGCTTTGTGCAAGATCTTGAGACCACCCGTATCTTCCGCACCATCCAGGTCTTGGTGGAAAACGGCGTCCATTTGGCCGTGGCCCTCAAGATCGGCAGCGGCGTGGCCGCCAACCAGGAGTACAAGCGGGTGCTCGCCCGGGCCACCGAGGCGCTTAAGGAAGGTCAGGAGGTGGGCAAGCGGTTGCGGCGCGAGGGATTGCTGCCCGATCTTGCCGCCGATCTTTTGTCCATTGGCGAGGAGTCGGGACGGGTGGGGGAGGTGTGCGGCCAGATCGCCGATCACTACGAAAACGAACTCCGGACCCGGGTCAAGCGCCTCATCGCGCTCATCGAACCGATCTTCATCCTGCTCATCGCCCTGGTCGCCGGCTATGTGGTCATTTCCATGTTGTCGGTGATCCTCAGCATCAACGAGATTGCCGTATGATGCGGGGCCACGGCCGCACGCACGTCCCTTTGCCGGCGGCTGGGTTCACCCTCCTCGAGCTGATGGTGGTCCTCGTGCTGCTTGGCGTGATTCTCGCCGTGACCGCGCCTGCGACCGGCCGCTTTCTCGACCGCTTGGAGGTGCGAAAAAGGGAGCGGCAGATCATGGCCGCGGTGCGTTACGCCCGCCTCCAGGCGGTCACCAGCGGCCAGCCGGTGATCCTCCAGCCAGAGGACGATGGCCGGATCCTCGCGTTTACCGGCGGTCTGGAGGAGCGGCGCGAGATCGACCTGGCCGAGGGCCAGCGGCTGGTCTTTGAGCCCGCTTCGATCGTCTTCTATCCCGAAGGTATGGCTACGCCGGCGACGATCACCTTGACCGACGATTTCCGCTCACGGGTCATCGTGGTGGACCTGCTCACCGGCCTGCCCGCTTTCCGCGCCCAGGAGGAAGAGCGGTGAAGGGGCTTGCCGTCCCGAGGGAGAGCCATGCCGGCTTTACCCTTTTCGAAGTCCTGGTGGCCGTGCTGTTGTTGGCAATGGTCTCCACCATGATCTATTCGGTGCTCCATACGGGGATCCGCTTCTCCGCCCAGGGAGAGGGCAAGATCCTGGCCGTCGAGCGGCGTCAGGGGCTCGCCGCTCTGCTGTTCATGCAGTTGGAGGGCGCTTGGTACGATCCCGTGCGCAAGAACGTGGTCATGGCCGGGGATGGGGAGACCTTGCGGCTCATCACCAGCTACCCCCTCCTGTACCGTGAGGCCGGGGTGGTGCTGGCCATCTACCGCTACGATCCGGCGGCCGAGACGCTCTTCTACACGGAAAAACGCGATTATTACAATATCGATTACGACGAGGAGTTCCTGCCCGCCTTTGACGAGATGCGGGTTCTGGCCAAAGGGATCGCGCCCGTGTCCCTGGTTGTGGACGACGAGAGCAAAACCGTTGCCGTGCAGCTCGGCGATACGACCTTTGAAGTCACGCCGCGTTGCGCCCGGCCTGGCGCAGGGGGCTGAGGAACATGGAGCGGCGGGGGAGACGGGCTGTTATGAGGAGGGAAGAAAGAGGTTTCACCGTGCTCGAGGTCCTGGTGGCGGTGGTCATTCTGGGCCTGGCGTACGTGGCCGTGCTGCAGAACTTTTCCCTTTCCATGCGTAACGTCGGCCGGGTGGAGGAGGTGCGGGAGGAGGTGTTCGCCGAAATGGTGGCTTTTGAAGATATGTTGCGGGACGACGATCCTGAAGCGTTCGCCGACGGCGAGCTTTTTCTCGAGGGAAACTACTTTCAACTGGTGTGGGTGGAAAGCGAGGGCGGCCAGTTCATCACTTTGGTCATGGAGCGGCGCTGAGAGTCCGTCGAAAAAGCCATCCCTGGCTTTTTCGCTCACGGTTGGCCAAAGCGCAAGCTTCGGCCACCCTCACGAATTCCTTGGCTCCTTTTCGGATATTCCAGGGGGACAGTCCGGTTTTCGTCCGCGTCCCTGGAGCCTTCGGCACAGCTATCGGCTGGGGAAACACAAAAAGAGCCGCGGAATTCGGGCCCACATCCTTGATGGTATCGCAAAAAGTCCTCGTGGAGGCGCATCCGGTGATTTCCGGGAGAAAGCGGTTTGCGGCGGGGCGCGTTAAAAAACTCGCTTGTTTGAGGGCATAGCCCGAGTTTGCGAGTTTTAGCGCCGCGCCGCAAACCGCTCCGGGAA
>WFOD01000246.1 GCA_015488275.1 Deltaproteobacteria bacterium
AAAAATTCCTGCAACCGGGAGGCGAAGCGCGCGGCCCGCTCGCGCCAGGCCGGGTCGTCGGCCAGCAGGCGGGGATAGTCGCGAAGATGGCTGTAGCATGAGGCGCAGGTGACGAGGATCGGCCGTTCGTCGCTGGCAAAGGCGGCAATGTTGCGGCGGGCGAGCGCCTGGGCCTGGCGGCGCTGGCCGGCGCTGGCTGCGGCGAGCCCACAGCACCCCTGTTTCGCCGGCCAGTGGCCGGTGTGCCCCGCCTGCTGGAGCAACGTTACGGTGGCCTGGAGAATGTTGGTTTCCAGCCAGCCGGCAAGGCAGCCGTGGAAGATAGCGATATCAGCCGCAGCCTGGGGCGGCGGCGGCCGGCGGCCAACGGCCGGCGGCAGGTGCGGCAGCCGCAGCCGCAGACCAGAGTCAGGGGGCAGTCGCCGGGTGAGGCGCGCAAGCGCCCTCCCAAGCCAGGGATGGGCAAGGCAAAAACGGACCAAGGGGGCGAGGCGCGGCTCCACCTGCGGGTAGGAGGCAAGCCCCTCGCGGGCCGCCATGATACGGTGATGGGGTGTGATGTTGCGCGGGCAGCGGGCCGAACAAGCGCCGCAAAGCAGGCACTCGCCGAGCATGGCCGCTACTGGCCGCCGGTCGACGGCAGGGCCGAGGGTCTCGAGGAGGTGCAGTTTGGCGCGGGCCGCCACGTGCTCCCGGCCGGTGAGACGGAAGAGCGGGCAGGTTGGCACGCACGCGCCACACTTAGCGCAACGGGAGTCGGCCGGCGATGGCTGGGAGGACTGGCTCATAACGGCTGTCTGGCCGCAGGTGCCCCATTTCCGCCCGTTGCAAAACGGGCTGTGTGCGGCACCGGGACGTGGGGCCGAATCCCGCTGGCTCTGAAAGAGCCAAGGAATTCGTGAGGTTGGGCGAAACTTTGTTTTGGCCAACCGTGGTCGAAAAAGTCAGGGATGACTTTTTCGACGGACTGATAAGGAGCAATCCCGTGACCAGTGACCATGACGTGCGGGAGACCCGGCTTGCGCCAGAAGTCTCGGCATCAATGGGTGGCGCTTGACTGCCAGAGGAGAAATGCCTTGATGAAGGGATCGATATCGCCGTCCAGCACCGCGTCCACATTGCCGATTTCACACCCGGTCCGGTGGTCCTTGACCAGGCGGTAGGGCTGGAGCACGTAGGAGCGGATCTGGCTGCCCCAGGCGATCTCCTTTTTTTCTCCTTCCAGCTTTTGCTGTTCGGCCCGTTTTTGTTCCTGCTCCCGCTCGTAAAGCCGGGCCTTGAGCATCTTCATCGCCGTATCCCGGTTGCGGTGCTGGGAGCGCTCGCTCTGGCACTGGACCACGATGCCGGTGGGCAGGTGGGTGATCCGGATGGCGGAACTGGTCTTGTTCACGTGCTGGCCGCCCGCGCCGCTGGCGCGAAAGGTGTCGATCCGCAGGTCCTTTTCATTGATCTCCACCTCAATGGTGTCGTCCAACTCGGGAAACACAAACACCGAAGCAAAGGAGGTATGACGCCGGGCGCTGGAGTCAAAGGGCGAGATGCGCACCAGCCGGTGGATACCGATCTCGGAGCGCAGATACCCGTAGGCGTACCGCCCCTTGACCATGATGGTCACCGACTTGACCCCGGCCTCGTCGCCGGGCAGGTAGTCCAGCTCTTCGGTTTCAAAGCCCTTTTTCTCCGCCCACCGCAGGTACATGCGGAGCAGCATCTCGGCCCAGTCCTGGGCCTCGGTGCCGCCAGCGCCGGCATGGATGGTGAGCATGGCGTTGTTCTCGTCGTGCGGCCCGGAGAACATGCATTCCACCTCGAAGGCCGCCACCTTGCCCTCCAGCCTTTGCAACAGAAGGTGAGCTTCGGCCAGAGTATCTTGGTCGTCCTCTTCGGTGCCGAGCTGATAGAGGACCTCCACTTCTTCCCATAGGCCGTGACACTCCTTCCAGCCCTCGATGGGGTACTGGAGGCGGCCCCGTTCTTTTTGGACGCGGGCCGCCTCGGCCGGGTCGCTCCAGAAGTCTGGCGACATGGCGAGCTGTTCGAGGCGGGCCAGCTCTGCTTCCTTCTTGTCGAATTCAAAGATGGTCCCGCAGGGTGAGCAGCCGCTTTTTCAGGTCCTGGAGCCGTTCTTTGAGCTCTACGGTATCAAAATTCATGACCACCTCGTTACTTCTCATCAGTCCGTGGAAAAAGCCGTCCTGGCTTTTTCGGCCATCGGTTGGCCAAAACGGAAACTTCGGCCAACCTCACGCATTCCTTGGTTCCTTTTCGGCTATTCCTCCAGCAACCGCTGCATCGTAGCCGATTTGCCGTCAACATTCAATGGCGGGGGCTTCTCCTCTGCTTGCTGGCAAAGGCTAGCAGCACAGTGGCCACCACGCAGGCGGCCGCAAACCAGTGGCCGCCGCGGGTATAGATGGTCTGGTCGGCGCGGCGCTCCACCGTGGCCAGGATGATAGCTGGCTGGAAGAGGTCTGTACGCTGTACGATGCGCCCCAGGGGATCGATCACCCCGCTGATACCGGTGTTGGCGGCCCGCAGCAGGGGGCGGCGGTTCTCCACCGCCCGCAGGACCGACATGGCGAAATGCTGGTACGGCGCGTTGGAGCGGCCAAACCAGGCGTCGTTGGTGATGTTGATCAGGAGATCGGCGCCCTGG
>WFOD01000247.1 GCA_015488275.1 Deltaproteobacteria bacterium
GCCGGCACCTTTTCCCGGCCCAGGCCGACCCTGGACCGGCGGGCGGTGAACAGGCAGGTGCGGCAGGCGGTGCAACGCAAGCTCCTCGATCGTCTTACCGGCTCCACCGCCAGTGGAACCGCTGGCGGAGCCTCTGCGGGTAGCGCCGCCTCCAAGCCGCCAACAGTGAAGAAGTTGCTCCAGGGACTTTTTGGCCGTTAACGTTTCCTCCCCCTGCCAGAACCTTCTCCAGCCGCGGGCGAAAAAACGAAAACGCGGCCCTGGTTGGGGCCGCGTTTTCGTTGTCACCTCATGTTGCGCCGCAGCGCGTCGTCAGTTGTTGGAGAGTTTTGCGCCGTTCGTGCCGTAGTTCATGGCTGGCACGAACTTGTTGAGCACGTAGAAGATGACAAAGGGCGTCACCGCCACGGTCAGGGCGCCAAAAAGCCCTTCCTTGAAGGTCTCGATGTTGTGCGGGATGATCGGCAGCTTGTAGTGCATGTAGCCGGCAAAGGACAGGGAGAAGGCCTGGCCGCCGATGACCACGTTCCACCGCATCATGAACACGCCGAACAGCACGAGCAAACAGGCGATGGCCGTCTTGCGGATCGTCGTCCTGCCGATGAGGAGCATGAAAAAGGGCAGCAGGTTGCCGATGCCGTACTGGAGCACAAAGATATTGATGAAATCCTTGCCGTACATGACCGAGCGCAGGATATCCCACGACTTCATGGCCGTATAGCCACGGAAGATGAGATCGAGCAGCTCAAGGGAGATGGCCGCCACCATGAAGCCGAGCAGGTAGCGGCTCGCCTTGCGGATGACATCGGTCTCCACTCCGCCGATGATCTGCACCGACTCGTCGCCCCGGCCACGGGCCAGGGTGGCCTGGAACTTCTTGAACTCCATGATGACGATGTAGGTCACCATGCACAAGGCGATGCCGGAGACCACGGCAGACATGATGAAGATGACCGGCATGAGGGGCGACATCCACAGGGCGTTGGCCTTGACCGAGCCAAAGATGAAGCCGGCGTAGCCGTGCAGGAAGCAGGCCACCGGGATGCCGACGCCGGCCAGGATCTTGACCGCCTTGTGATCCTTGGCCACCGCCGCCTCCGAGGTGTCGAAGGCGCCAAGGGTGAAGATGGCGTACACCAACCGCCGCAAGGTGTTGGCCGCCCCGGTCTTGCCCTGGAGCGCCAGATACTGCTCAACGAAATAGGTCCGGTAGACGAACCAGATCTCGCTGAGCACGATCATGCCATAGGTGGAGAACACGATGCCAAAGGCGGCGATCGCCGAGGTGAAGTGCGGGGTGAACATCGGGTTCAAGGCCCTGAACGGCTGCTGCAAGTGCATGAGCAGCGGCATGGTGGCCACGGGCAAGAGGGCCAGGGAAAAGACCAGGGCGAACCGGGCCATGTCCTTCAGGTCCTCCTGGCCAAAAACATGATAGAGGGAGGAAAGGACAAAGGCGCCGGCGACCAGACCTGTCATGTATGGATACATAACGATCTGGACCGACCAGTAGATGAACTCGTTGGGATAGGTGAAAAGCTCCTTGACGGTCCATTCAAGACCGTGGACGTAAATATCACTCATGGCGTCACCTCACGTTGCTGTCCAGGCCGATGTAGTAGACCTGCGGTTTGGTTCCGTACTCGTCCTTCAACACCGCCACCCGTTGCGTCAGGATCGTTTTGGTGACCGGGTCGTTCTCATCCTTGAAGTTACCGATCTGGCGGGCGCCGAAAGGACAGGCCTGGACACAGGCGGTCTTCATGCCCTTGCTGATCCGGTGGTAACAGAAGGTGCACTTCTCCGCCACCCTGTACACCGGATGGAAGAAGCGGGCGCCGTAGGGGCACGCCATGATACAGTAGGCGCAACCGATGCACCACGTACGGTCCACCAGCACCACGCCCTCTGGGGTCTGAAAGGTGGCCCCCACCGGACAGACCTGCACGCAGGCCGGATTCTCGCACTGATTGCACAGCTTGGGCACGAAAAACGCTTTGGCGATCTCCTCGGGCGGGATCTCCTGCTCGTCGATCTTTTGCTCGGTGAACCCGTCCCGGCCGCCCATTGGGCTGTCGGCGTGAAACTTTCCATCCTTGGTGACCACGTAGCGCTCGACCCAGGTGCGGGTGACCGGCACGTCGTACGGCACCTCGTTTTCCAGTTTGCACGCCTTGACGCACAGGCCGCAGCCCACGCACTTGGTGGTATCGACCAAGAAGACCCAGCGCAGGCCGGACTCCCTCACCAGGGACTTGGCCTGGGCCGGGGACAGAAACTTAAAGGCGGACAGGGGCAGGGAAGCGGCGATGCCTCCTTTGATGGAGCGCCGCAGAAAATCTCGTCTCGAACAGCTCATTCCATGTCCTCCAGATTAGGGTTATGGGGATTGTGACAATCGGCGCAGGCCTCGCCAGGATTGTGCTCTTCCGGATCAATGGCCGGCAGATCACCCCGGTGACTGCCTGGATACGGCAGGTCCGCATGACAGCGCAGGCACAGGTCCCGAGAACGGTCGATGGCGAGCGTCTCAGGATTGTCGGGATGATCGATCGCCGGACCGTGACAGTTCTCACACTGGATGATCCGGTGTTTGGAGGACATATTTTCGGCCACCTTTTCCTCGTGGCACTCTTCGCAGTACTGTTTGCCCCGGTATTTGACCTTGAACTTCTTCCAATCGTCGATAGCGCCCAGACGGTGGAAGGTGAAGGTGAAGTTCTTGCCGTCCGGCCGGTTGCCGTGGATGCCAAAATCCTTTGGCACCACGACCGACCTTACGAGCAGCACCAGGGCGACGATCGCCAGCGAGGCCCACAGCGGCCGCAGGACGTGATTTTTCATACGCCTTTCTCCTCTCGCTTTCTTTTCAACCTCCTTACACTCTCCTGTTGTATCGCCAAGCTGGGCAAAGCCATAAACCCAACGAGGCGAAATAGCTAGAAATCTATGTCTTAGCCATGATCCCTCCTTTTGCTGTTTCCCGGTTTCGTTATTGACATCCAGCCGAAAGTGTGCAAATAACCCTCTACCACGCTGTGGTACGGGGGGCAATATAAAGGCCCCGAAAGCGCTTGGCAAGGATTAATTTTTGATCCGCCAAGGGGCCTTGGCGGCAGGGAGAGAGCACGAGGACCGGGGAGGGAAAACCGCTATGCAACAGGCAGATCGGACGGAGGAAGGGCAGCTGGCGCTGCTGGCCGAGCAGGTGCACGATCTGGTCGCCCGGGTCGATCGCCTCACGGCCCGGGTGGCGGCCCTGGAGGCGGGCAAGGTGGCGGTGACGGGCGAGGCGGAGGGCCTCGTCAGCCGCCGGCCGCCGGTAATGGCCGATCCAGAGCGGGTATGGGACACGGTGGGCAAGGGAAGCCTATTGCCGCGGCTGGCCGCGGTCTGCTTCATGCTGGTGGTGGCCCTCATCTTGCGCACCGTAACCGACGAGGGGGTGATCGACCAGCGGCTCGGCTCGCTCATCGGCTTGGGGTACGCTCTCATCCTCCTGGGATGGGGTTGGCGGCAGTACGGCCGCGGCAAGGACATTGCCCCGGTTTTCCCCCTGTGCGGCGCGTTTTTGCTCGGCACGATCATCTTGGAGACGCACGGGCGGTTCGCCACCCTGGAGACCGGGCCGGCCTTTGCCCTGCTCCTGGCGGCAGAGGCGTTTTTGGCCCTCATGGCGCTGCGCTTCCGCCACGGCCCCCTCCTCGCCGCTGGCGTGCTCGGTATCGGCGGCATAGCGGTGGCCATCGAC
>WFOD01000248.1 GCA_015488275.1 Deltaproteobacteria bacterium
CAGCCCGTTGAAAAACGGGCTGTGTGCGGCACAGGGACGTGCCGCCGAATTGCGCCGGGCTTGAAAAGTCCAAGCAATTCGTGAGGTTGGGCGAAGCTGTGCTTTGCCCAACCGGGGTCGAAAAAGCCATGGACGGCTTTTTCGACGGACTGGTAAGCACTCCTCGTGAAGGCGCATCCGGCAGAAATTAGAGAGAAAGAGAAAGGCAGGCAATGGCGGATCATAGGCCAGAGGTCAACCTGGAGATCGCCAGCGGTTTTTTCCGTATTCCCACCGAGAGCGTTGTCTACAACCTGACCGTGCTCGGCGGAGGGGATGGCCGGCTGCCGGTGGTGGAACAGATCGTTGCGCAGGAGCGGCGGCAGGAGAAGGCGAGCGCCAGCGGCGGCGAGGCGCTCTTGCGGCGGATGGCCGACGAGGTGGCGGCTCTTGCCCGCCGGCTGCTGGCCGACGACACCGGCGGTCGGCTCGCCCGCTGTCGGCGGGAGTTGAGCAGTGTGCTCCAGGAGCTTGCCGCCACATCGCCGCCGTCTGGGCCAGCTGCTTCCGCCGTTGACGAGGCTCGCCTCCAAGGCTTGGCCGACCGGATCCAGGAGGTGGCCGAACTCCTGAGCGGCCAAGGCGCAAACGGCGGCGCGCCGTCGGCGCCGGCCGAGGAAGCGTCCGCCTCCGGGCCCGTTGCCGCGGTGGAGGAGCGTTATCTCTTTGATCTTGATGTTGTTTTTCAAACGCTGTACGAGTTGTGCACCAACGAGCAGGTCAAGACCCACATCTCCACTGCCCGCCAGAATCGCGACGAGTATTTTGACCGCGAGGTCTTTTTGCAAGAGATCAACAAAGTGGTGGCCGGCCTGGAGCCTGATGCGGACAACTTTTTCAACGTGCCGATGTCCGACCTCCTGGCCGCCTTGCGGGCCGGATGCCGGGAAAAGCCGATCCGCAACTTGCTCAAAAAGATGGACGCCAATCAAGCGGCCATCTTTCTTGATCAGTTTTTGCCCCTTGAAGTCCCGCCCAAGGAAGAGGTGGAGGTGGAGACAGCCGCCGCGCCTTCCCCTGTCCCCCCACCCGAGCCGCCAGCCGCTTTTTCTGAGGGAGGAGAGGAACTCTCCGCCCGCCTTCGGCCCTTGGTTGACGCCCTGCAAGCGGAGATCGCCGCAATAACGGCGGCTATGGCCTCCGCTGCGGACGCTGGGGCGGAAGCCGGCCCCCCTGGCGGTTCTGGCGTTGAGGCGGCGCTGGAGCGGCTACGGCGACTCGAAGCGGAGTTGGCGGAGTTGACGAGTTCCTTGGCCGAGGAGGCAGGTCGCCGGTTGGCCGCCTTGGTCCTTGCCCTGGACGATACGGCTCGGCGGGCCGGGGAAGAAGGGGGGGCGTGGGACAGGATATTCGCCTCGGCCCTGGATGCGGCCGGAGGGCGGGTCGAGAGCGCCGAGCCGGCGGCCGTGGCCGGGTTGCTCGCCGATCGTGGCGGCGGGTGATCTTTTTTCTTCTTTTTGAGTCCTTTTCGAGTCCTGTTGCGATATCCTTCCTCGTTTTTTCTTGTCGCGTCGGTTCTTGCTCCTGTCTTCACTGTGCTGCTGGCGGTCGTGTGGTCTATGGGAGGCCGCGACTGGCCTCTCGGCCACTGGGGCGGGCTGCTGGCGCTTTGTCTCTTGCTGCTTGTGGGGGCGGCCGCCAGTCTTGGATGCGCCTGGGACCGTGGAAGCCGTCGGGTCGCTGCCCGGTTGCGGCCCCGGGCCGCAGAGGAAGCCGCCTCCCATCCCCCCCCGTTACCCCTTGTGACGCCGGCCGCCCTCTTGGCCGTGGAACAGGAGGGCCGGAGGGTCGTGGATGCTCTCCGCCAGAAATTGGCGCAGGCCGAAGAGCGGGCGCAGAAGTTCGAGACCTTGTTCGAGCGGATGGTGGAGGCGGTGCTGGTGATTGACGGTGACCGGCGGATCCGGGCCGCCAATCCGGCGGCCGTGGCGTTGCTTGGCCGGAGGGAGCGGCAAGAGGTCGAGGGGCGGACAGTACTGGAGACGGTGCGTAACGCTCCGTTGCAGCAGTTCATCCTCCATGTCCTGGCCGAAAATGATCAGCTCAAGGTGGCGGAGACCGAGATCGTTCTCCACGGATCAGAGGCGGAGCGGGTGGTGCAGGTGCACGGTGTGCGCCTCCCGGGAGAAGGGGGTGCCATTTTGGTCTGTACGGACATAAGCCGGTTGAAACGCCTTGAAAACCTGCGGCAGGAGTTTGTGGCCAACGTGTCGCACGAGCTGAAGACGCCGGTGACCGCGATCGCCGGTTTTCTCGAGACCCTGCTCGATGGAGCCTTGCGCGAGCCGGAGCAGGCGAGGCGGTTTGTCGCCATCGCCCTGGACAACGCCCGGCGGCTGGGCGCCATCATCGACGACCTGTTGCTTCTTTCCCGTATCGAGCAGGAGGGGGGAAGGGAAAGGGTGGGATTGACGCGGCAGGCGTTGCGTCCCCTTGTGGAGCGGGCCGTGGACTTATGCCGCCCCTTGGCCAGCGACAGGGGAGTCCCTGTTGCGTGGGTGTGCGAGGCGGGGCTTGAGGCCGCGGTCAACGGGCCGCTTTTGGAGCAGGCCTTGGTGAACCTGCTGACCAATGCTGTAACCTACAGCGATCCTGGCAAGACCGTTCGCCTGCGCGTCGGCCGTTCGCCAACAGGAGGGGTCTGGTTGTCAGTGGAGGATGAAGGCATGGGGATCGAGCCGGCGCATCTGCCGCGGCTGTTCGAGCGGTTCTACCGCACCGACAAGGCCCGCAGCCGGCGACGGGGCGGCACTGGTTTGGGGCTGGCCATTGTCAAGCATATCGCTGTTGCTCACGGAGGACAGGTGACGGTGCGGTCAACGCCAGGGCGGGGATCGGTGTTCACCATTTGCCTGCCAGGGACCGATGGCGCGGTATTGCGGGAAGATAGCGATTGACAAACCGTGGCATCCTTCAGTATGAACAAGATGGTGGCGTGCCCAGCAGCCCGTTGAAAAACGGGCTGTGGGCGGCGCGTGGATGTGCCGCCGAACTCCGCGGCTCTGGAAGAGCCAAGGAATTTCGTGAAGGTGTTGCGGTAGGGATTCGTGATCGTTCGGGTCCGCGGCCTGCTTCAATGAGGTCTGGCCGTGGGCGATGACCCATGATGCTGCGATTGTCCAGGGGGAGGCCCATGCGGAGCGTGGTGTGGTATGGCGTAACGGGATTGTGCATCGTTTTCTTGCTGGCCGCTTTGCCGGCGAGAGCGCGAGTCCAAGATGCAGACTTTGATGCCGGCCGCCGGCTTTTGGCGGAGCAGCGGTACGCCGAGGCGTACACCCGGTTGTTTGCCGTGTTCGAGCGGTATCCCGATGATCCGGAAGTCAATTTCTTTCTCGGGCGGGCCGCCTTTGAAAAAGGCGATTACGAGATGGCGATCATGGCCTTTGATCGGGTGCTCATCGTCCATCCCGAGGCCATTCGGGTCAAACTTGAGTTGGCCCGCTGCTACTATGCGCTGCGCGCCTTTGCCACGGCCCGTCATTACCTGCAGGAGGTCCTTGACGCCAACCCTCCGGCCGCGGTCAAGGCCAACATCCAGATGATGCTCGACCGGATCGATGCCCAGGAGCGGCGGCACTTTTTGCACGGCAGCTTGGTGGCCGGCTTCAGCCATGACGACAACGTCCGCACCGCGCCCAACGACGATACGGTGCGTGTCTTCATCGGCAACACGGCCTTTGACTCCACGGTGGCCGACAAGCCTGGCGACAACATCTACGCCACCACGGTGAGTCTTTCCCATCTCTACCGTCCCGACCGGCCAGGCCTGGTGTGGAAGAGCTCCTTGTTCCACCACACCAGCACCTACCAGTTCGTCGATGAACTCGATATCCGTTATCTGGGCGCGGCCTCTGGCCCTTCTTGGCAGTTGGCCTCGGGTGCGGTGATCGATGTGCAGCCCTTCGCCAGTCAGCTCTACTTGGCCCACGACCGTTATCTCCGTTCCGGGGGCGTGGAGGGCCGTTACACCCGGATGCTGGGCGCCAACGTCCTGCTCCAGTTGGGCGCCAAGGTGGAGGACAAGCGGTATTTTCAGGATCATAGCCGGGACGCCGTTGTTTCAGCCTTCTCGTTCAACGAGCTGTTCCAGTTTGGTCCGGTCCGGTTGTCCTTTGGGGTGACCGCTGAGTTGGAGAACGCTCAAGCCGACTGGTACGCCTACGATCGGTACGGCATCGATCTGCGGCTGGAGCGGGAGTTCCCCCGCAAACTGAACCTGTGGCTCGCCGGCCGCCGGCACGGCGCCAAGTACGACGCCGTGGACCCACGGTTTCAGCAAAGGCGGATCGACAAGGTATGGTTCTTTGCCGCCGGCCTGCGCAAGACGCTGTGGGCGGAACGGCAGCGTCGCTTTGACGTGGAGTTTTCCCTCTCGCATACCAATGCCAACTCGAGCGTTACGCTTTATACCTACGACAAGGACGTGGTCAACGCCAACCTGGTCTTTTCCTTCTAGGGGAGGGTGGTCATGCAAGGCAGGCAAATGGTAACTGGTCACGGGGCTACTCCTCTGTATGCCGAAATCGCAACCTCGCGGACCGGGTGTCTGGTTGCAGGGCGCCCCAGATGCAAGGAAGAGGCAGCCGCCGCGTACAGGGAGGCGGCTGTGCCGCCTTGCAATGCCTCCCCAGGAGCCGGGGCGTTGATGGGCCGTGGGCTTCGGCCGAAGGGAAGACAAAGCGGCGCTGCCGGGCGTGCCGATGACGCCGCAGATGGGGGGCCTTGTGGCCGGAGACGGCAAATGAGGAGTCCGGGCGCGCTCGTCACGGTCCTGATGCTGGTGGCGTTGCTGGTTGGCGGCGCGGTTTTTTGCTCTCCGGCGGCGTTCGCCTTGGAGCGGGCCGGCACAGTGGTGGCGGTGCGCGGCAAGGTGGAGGTGGACCGGGAAGGCGCGCGCAGCCGTTTGCGGGTCAAGGATCCCATCTACGTGGTGGATACGATCTATACCAACAACGGCCGGGTGCAGTTGATGTTTTCCGATCACTCCCTGGTCAGTCTGGGCCGGAACACCGTGTTGACGGTGAGTGAATACCGCTATCGTCCCCAGGCAGGGGAAGGGGCCTTGAAGACCAGGGTGACCGAAGGGGTCTTTCGCGTTGTTGGCGGCGCGATTACGCGGCTGGCGCCAGAGAATTTCACCACAGAGACGCCCACCGCAACCATTGGCATCCGGGGCTCCATGTACTCCGGTATCTATCGTAATCAAACCCTTTCCGTCCTTTTCGAGGGAGGGCGCGGCATCTTTGTCCGTAACCAGTTCGGTAGCACGGATCTTTCCCGTCCCAACCTCCTGACCACGGTCCTGCCCAACAAGCCGCCTGCTCCGCCCAAACGGGCCACTCCCGCGGATTTGCAGCAGTTTTACAAAGAGTTGGCGGCCCCGGTCGCCGATGAGCAGGGCCAAGGAGGCGAGGGCGCTGGCGCGGCAGATGCGGAAGGAGGACAGGAGACAACGGGCGATGACGGCGGCCAGCAGACGGCCGACGGCCAGCAAGGAGAAGGCGGCGGCCCTGGCGTGGCGGCGGCCGCGGGCGGCCAGACGGGTCAAGGCGAGGAGTCTGCTGGAGGAGAAACAGGGGGACAGGCCGGCGCGCCTGGCCTTGATCTTCTTGGTGCGACGGGCGGCGAGGACGGAGGCGGGACAGGCCTTTTGGCCGGGAACCTTGACGAGACAGAAGCGCCCGCCGCTGATCCGCTCGGCGGTGCGGCAAGCGTTGAAAAGCCTCTTGCCACTGTACAGGATGTGGTCGATACCGTGGTGAACGACGCGGTACAGCAACAGGTGACCGAACAGGTGGAGGAGTCGGTCGCCGGCGAGGCCCAGGCGGGAGGAGCGCCGGCCGCCCAGGGCGCTTTTTTGGCCTCCTATACCCCTGACTATACTGATCCGGCGGTCTCTTTCCAGATCTGGAAGGGGGTGACCGTCTTGGAGGACGCAGGTGGCGGCGTGTTCGCCGGGGCCGAGGTCGCGGCCGATGGCACCTCCTTTCCTCTCCGTTTTGACGAGAGCTCTGGTTCGGTTACCGACTGGGGGCAGGAGGTCGTCTTTGACCGGTCGCTCACCGTCGATGGAACGGCCTTCGACCAGATCAGTACTGATGTGTTGTTTTCCGAGGATCATCTGTTCCATCTCTGGTTCGGCCACGGCAGCGGTGTTTTCGGCGGGGACACACGCTTTTTCTACGATATTGGCTTTGCCGGCGTGCCGACCGTAAATCCGCCTGCCAATGGCGTGAGCCTGTACGAGGGGGTGATGGCGGGGCTGCCGGCCTATACCGATGGGACCCCGGAGTGGTGGATCACCACCGCCTTGATGTGGAGCGTCGTGGATCACGAAACAGGCGCTTTTTTTGCCGTGGCGGATGGTTATGAGGAATCGCTGCTGGAGCTCGCCTTTTTGTTCGGTCGCACCTCGGGCGCCGCATTAACCGATATCGGCTTTCTTGCCTACGGTGAGCGCGAGGCCGACAATGTGGACTGTTGGGTGCTGGGCGATACGGATTCTTTTACCGGCTCGCTGTACGGCAGCGCAGGTATTGGTTTTGGCGTGGCCGGAGAACGCTCCATCAAGATGGTGCAAGGGGGGGCTCGGCTCGGCTCCCTTTCCCTTCTGGCCGCTGCCGGCCGGATGAAGACCCTCAGCGTCAGCCGCACCGGCGCGACGCTGCACGGCTTCATGGCTGGTGCAATGGAGGCGCACGACCCTGCCTCGGGCGCGTTGCGCTTTTTGAACGCCGCATGGGATAGGGGATCCCTGGCTCTCACTCCGTCCGCGTCGGGGGGGATAAGCGGCGGCCTGTACATCGAGGATCTGCTCGACTCAGGCATTGACTCCACGAGTTTGGTGGATGGCGCGGCAGTGGGGGACGACCTGTTTTTTGCCGTGACAGAACCCTTTCCCAATGGCGTCATGGCCGGCGTGTACACCGATCTTCTGGAGGATCGGGGCCTTTTCCCTGGCGCGGTGTGGGGACGGATGGCCCTGCCATACGACAGCGGGGAAGGGTTGTGGATCGCCAGCTCCCGGCCCGACCTCGATATCTCGCGCGTGATCACCGGCACCTCGAGCGTGCACGCGCTTTTTTCCGGCCCTGCCCGCGCCCTGTTTTCTGATCCAGCGGCGGCTGTCCACGGCAGGGAATTGCTGGGCACCGCGGCGTTTGATTTTGATCTCGGCGCCAATACCTTTACAGGCACCCTTGATTTTGGCGCGACGGATCGTCTTTCGGCCGAGGGACCGTTGAGCGGCGCCGGGTTTTCCAGCGCCACCATTCGAGACGCCGATGGCGTCGCCTTTGCCGATGCGGGTCTATGGGGCAGGCTGGCCGGCAGCGACACCACGGACGCAGTGCTGCTCGGCAGCTTTTACGCCAAGCGAAGCGGTGATACCGGCGCCCTGTACACCGGCATCTTTGGCGGCGCTTTTGACAAAACGGTGACGACTTCACCGCCAACCGCATCCGTGAGCCAGACCGGCGCCTTTCTTTCAGCCCTGTTCAACACCACTGACGGCGTGTTGGTGGAGGGATGGTTCGGCACCGTCACCCTGGATGACGCCGATGGCGATGGGGTGTTGACGGGTGAGATGCGTGATGCGGCCACTGGCTCCGCCCGGCCGCTGGCGCTTGACGAGACCTCGGGGACCCCTGACTTGCCCAAGCCTGGTTTTTCGCTGGCCAACACCCTGGACCTCAACCGGACCGTGAACCTCCTTGGCGCCGACTGGACGTTTGATTCCGATGCTGTGATCTTTGACAACGTGGATCACGCCTTTCGGTTGTTTGGCGGCCAGGCCAATTTCTCCACCACGGTCTCGTACGGCTACAGCGATTTCGGCTACGCCGGCGTACCCACGCCGGCGCTGCCAACCTTTGGCGGCGGCTCGTATATCGTGCAGAGTGCCGGCCTGCTCTCCTACTCGGCCACACAGCCTGTGGACGGGATCTTCGCCAGCGGCGAGCTGTGGGTCAACTTTGCCGCTGGCACGGTGGTCGGCTATTTGCGGGGGAGCGATCCTCTTGGAAACATCGATGTGGATCTCCCCCTTGAAGACGCCTTTGTTTACGGTGCCTTGACCGCGGGCAACGACTTTTCCTCTCTCCATTTTATCGCTGGAGGGCGCGATGCCTTGCTCTCCGGCGCGACGCTGGCAGGCGGCCTCTTCATGGATTCCGCCCGGGGGATGGGCTTCACGGTCGAGGGGACGGCAGAGGATTATGTCACAGGATCGCCGCTGGGCTCCTTCCAGATGGTGGCGGCGGGGCCGGGTGACGTATCCGCCACCCCGTGGCCGTTGAGCACTGTGCAGTTGACCGGCACGGTCAAGGGCATCGAAGAATACGTGCAGGCCGACGGCACGCTTTCCGGCCTGGATGTGATCTTTGGGCCGCTGCTCATCGGCCTGACGAGCTCCGGCGATATCTCGGCCTCCTCCTACTTGAGCAGCGTCTTTGGCGGTGATTCGCTGCCAAACGTTCAGGCGGCCACTGGCGCGGCGGTGAGCGACTATATCTTTGGCGCCGTGTTGGATAACGGCGTCACGCCCGCCACGGGAAGGATGCCGCCCGGCGCCCTGTTCACCGAATATCCTTCCTTTGACGGCGTGCCCCCCCTTGCGTCCCTGGACGTTGATCACACCGTGGCGTGGGGCAGGATGCTGCTGCCCGGCGTGGACCCGAACAACGATATCGAGGCCCTTTGGGCCGCCACCTCGCTGCCGGCCTACGATGTGCTCGCCTCGCCCCCTGCGCAGCCGCAGTTCTACCGGGGCAAGATGCGGGTGATGCAAGCGCGGCTCCCCAGCGGCCTTGAGCCTGCCCCCTTGCAGGGCACAGCGGAGATCCTGGTGGATTTCAGCAGCAAGACATGGCGGGGGAAACTTGCCTTGGCGTCTTCCGAGATCCAGGTCAACGGCTCCATCGATGACACGGGCATGTTGACTTTGGCCTCGGCCGCCGATTTTCCGCCGGCAATCCTCGACGGCTCGCCGGTCGGAGGCAGTGGTGTGGAGATGAGTTTCTTCGGCGCTTCTGCGCCCGACCTTCTCCTCGGCGACTGGTACACCGACATCTCTGGCCAGTCGGACCTGTACACCGGCGTGGTGGTGGCAGAGCCGGTGGCCGGAAGCACCATGCTCGCTGGTGCCTATCTCGGCGGCCCGGCATATCTTTTGCCGCTTGGGTCAATGGTGGGGGTGAACAACGCAGGCGCGGTGTGGGGATGGGCTTCGCCGAGCCTGTTCGACGGCAGCACCGTGTCTTTCGTACCGTTTGACTCGGTCATGCCGGCCCCTGCATCGGGCTCATGGAGCGAGTTGACCACCAAGCCCTTTTCCTATACCGACACCTACTGGACCGGCGGCAACTCTTTTGTGGGCGAGCGGCATGTTTCCTCCACCGGCGATTTTGGCTATTGGCTCGTGCCGCCCACCACCTACACCACGCCAACTGGCGCTGCGGAGCAGTTCCAGATGCTCGCCGTGCTGGGCGCCACGCCGACCGGCTTGCCCACATCGGCGGCGAGCGAGGTGTGGCGGTTCGCAGGGGCCGGGCTGGAGATGTACGGGGATCTGGCAACGAGCGGCGCGTACGTGCTGCCGTCGTTCCAGGCCGCGGTCAACTGGTCGGCCAAAAAGTTCATCGCCGTGTTCGAGCCAACGGGCGCCTCTGGCCCTCTGCCCCTGGAGCGCATATTCTTTGTTGCCGATGTGGATCCGTCCGCGCTTGACAATCCGCTGGCCAACCTGACGCCGTTGGGCGTCTCCGCCTGCCCGTACACGGCGGGGGGGCTCGACGTGGTGTCGCTTATCTCCGCCATGAGCGGCGCGCGTTTTGCCGGCACTTTTGCCCAGGGACTGGTCTTTCAGGCCGGGGGGCAGTTCTTTGACCTGGCTTCTGACCTGACCGCAGGAGGAGCCACGTTCCGCATCCTTGCCGCCGGTCTGACCTCTGGCACGCCAGCTTCGGCAGGCACGGGAACCGCTATCCTTGAGGGCTTTGTCACCGGCCTGGCCGAGAACATGCTTGATCCTGCCTCTGGTCGGATGGAGTTCATGAACGCCAATCCCGGCGGGCTCACCCTGAATATCGACCGGGACGCGGGCACGGTTAGCGGCACCCTGGGAGCGATGGACCAGGCGGCTGTTACCGGGGCCAGCAACTCTCTGGATCTCAACCTGGGCGGTGTTGGCCGGGCCTCGGCCTTTATCGATGACCAGCTCTTCATTGCCCAGATTGGCGATGACTCTGGCGTGGGGATCTCGGTCTCTGGCAGCGCCACCACCCTTAAGGACTCCTCGGGCAACTATCTGGTGCCAGCGCCGCCCTCTGAACAAGGGGCGGCCTACGCCACCTGGGGCTACTGGGAGGCGGCGTGGACCGATCCCTCCAGCGGCGCCCCCTACCACCTGCACCCGCCGGGCTCCTACTGGGTGGCTGGCGAGCGGACACCGGCCAGCGTCATCCAGGGGCTCATCGACTCCCAGGCCACGGCCGTATATCAGGGTCAGGCCACAGGGGTGCGGATCGATACCGCCACCCCATCGGCCCTGGCGGAAAAGTTGCCCCCAGGCACGCTCGATCTCACCTTTGACTTTGGCGCCGCCTCAGTGACGGGCTCCATCGCCTTTCCGGCGGACAGCGTCACTGGCTTTGCCGGCAAGACCTTGCCGGTGGCGGGTGGTGCGGGAACGGTCACCACCTCTGGCTTTTCGGCCCAGGTGACCGATGCGGTCACCTCTACCGTCAATGGCGCGTTTTACGGCCCGAGCGCCGAGTCGGTGGGCGGCAACTTCCGCGCCGAGTACAGCGGCGAACGATACATGGGGGTCTTTGTCGGCGACAAGCAGTAGGGCGTTGGCGCGCCGCCCCGCCACCGCGGGCTCGCAACCGTTGCAAAACAGGCTGTAAACGGCGTTCAGCGGTTGTACTTTTCTTCGCAGGCGAGCAAAAGCTCTTTTTGGGCTGCGGCGAGGATTTCCCGCGCCTGCTCGATATCGCGGGCGATCTGGGCGGCGAGTTCCCGCGGTCCGGAAAACCGTTTTTCTCCGCGGAGGAAGCGCAGCAAGTTGATCTTGATCCGCTTGCCGTAGATGTCCTCGTCAAAGTCGAAGATATGGGTCTCGGCCGTGAGGATTTCGCCGCCAAAGGTGGGGTTGTAGCCGATATTCATTACCCCGCCGTAGCATTTGCCGCCATAGATGACCTGCACCACGTACACGCCGAGCCGCGGGCAGAGATCTTCCTCGGAGAGTGAGATGTTGGCGGTCGGAAAGCCGATGACCTCACCGCCTTCGCCCCGGCCCGCCTCCACGGTGCCGCGGATCTGGTAAAACCGGCCGAGCAGCTTGCGCACCGTGCCCATCTTGCCTTCGGTGATCAGCTGGCGGATTTTGGTGGAGCTTACCAGTTTGCCGTCCACGTACAGCGGCTCCACGACTGATACGGCGAATCCCTTGCGGCGGCCCTGTTCCTGCAAAAAGGCGATATCCCCTTCGCGTCCACGGCCAAAGGCGTAATCATAGCCCACCACCAGCTCGGTGATGCCGGTGGTGGCCAAGAGCTGATCGATGAAGGCGGCCGCCGGCGTGGCGGCAAACTCGCGGGTGAAGGGAATGACGATGAGCACGTCGATGTTGGCGAGCTCGATGAGCTCCACCTTTTGCTCAAAGGTGGAGATCAGCTTGATTCCCGGCTCGGGCCGCACCACTTTGAGGGGGTGGGGATCAAAGGTGACGGCCACGGCCGTGCCTTTGTTGTTATAGGCCTTGTTGACCACCTCAGAGAACAGGAGCTGGTGGCCGAGGTGCACGCCGGCGAAGTTGCCGAGCGTGATGTACGGCCGCGTCAGCGGCCTGGGAACAGTGTCGAGTCCGGTGAAGATCTGCACAGGGGTCCCTCCTGGATGCTGAGATGGGGGCAGACCGGTAATCTACCGTCCTCGGCCCGCCTTGGCAAAGGGATTTCGTGCCGTTTTCGCCCTTGACAAGTCGATCGGCGCTCTGTATCTTTGCCGAATCCATGCCGAAGTGGCGGAACTGGTAGACGCGCTAGGTTCAGGGTCTAGTGGGCGTATGCCCGTGGGAGTTCGACTCTCCCCTTCGGCACCAGGACGTTCCGACGGGCGGTGATCGTTTTCTCCGGTCACCGCCCGTTTTCTTTTGTCCGAGATGCGGCTGATGTCTTCTTCTTTTTCTCCGCCGACTGGCGAGCCCCACGGCTGGGTTGTGGTGGCCCGTAGCCGGCAGCGCGAGCAGATCGAGGCATATGCCCTTGCCCTTGCCGCTGTGGGCCTCCGGCACGAAGTGGAGCGCCGGGGCGAGAGGTGGATCTTGTGCGTGCCCGCCCGTTCTGCTGGCCGCGCCCGGCGGCATCTCGTGCTCTACGTGCGGGAAAATCTCGCCTGGCCGCCCGAACGACCTGTGCCGCCGCCGTTTTCTCCCTCGCCCACCCTGCCCCTCATGGCCTTGCTCGCTTTGCTGTTCGCCTTTTCCGGGCCGTGGCGGGCCGAGAGCCCGTGGTTTGCCGTTGGGGCGGTGGCCCGGCAGGCGATTTTTGAAAGACATGAATGGTGGCGGCTGCTTACCGGCCTCACCCTGCATGCCGATATCGCCCATCTGGCCGGCAATGTGCTCATTGGCGGGATGCTCGTCCACTTTTTGGCCCGTTCGGTGGGGGCCGGGCTTGGCTGGTCGTTGACGTGCGCCGCTGGCGTGCTTGGCAATCTCACCAATATCTGGTTTCAGGACGCATCCCACCTGTCAGTGGGGTTTTCCACCGCTGTGTTCGGCGCGGTCGGCGCGTTGGGCGGCGCGGTCCGGGCGCAGGGCATCCATGCCGGCGTGCTCCTGCCCTTGGGCGGGGCGGCCGGCCTTTTGGCCCTGCTTGGCACCGCAGGACAGCGTACCGATCTGGGCGCCCATCTTTGGGGATTTGGGTGGGGCGTGGCCCTTGGGATGATATTCGTCCGGCCGCCAGTGGTGGCGCGTCTCGGCGGCCGGCTGGGCGCTTCTCTCCCCTGGTTGTGGGTGGCGGCCTTTGTTGGCGCCTGGTGGCTGGCCTGGCGCTCTGCGGCTTAGCTGCCCGTTGAAGAACGGGCTGTGTGCGGCGCAGGGACGAGGGGCCGGCTTCCCCTAGCCGTCCCATGCGAGGATCCATTGGCCAATGGCCTGGTAAAGGGTGAGATGGTCGAAGGCGGCGCGCGTGCCGCCGGGGGCGAGATTGCGGCCGATGAGTTCGAGGTGGTCGGCGCGCAGGGTGGCGATATGCTCGCCCCACACCGCGGCGCGCACCGATACCTGGCCGTCGTTTGCCCCTTCGGCCTGCTGGATGATCCGGCCGTAGCGGCGCAACGGCCAGGGAAGTTCCGCCACCGGCCGGGCTGCGCTGTAGCTCCGGTAGACAACAGCGGGATGGTCTGGTGTTTGGGCGTTGAAATGGGCCATGCGGTCGCGGCGCAGGAAGCGGACGCCGGGAAACATGGCAAAGGGCGAGAGGGCGCGGCATACGTGATCCGCGGCCGCGGAGCCCCGGTGCGGCGAGGCGATGGTGGTCAAGCTGGCCGTGTGCCGGTGGCCGCCGCAATGACTGATGTAGGCCCGGCCGTCGATCCCTCCCAGGGAGTGGCCGATGAGGTGCAACGGCCCAGGCTCGGCCCTTAGATGGCAGGCGAGTTGCCTGCTGCGGCGACGGGAATCGGCGGCCCAGGCCAGCCTGGGCGCCAGGACCCTGATGCCCATGCCTTGCAACAGGCGACGGACGCCGTGGAAATATTCCAGCCAGAGCAGTTTGTGAAAGCCGAACAGGCCGTGGACGAGCACAACGGTGGGGGGACGCTGCGGCATGGCTCTCCTGGCGGGGAAGAGAGGGAAGAACCGGCGCGGAAACAGGGGAACCGGACAGGAGCGTGGCGGTCTTTTTCTGGAAGGTAGTTGTTGGGGCGCGGCGTGTCAACCATGCCTGGCGTTGCCCGCCGTCTTCCGTTTCAAAGAAAGTCCTTGCCACACGCTGTGGTATCTGGTGTCATTGGGAAGGGTAGAGAGCGGGGACGCCCGTAGTTGGGACAAGATAAAGATAAATCATGCGAGGAAGGAGTACGCCATGAGCTGGGACGATCAGAGACCGCCGTGGGGCCAGAAGCGGCCGCCTGGTCCTGAAGAGGTGATCGCCAACCTGCTGCGCAAAATCAAAGAGGCGTTTGAAGGAGGAGGCGGCGGCCGGCAAGGAGGAGAACCGGGAAGCGGCTCCAGGGGGAGCGGGGCGCGGAACTTCGGCCGGATCGGCATCATTGTCGCCGTGTTCGTGCTCGCCAACCTGGTGTACAACTCGTTTTACACCATTGAACCGGGAGAAAAGGGGGTGCTCTTGCGTTTCGGCCGTTACGTCAAGACGGCGGAGCCGGGCCTCAATTTCATGATCCCGGTGATCGACAGGGTGATCAAGGTAGACGTGGAGACGGTGCGCAAGCAGGAGTTCGGTTTCCGCACCAAGGTGCCGGGGCAGAAGACGGTGTATGAGAAGCGCGGTTACGATGTTGAGTCCCTCATGCTCACCGGCGACAAGAACGTGGTGGACGTGGAGTGGATCGTCCAGTACAAGGTGAGCGATCCCGTGGCCTTTTTGTTCAACGTCCGTAACGTGGCTCAGTCGGTGCGCGACGTTTCCGAGGCGGCCATCCGCCAGGTGGTGGGCAACCGGGATTTTGACTACGTATTGGGCAACCGGGACGTGATCGAGGTGCAGACGAGCCGGTTCCTGCAAAAGACGCTCGATAAGTACGGCGCCGGCATTGTGGTGCTCACGGTCAAGCTGCAGGACGTCAATCCGCCGGACGCGGTCAAGCCGGCCTTCAACGAGGTCAACGAGGCGGATCAGGACATGAAGCGGTTGGTCAACGAGGCGGAAGAGACCTATAACCGGGTGATCCCCACGGCCCGCGGCAACGCCAAGAAGTTGATCCAGGAGGCTGAGGGATACGCGGTGGAGCGGGTCAACCTGGCCAAGGGCGAGACCTCGCGCTTTTTGGCCCTCCTCGAGGAATACCAGCGGGCCAAGGAGGTGACCCGCCGCCGGCTCTACCTTGAGACCTTGGAGGAGATCCTGCCCAAGATGAAGGAGATCTACGTGGTGGACAAAGAGCAGCGCACCTTGTTGCCCGTGCTCGGGCTGGGGGACAAGGGCATCGGTGGGCCGGTGGGCCAGGGAGGCAGGCGATGAACACCATTACCCGTGGCATTTTGGCTGTGATCGTTCTCGGGGCCATCGTGGTGGTGGCCAACGGTTTCTATATCTTGCCCGAGGGCCGTCAGGCGGTGATCACCCAGTTTGGCGCGCCGGTGGGTAAGCCGGTGACCAAAGCGGGGTTGCACTTCAAGACTCCGTTCATCCAGGACGTCACCTATTTCGATAAGCGGATCCTCATCTGGGACGGCGATCCCAACCAGATCCCGACCATTGACAAGACCTTCATCTATCTTGATGTCACGGCCCGCTGGCGGATCGCCGACGCCTTGCGTTTTCTCCAGGCGGTGAACAACGAGACCCGGGCCATGACCATTCTCGACGATATCCTCGACGGCACGGTGCGGGATTTGGTCAACAAGAACAAGCTGGCCGAGATCATCCGCAGCTCGGACTGGCAGCTTCCCGAGGGCGGCGATCCGGACGACACCATCCAGTTCGGCCGTGACAAGATCGTGGAGCAGATCTACCAGGCGGCCGCCTCCCAGACCCCAAAGTACGGCATCGAACTCATCGACGTGATGTTCAAGCGGGTCAACTACATCGAGTCGGTCCGGCGTAAGGTCTACGACCGGATGATTTCGGAACGCAAGCGGATCGCGGCCGAAAAGCGCGCCTTGGGTGAGGGCCAGAAGGCGGAGATCCTTGGCCGGGTGGAGCGGGAGCTCAAGGAGATCACCTCCAAGGCGAGCAAGGAGGCGCAGGAGATCCGCGGCCGGGCCGATGCCGAGGCGGCGCGGATCTATGCCGAGGCATACACCCGGGATCCTGAGTTCTATAGCCTGGTCCGCACCCTGGAGTCGTACAAGAAGACCCTGGCCGCCAATTCGCGGCTCATCCTGAGCACAGACTCGGAGTTCTACCGGTATCTGAACGGGGTTGCCCGCTAGCAGCCCGTTTTTCAACGGGCTGTCAAGAATCTCCCAGCAGGCCGCCGGTCAGCCGGCCGCCGGCTCCAGGGTGGGCCGGCGACTGCTCGGCCGGGTCAAAGGGGATACGGCCTTTTTTCTCCAGGGCGGCGGCAAGGGCTTCGATATGGGCGTCGCGGGAGAGGTCTTTCCCGCCTGTTTGCCGGAACCGGCAGTCGCAATGGGTGAGCTGGCCGCCGCACCAGGGACAGACCTCCACCGGACAACCGAGGATGTGGTGCTCTCCCGGCCCCACAAAACAGGCTGGGCAGAGTTCTGGGTCTTGGGCCGCGGGCCGGTAGGCGGGCCAGGGCGCGGCCGCGGCCACCGCCTTTTTGGCCGCTGCATTGTCTTTCCAGCCGAAAAAGGCCAGCACCTCTGCGTCCCAGATCCCCTCTTCCGCTAGTCCGAGATAGATGGCCTCCTCCACAGAGGCGAGATAGAGGTGGCGGTGTTCCTCCGTCTCGGCCACGAGAAGAAAAAAGCCTTGCTTGCGCCGCACGTAGCCGATGCTGTGCACCGCCTCTTCCCGATCGGCGGGCAAAAAGCTGTAAAACGCGGTGAGGAGGCGCAGGCCGACAGGGTCGGCCTGGTAGCGTTCGGCCAGGGCAAGGGCGGCCGCTCGCTCCTCTTTTGGCGCGCCCCATTCGATGAGCACAGCGAGTTGGCGGTAGAGGTCGGCAGTGGACGCTGGCGTTGGGAGCTCTTCTTGTTTTCTCATCTTGTCCTACTCCCGGCTGCGAGGGTGCGGCTTCGGCGCTCGAGGGCCTACCCTGAGACCAGTTGTGTCCGGCATCCTGAATAGCGGGCGATGGCCTCGGTCCAGCGCCGGGTCTCGGCCGCGATGTCGTCGGCCTCGGTGAGCGCGGTGACCACGGCCAGCCGCCGCGCGCCGCGGCGGCACAGGTCGGGCACGTGGTGCAGCTTGATGCCGCCCATCACGGTGAACGGCAGGTCGGAGCGGCGGGAGAAACGCTCCACCGCCTCGGGCCCTAAAAAAGGGGTCAGCCGCTTTTTGGTCTGGGTGGGAAACAACGGCCCGATGTTGTAGTACGAGGCCCCCCGTGCCGCGGCTGTGGCCGCCTGCTCTTCGGTATTGGCCGATACGCCGATGATCCCATCGGGAAAGAGGCGGCGGGCCTCTTCGGCCGGAATATCGGTGTTGCCCAGGTGCAGGCCGTCGGCGTCGGCGAGCAGGGCGATGTCCAGCCGGTTGTTGACGATGAACAGGGCCCCGGCCTCCTGTGTGCGCTGGCGGAAGGCCAGCGCCTTTTCGTAGAGCGTGCGGTCGTCGCTCACCTTGTCGCGCAGCTGCACGATGCGCGCCCCGCCGGCCAGGACCGCCTCCAGCCACTGGATATCGCTGCGGCCACGGGCCAGGGGTTCGCAGGAGACCGGATAGACGGTGACTTCTTCGATGAACTGTTGCAGGCGACGTTGGTAGAGAGCGCTCATGGACGGGCCTGTCTTGAAGATTGGCGTGATTTGTTGTATAGTCTGCCACTTGGGGCCTGGCTTGACGGCTGAACGCCGCCAAACCTGTCCACGCAACGGTAGCGCATTTCCCGCTGTTTCGCACGGGAAATCACGGCGGTGGCCGCCGCTCGAAGGGGGGAGCGGGCCCCCTGGAGCGGCGCCGCCTCTTTCTTTGCCTGTCCCCTTGAGCAGGGCAGCGCTTTGAGGATCCTCCGATGATCGATTCGTTTATCACCGACCAGACCGCTGAGCTCCGGATCGACGGTAAGACCTACCATCTGCCCATCATTGTCGGAGCGGAAGGGGAAAAGGCCATCGACATCCGGGGGCTGCGGCGGCAAACCGGCTACATCACCCTGGACTCCGGGTACATGAATACGGGCTCGTGCGCGAGCACCATCACCTTTCTCGACGGCGAAAAGGGCACCCTATGCTATCGGGGCTACGCCATTGAGGATCTGGCCGAGAACTGCACCTTTGTCGAAGTGGCGTATCTTCTTGTGCACGGCAGCCTGCCCACCCGGCAGGAGCTGGCCGAGTTCAGCGAGATGTTGGGGCGCTACGCCCTCCTCCACGAGGACATGATACGCTTTTTCGACAGCTATCCGCCCAATGCGCCGCCTATGGCCATCCTGTCGTCAATGGTCAACTCCCTGTGCAGTTTCTATCCGGAGATGACAGAAAATCCGTACGAGAACATCGACAAGATGGCGGCGCGCCTTCTTTCCAAGGTGCGGACCATCGCCGCCTTCTCGTACAAAAAATCTCTGGGCCAGCCGCTCGTCTATCCCCGGCACGACCTGTCCTACTGTGCCAATTTCTTGAACATGATGTTCGATTCGCCGGTGCGGCCCTATAAGATCCGCGACGAGGTGGTGGCGGCCTTGAACAAGCTGCTCATCCTCCACGCCGATCATGAACAGAACTGTTCCACCTCCACTGTGCGCTTGGTGGGCAGTGCGCGGGTGAATCTCTACGCCTCGATTTCGGCCGGCATCAGCGCCCTGTGGGGGCCGCTGCACGGCGGCGCCAACCAGGCGGTGATGGAGATGCTCGAAAACATCCATCATTACGAGAACGGCGACTGCCGTAAGTACGTGGAGCGGGCCAAGGACCCGGACGATCCCTTCCGTCTGGTCGGTTTTGGCCACCGGGTGTACAAGACCTTTGATCCCCGGATGCGGATCATTAAAAAGGCCTGCGACGAGGTGCTCGAGACGCTGAATATCTCTGATCCTCTTCTTGATATCGCCAAACAGCTCGAGGAGATCGCCTTAAACGACGAGTACTTCGTCGAACGCCACCTCTATCCCAACGTTGATTTTTACAGTGGGATCATCTACCGGGCCATCGGCATCCCCAACAACATGTTCACCGTCATGTTCGCCCTTGGCCGGCTGCCCGGCTGGATCGCCCACTGGAAAGAGATGTGGGACGATCCCGACTGGAAGATCGGCCGGCCGCGCCAGGTATACATCGGCCCTCCCCGAAGGCCCTTCGTGCCCATCGATCAGCGCTGATCGCGTCCGCCCGGCTCCGGCCGGGCGATTTTTTTTCAAGTTTTCCGGGTTTCTGACCGATAGGGGAAATGGATGCGTTTGCGTTGCGGCTAGCAGCCCGTTGAAAAAACGGGCTGTGTGTGGCACAGGGATGCGCAGCCGGATTCCGCGGCTCTTTTTGTGTTTTCCCGGCTGGTCGGCGTGCCGAAGGCGCCAGGGGCGCGGACCCGACCGGGCCGTGCCCAAGGAATATCCGAAAAGGAGCCAAGGAATTCGTGGGGTTGGCCGAAACTCGTTTTGGCCAACCGACAGTTGAAAAAGCCAGGGACGGTTGCATCAAAGGGTGCGGCAGGTGATTCGCTTCCCCGACTCAGCGGTGTCTTCCTTTGGGATTGCGGCAGGACTGGGGCCAGCGCAGGCAAGGCCTGTTGCCGGCAGCGCTCCAGGCGCGGCCTCCCAGGCCGGGGGAGGAGAGCCTGGGCGCTCGCAGGCTGGCGTTGTCTCGCCTTCTGGCAACCGGCCAGCGGCCGGTAGCGCGCGGGTGGCGGGGGCCGGACCGCCGCAGGAGCCCGCGGCCGAGAGGCCGAAAGAGGCGGCGGACGGCCAGGGACAACAAGACGGCCAGGAGGCGTCTTCTGTCCAGGCCCGTAAGCCGGACGCCAGCCAGCTTTCCGAGGCCGAACTGCGCGAGCTGGCCCTGCTGAAAAAGATCGACGCCAAGGTCCGCGCCCACGAAATGGCCCATCTGGCGGCGGCTGGCGCGTATGCCAGAGGCGGGGCCAGCTTTCAGTACAAGCGGGGGCCAGATGGCCGCAACTACGCGGTGGGCGGCGAGGTGCCCATTGACACCTCCAAAGAGGCCACCCCAGAAGAGACCATTGCCAAGATGCGGCAGGTGCGCGCCGCGGCCCTGGCGCCTGCCGATCCTTCGCCCCAGGACCTCAAGGTGGCCTCATCGGCCACGGCAGCGATCAGTGAGGCGCAAAAAGAGCTTCGGATGCTGGAACTCGACGCCCGGATGCGGGCGGTCCAGCGGCGACCAGCAGAGGAAGGCGCTCAGGTGGTGCCAGGATCAGGGGCTGGACAGGGGCGAGGAGTGCCACCGGCGCAGGTGGTAAATGGTTATCAGGCCGCAGCGGGCGGCAGCGCGGAGGCGGGCCGGGCCCGGCCGCCCGCGTTTTCCCGCATCGTGTGAGGCGCAGCGTCACAGGTTGCGGCAAAGGCGCGAACATCTCGTCAGTGGCCCGCCCCACGTCCCTGTGCCGCACACAGCCCGTTTTTTCAATGGGCTGCTAGAGGCTGCCGCACATGGCCTCGAACAGTTCGCATTCGTGCTTGCAGCTAAACGGGCAAGGCTCCTTGCGGAACCACTGCCGTTTGGGACACCAGTAACGGCCTTTGAAGGGTTCGTTGCATCCCGTGCGGCTGAGGCGAGGGCGGTTCTTGTCTCCCGCCTGCACGCGGTCGCCTTGAATCGAAAAGCGCCAGACCGCCATACATGCCCTCCTTGTTCAGCCTGTCGGCAAACGGGCTCTCACTTCTATTGTATCATGTGGCGCGGTTGCGCAGCGGGCCTTGGCCGCGCTTGCACTCGCTGTGTGCCTCCTCCTCTTTTGCTTTCCTTGTTCAATATATCGGCCGGGTGAGCCGAACCTATCAGTCCGTTGAAAAAGCCATCCCTGGCTTTTTCAATCACGGTTGGCCAGAACCGAGTTCCGGCCGACCTCGCGGATTCCTTGGCTCTTTCAGAGCCGGCGGAATCCGGCGGCACGTCCCTGTGCCGCATACAGCCCGTTTTTCAACGGGCTGCTATCACCTTGCTTTTTGGGGATCTGGTCACAGGGCGTCCCATCGCCGCCTCATCGGCGCAGTTGCGTGGCGCTCAGGACACGGCGCATGCCTCTTCCTGGCGCCTGTGGGGCACCCTTGTTGACGGACGCTGGCCAGCGTGCTAAAAGGGTAAGCTTTACTGTGGATGGAAACAGACGAGCAAGCTTGCCAATCGGCATGTGAGGCGCTGGAGAACATTACCATGCGAACAAATATCGTCCATATCGGCGCCGGCGAGTTGACCTATGAAATCCGTAACATCGTCAACGTCGGCAAGAAGATAGAAGCCTTAGGTGGCCGGGTGTATTGGGAAAATATCGGCGATCCGGTGGCCAAGGGCGAGGAGATCCCCACGTGGATGAAACAGGTGGTGGCCGATCTGGCTATGGAGGACGCCTCCTACGCTTACTGCCCCACCAAGGGGGATCTGGAGACCCGGCGATTCATCGCCGATCAGATCAACCGGCGCGGCAAGGTGCAGATTACCGAGGAGGATATCATCTTTTTCAACGGGCTGGGGGATGCGATCAGCAAAGTCTTTGGCTTTTTGCGCCGCACCGCCCGCGTGGTGGTGCCTTCTCCCAGCTACACCACCCACTCATCGGCCGAGGCGGCCCATGCCGGCGACCGCCCGTTCACCTATCGGCTCGATCCAGAGAACCACTGGTATCCAGATCTCGACGATCTGGAAAAGAGGGTCAAGTACAATCCCGCCGTTGCCGGTATCCTGATCATCAACCCGGACAACCCCACCGGCGCGGTCTATCCCGAAGAGTACCTGCGGGCGATGGTGGATATCGCCCGGCGGTACGATTGTTTCATTATTGCCGACGAGATCTACCACAACATCATCTACAACGGCACGAGCACGGTACCGCTTTCCGACATCATCGGCGAGGTGCCGGCTATCGCCATGCGGGGAGTCTCAAAAGAGATGCCGTGGCCCGGCGCGCGCTGCGGCTGGATCGAGATTTACAACGGCCACGTGGATCCGTTGTTTGAGCAGTACATCACCACGATCTTGAACGCCAAGATGCTGGAGGTGTGCTCCACCACCTTGCCCCAGAAGGCGATTCCGCGCTTGATGAGCAACCCCCATTACTGGGAATATCTGGAGGAGCGGGTCCGCCGCTACGAGCGGTTTTCCAACATCGCCTACGACATTCTCAAAGAGGTGGACGGGTTGGTGGTGAACCGAACCAACGGCGCCTTCTACATGAGCGTCGCCTTTGCCCCAGGGTTGCTCAACCACGACCAGCGCCTGCCCATCGACAATGCCGAGGTGCGCGGCTTTGTCGAGCACCTCGTCTCCCAGCCCGGCGTGGCGCCGGACAAGCGGTTTGTCTACTATCTGCTCGGCGCCACCGGCGTCTGCGTGGTGCCGCTCACCTCGTTTGTCACCGAGTGGCAGGGCTTCCGCGTCACCTTGCTTGAGCGGGACGAGGCCCGTTTCACCAAGATTTTCCAGATGCTGGCCCAGGCGATTCGCGACTACCTGGCCTCGGCCTAGGTCGGTGTCTAGCAGTCCGTCGAAAAAGCCGTTCTTGGCTTTTTCGACCACGGTTGGCCAAAGCAAAGCTTCGGCCAACCTCACGAATTCCTTGGCTCCTTTTCGGATATTCCAGCGGTACGGCCCGGTTCGGTCCGCGCCCCTTGGAGCCTTCGGCACGCCGACCGGCTGGGGAAACACAAAAAGAGCCGGCGGAATTCGGCGGCACATCCATGTGCCGCGCACAGCCCGTTTTTCAACGGGCTGCTAGGCGGCCGGTGGCGCAGGAGGCTGGGCAGGGGCGGCGCTGTATCTGGTCACAGGGCACCCCATCTGCGGCGTCATCGGCACGCTTGCGTAGCTTCCAGTACGCGGCGCGTACCTCTTCCTTGCATCTGGGGCACCCTGTAA
>WFOD01000249.1 GCA_015488275.1 Deltaproteobacteria bacterium
GCATCCACCCCCTGGCCGGCAATGTTTCCACCACGCCGGCCACCCCGCTTACCGACCCCACCGCTTTGCTGTACCACTTCGCCATTCCAGCCATCACCTTTTTTCTCGTGGGGTTCTTGAGCTCGTTGCTCGCCGAGCGCATCCGCAGCACCGAGGCGGCGCTGTGGGAAACAAGCCACGATCTCGACCGGCTCTCCCGCCTGCACCGCCAGATCGTTGACGACATCAACACCGGCATCATCACCGTGGACGGCGATGGCCGGATCACCTCCATCAACCGGGCGGCGGAACAGATCACCGGCTACCGGGCCTATGAACTCATGGGCATGGAGCTGGCCGAGTTCTTTCCCTCGCTCGGCGCCAACCCGCCAGGCGCCCCCCGCACCTCCGCCTCCCTGCGCCGCAAGGACGGCGACAAGATCCCCATCGGCTTTTCGGTCGCCCGTCTCAACCTGCCAGAGGCCGAAGGGGAGCACCGGGTGTACACCTTTCAGGACTTAAGCGAGATCAAGAAGATGGAACACCAGCTCCGCCAGGCGGAAAAGATGGCCTCCATCGGCCGGATGGCGGCCGGCATCGCCCACGAATTCCGCAATCCCTTGGCCGCCATCTCGGGCGCGGCCCAGATGCTCCAGCCGGCGAGCAACCTGCCGCAGTCGGAACGCCTGCTGGGCATTATCCTGCGTGAATGCGACCGGCTGGAAAAGATCATCACCGAATTTCTCCAGTTTTCCCGGCCCGCCGCGCCGGAAAAGGAGTGGTTCAATCTGGCCGCCCTGATCGACGAAACGGTACAGGTGCTCCAGCAGGCCGGCTCCCTCCAGTGCGAAATCCGCACCGAGGCGCCGGACGATCTCGATTGCCATGCCGACCGGAATCAGATCCGCCAGGTCCTGGTCAACCTGCTCGACAACGCCTGCCAGGCGATGGGCGACGCGCAGGGAGAAGTGCGGATCTCGGCGCGCGAAACGGCCGGACCGCCGCCAGGGGTGACGATCACCGTGCAGGACAGCGGTCCAGGAATCGATCCGGCCAAGGCCAGCCGCCTCTTCGAGCCGTTCTACACCACCCGGCCCAACGGCACGGGGCTGGGGTTGGCCATTGCCTGGCAGATCATCGACAACCACGGCGGCGCGATCACCCTGGGCAACCATGCGGGCGGCGGCGCCGAGGCAGTGATCGTCTTGCCCCTGCCCACCTGACGCACCCGCGCACAACCTTTACCGCATCACAACCCAACATGGCACGCTCCCGCAATCACACTCCCCAGCCGATCGCTCCCCAAGCCGCAGTGGCCTTTCTCGAAAAGGTCCTGCCGTTCAGCAACCTGCCCCGCCAGCAGATCGAATGGCTCGCCCGCCACTGTTTGGTGGATTTTTTCCCCAAGGGCAGCCGGATTATCACAGCGGGCGAGGAGGTCGCCTATCTCCACCTGATCCAGAAAGGCGGCGCCAAGGCGACGATCGTGGACGACGCCGGCGAGACCACCCTCAAGGACTACCGTGGCGAAGGGGCGGCGGTGGGCGCTCTGCCGATCATCGGCAACAGTCCGGCCAACATGACCGTGGAGACGGTGGAGGACACCTTCTGCATCCTCATCCCGCGCAAGATCTTCAAAGACCTGCTGGAGGCCCAACCGGGATTCGCCCAGTTCTACCTCAAGGCCCTGTCCGACAAGCTCATCCGCACCGCGTACAGCGAACTGCGCCACCACAAGGTGAGCCGGCGCGCGGACGACGACCTCTACCTCTTTACCATCCAGGTGGGCGATATCGTGAAGCAGGAGCCGAAAAAGGCCCCCGCCACCATCTCCATCCAGGAGGCGGCCCGCAAGATGGCCGAACACCGGATCAGCTCACTGCTCATCCACGATCCGGAAAACGAAGACCAGATCATCGGCATCATCACCGACCGCGACCTGCGCAACAAAGTGATCGCCGCCGGCGTGCCCTACAACGAGCAGGTGGAGCGGATCATGTCCACCAACCTGACCACCGTGCTCTCCCAGGCGGTCTGCTTCGACGCCCTCATCCGGATGATGTCCGCCGGCATCCACCACCTGCTGGTGGAACGGGAGGGCAAGATCATCGGCGTGCTCACCTCCCACGACATCATGCTCCTCCAGGGCAGTTCCCCCTACTACCTGTTCAAGGAGATCAACAAACAGCCCCGGATCAAAGACCTCTACCCCCTGGCCGGCAAAACGGTGGAGGTGGTGCGCCATCTGTTGAAGGAAGGCGCGCAGGCGGGCAACATCACCCGCATGATCTCGATCATCAACGACGAGATCGTCAAACGCCTGCTCATCTTGCTGGAGGAGGAGCACGGCCCCCCGCCCCTGCCTTACTGCTGGCTGCTCCTGGGCAGTGAAGGCCGGCGGGAGCAGACCTTTCGCACCGACCAGGACAACGCCATCGTCTACGCCGATCCGCCGGACGAGGAGACGGCCCGGCGGGCGGCAGCCTACTTTGAACGGTTCGCCAAAGCGGCCATCGACCACCTGGTGGCCTGCGGCTATCCCCTGTGTCCAGGAGAGATCATGGCTTCCAACCCCAAGTGGCGCCAGCCGCTCGCCGTTTGGAAACAGTACTTCGACCGCTGGATCATGACGCCCGAGGCCGAGCAGATCCTCCACGCCACCATCTTCTTCGATTTCCGGCCCAGACACGGCGCCTTCGCCCTGGCCGACGACCTGCGCCGGCATCTCCTCTCCCGCGTCAGGCGGCAGGAGATCTTTTTGCTCCACTTGGCGCGCGAGTGCCTGACGAGCAAGGCGCCGCTCTCGTTCTTCAAGAACTTCATCGTGGAAAAGGACGGGGCCTACCGCAACCGGCTGGACATCAAGCACCGGGGCATTGCGCCCTTTGTCAACTTTGCCCGGGTGTTGGCCCTGAAACACGGGGTCAAGGAGACCAACACCTTGGCGCGTCTCAAGATCCTGGCCGAGGAAGGACAGCTCAGCAACGACCTCGCCACCCAGGCGCGGCACGCCTACGAGTTCCAAATGTACCTGCGGATCGTCCACCAACTCCAGCAGATCGACGATGGAGAGGAGCCAGACAACTATATCGATCCGAGCCAACTTTCCGACCTGGAAAAACGCACGCTGAAGGAGGCGTTCTCCACCATTGAACGGTTGCAGGAAGCGCTCAGGACCATCTTCCCCCTGCGATAGACAGACAATGTTCGCCTCCCTGCCCCTCTTCGCCCCCCTGCGCCGCCTCCTGCGGCCGCCGCATCCCGTACTCCAGGAAAACCGTCGGCTGTTCGAACACTTCAATCAGGGACAGCCGATCGGGACTTACGACTACGTGGTCTTGGACAGCGAACTCACCGGCCTCAACCGGCGACGGGATGAAATCGTGGCCATTGGCGCGGTGCGCATCCGCAACCTGCGGATCGTCCTGGCCGACGCCTTCTATTCCCTTGTCCGTCCCAAGGACCTGACCCCCAACGAGGCGACGTTGGTCCACCGCCTGACCCCAGAAGAACTCGCCAGCGCCCCCCCGATCGAAGAGGTGCTGCCAGACTTCGTCGCCTTTTGCGGCGGTTCGCTCCTGGTCGGCCATTGCCTGCCCCTTGACATGCACTTTCTCAACCGCGCCACCCGGCGCTATCTCGGCGGCACTCTCTCCAATCCTGGCATCGACACCATGCGCCTGGCGCGGGGCTTCAAGCGGAGCCGCCGCGCCTACGATTACGGCGCGGCAGAACTCTCCGAATCGCTCAACCTGAGCGACCTGGCCAAGGAGTTCGGCCTGGTCGCCTTTCCCGCCCATAACGCCCTGGACGACGCCTTGCAAACCGCCTACCTCTTTTTGTTTTTGGTCAAGCAATTCCAGCGCCGCGGGGTTGCGACCCTCCGCCAGCTTTACCAGGCCGGCCGCATCTGGCCC
>WFOD01000250.1 GCA_015488275.1 Deltaproteobacteria bacterium
GAGATGTGTATAAGAGACAGGGTCACCGTGGTCACCGGTGGATCGGCGAACACTCCTTGCGCTGCAACGGTTTTTATGAGGTCGGAAAGAGCTGTTTCGACGTCTGAGAGAGACGGAAATTCGAATTCCTTCGGCCGCGTGACCTTGAGACCGTCGATTACTTCGAAGTCGCAGGCCGTGCGCAGCCGCAACCCTTCGGCCAGGAACTTTTGTACCTTGAAGAGGGAAAGGGCGATGAGCAGAGATTCCGCCTCTTGCCCAAGCCGGTAACCACGGAGCTGCGCCAGGTCCAGGCTGAAATAGGCGGTGATCTTCTCGGCCGCGTACTCGTCGCGGTGGAAGGGAACGTTGCCGAATCCCTTGCTCGTGTCACCCGAAGGATCAACGTGATCGTTTTTCACCCCGCCGCTCGGTGCCACCACAACGCCCCTGGCCTCGATGAAGGCGCTCAGGGCGCGGGAAAGACGCAACCTCCCGCCAGCCAAGTCGCTCTTGGCCAGAAACACGCCGTGGATGAGGCTCCCCACATCGTATTTCATGAGGGTCTTGGCCAGGATTCGCAGGTCCACCGGCCCGGTCTTCAAAGCCCCCAGTTCGTTTTGCAGGGTCTTGAAGAAAGATTTGTCGCTTCCTTCCAGGATATAGGGCGAGTTCAGACGGTGCGCCTCCAGAACGGTGCTGGTGAGGAACCTCCCTTCACAGTCTATGACCTTCACGTACGGCAATCCCTTGAGTGCCTCGACCGGTTCTTCCTCCGCCTCGTCCCAGCAAACGGTTTCCATCCGGTTCGCCACGCTCTGCGGCGATTCCACCAGGAGCATCTCGGTGCCGTCCGGCAGGGTATATTCGGCGGCACCGAGATCCGGGAAACCGGTGGGTTGGAAACGGGTCCCCTGAACGGGACGCAGATCGGCCTCCATGAGCAACCGGGGCTCGTCGGCGAGTGCTGCAAGATTTAGTGTCATGATGAGATCCTCCTTTCGTTGTGGTCTTCTCGTTGTGGTCTTCGGCACTTCAGGCGGCTTCTTCGTCCTCGGAGACATTACAGACGCATTCGCGCAACCTTTGTTCACTGCTGATGGACAGGGGCAACAATAAGATAGCGAGCAGGCGCACGGCGAGTGACGCTGGGCCGGATGCGGCGCGGATACGGGGAGGGAGTCCGCTCGCCGCAAGCCTGCGGCACGCCAGCCGGATCGCCCCGGACAGATCTCCGCCAGCAAGCCGACGCAGGATGGCCGGCTCTGGGGGGATCGGGGGCACTCCTTCAGAGGGCTCCCCCAACAACCGCCGTCCCTGGTCCGACAGAAAGCACAGTTTCAGGACGCCGTAGCGGACATCGGGGAGTCTGCCGGCAATTGGCGTGGACGGTTGCCATCCGGCCTTACGCCAGTCGATCAAGCACAAGCCCAGAAAGAGATCCCGGATACGGCCATCATCCACCCCGTGATCCACGAACGACGCGACATCTTCAAGGGCGACAGGCAGTCTTGCTTGCAGGGACACGGGATAAGCCCCCGGTGCATCCCTGCGGCGAGCGTCCATGAGCCGGCGCAGCATGATTGCGCCGAGGTTTGCCACAAGATCGTCCTGACTCCACACCACCCAAGGCTTCCAGGAATCGTTCCATTTCGCCCATCTCGGCCCCAGTACCACGTTCTCCACGTTTTGACGGATATCGTGAATCGAGGCCAGTGCCGCGGCCAGCCGGAATTCCACCGAGCCATCGTCCGTAGCCTGGAGCCAGGCGGGATCGAGCGGCTGAATAGGACGCAGGCCGTGTCTCTTGCAGAATGATATCGACTTGCCGCATACCCTTTCCGCTTTGCCAAGGGCGATCAGGACATCCGCAAAGCGGCGTGCTCCCCCATGTCGGCAAAGATTGAACACGGCTTCTTCCACGTGGTGAAATGCGGCGGAGATGCTTCCCGGACAGCTCTTGTCCCTTGCAGAACGGCGCAGCTCCTCCAGCCAGCCATTCAGTTCGTCGAGCAGCCGCACCTCCGGATGCTCTTGAACCTCCCAGCGGCCGAGGGGGGTGGCGAAATATGCTCGTCCATTTCTTTCCTGGAATCCGTAGCGGACGAATGCGCTGATGCCGCGATCGACACCAAGCGTCGCCACCGATCGGGCAAAATCCATCCCCGTATGCGCCTGTCGTTTTCCAAGAGAGGCGCGGCCTTCGGAAAAGACTTGCTTTGCCTCGGTCAAACGGGCGGGGTACGGCCAGATCGGCAGCCACATTTCGGCACGTGCCGGTTCGGCTGCCTTGCCGCTTGGAAATCCCGACGCACTTTGCCTGACCGTGAACGGATAGGCCAACGTCCCGGGCTGCATACTTTCTATCCGCTTGACGATGGCGGCGCCAAAAAACAAGGCTCCCTCGATCATCAGAACGAAATCCCACGGGTTGACCAAGGAGTCGCCGCTGAATGAAGATGTGGTGTTTACGCCACCGGCATAACCGGGAAAAAACTGGCCAATCGGTTTGTTCCGCAGCAGCCTGACAACGCCTCCCTCGAACAGTGCCTGGTCGAGTTGTGCCCATGAAGTCGTGGCGGGGGCATCTTCCTTGGTCATCGGAATGCAGTCGATTAGGCGCTGCATGAAGTTGTTCGTGAAGTCCAACCGTCCGTCGTTGCCTCCTGTCCCTAGGAGGGGTGGATACTTGGCGCCGGCCGTGGTTAGAACGAACACCGCGTCGAGCCAGGCAAGGACCGATTCTTCGAGACGGGAACGAAAGTGTCCCAGGAGGGTTTCTTTATTGTTCGCATGTTCATGGTCGAGCAATTGCCTCGCCTGTTTGATAACATGTCGATAGCAGGCAAAGCGGTCGGCGTCGGACGATTCGATCGCCTGAATGCCTGTCTGGTTATCGTTCGGATGAAAACCGCTTCCACCGTTCCACGGTGCGATGACCGGTGTGGGCTCATATTCCTCCAGAAAGAACCGTAGCAGTCCTTCTCGGTCGAGACGGCTAACGAGGTGAAAGACATCGTCTTTCCAGTAGCCGCGTGCCGTGGGATCGGCCTGTTCTGCCACCAGCCGCAGGACGCCCAGGGCCTTTAGGTAATGGGCTAGGGGCTCGGGCCGGCAGCCTTCGAGCGTCAGGTCGTGAACGATTTCGTTGGCATGGGATACGATCTCATCGGTCATCGCGTTCCTCCTCGATGGTGGCGCGCCAATCGGCGATCCTGACCAGGGTTTCGAGAAAGGCCAGCCGGAACGGGCCGAAACGGTCCCGCAAGGCGAGTGCCCGTTCGAGCCAGCTCTTGCCGGTTTCCGGGTTGAGCCCCATCTCCATATACCCGAGGCGCAGACGGGTCCTGGGCATGATTTCACCGCCGCCGAGTTCGCAGGCGGGAAGTTCGTCCCCCTCCCAGACGCCGCGCGCATACCGTATCACCCCCTTGGCGGCTGTTTCTCCCGCCTGGGAGCGAATGGAGAGTCTTACCTTGCCGTGGTGACAGGCAACGAGGTAGGCTACGAGGTCATCGGCTTCGTTTTCCAGCAGGGCAATGGCGCTGGCGAGTTCGTGCCGGAAATAGCGGCGCCGGTTTCTGCCGCAGTAGGGATTGCGGAAGTAATCGCAGTCCGACTTGGCCCACAACGTTTTTCGCCGCTTTTGCCTTTCCGGTTCATCCAGGTGGGCGAGCAGCATTTCCTGGAAGGATTCGTGCGCCTTGCCCGCGTCGTGCCAGAGGGCCGCGTACCAGATTTCTTCCCACGGGATCCCGGCCAGATGCGCGAGGGCTGTTTCCAGGACTGCCGCGTGCCGGGCCGTGTCCTCGCAGTGCTGCCGCAATGGGATGAACCGTTTGGAAAAGGTGGCGGCGTCGACCGCGTCCGCATCTTCGCTGCGGGAGATCCTCTGGGGCAGGGCAAGGGGTA
>WFOD01000251.1 GCA_015488275.1 Deltaproteobacteria bacterium
CTGCGGCGCCATCAACCCGCTGGCGTAGCTCCCAGTACGCTCTTTCCGGTCTTGCCCACGGCGTCCCCCCTCCCCCTCGTCCCACCTTACCGCCTCTGCGCCAGGCCGACAAGTTCATGATGTCACATCCCGTGTTATTCATCCCACGAAGAAGCTGGCCGCTGTTCCTTGCAAGAGGGCGGTTGACCACCCTCATGAGGCAGACACGGGAGGAGATCACACATGGCAACGAGAGCCCTTCACAAGAAGAACGCCCACACCCGGCCATCCGGCCGGGCCGATGCAAGCAAGTTCCTCACCTCATCCGCCAGAAGCGCCAAGAGCGGCAAGCGCAAACCGCAGCACCACCCGGCATCCTTGTCCCGGACCGCTCGTAATGACGAGCGAGCCGCCGTGCTGCTCGGCCATTGTCCGGGCAAGAAAGAGCCCCAATCCCATGCCTCTGACGCCCTTGGTGGAGAAAAACGGATCCGTGGCCCGCTTACGGGTCTCATCATCCATTCCCGCGCCATTGTCTTCCACCGCGAGCAGCAAAAACTCCCCCTCGCACCGGCACGAAACCTGGACCAGCGTGGCGCCGGCATCCACCGCATTTTTCAACAGGGCCTTCACCACCCGCACGAACGGCTCCAAGGGAACGGCGATGCTCAGCCCCCCTGTCTGGTCAACGAACCTTGGCCGCAGGCCGGTCTCCTCGGCGCATTCGATCACGACCAGATCGAGCAGTTCGGTTATCGTTACCCGTTCGATGGGCGCGCCGGCATGCTGGCCGGCGTCGGCCGCCAACTGTTCGAGGATCCGGTGGCACCGCTGCACTTCTTGACGGATCAGGGAAGCGTCTTCCACGAGATCAGCGGCTGCGCCCTCTTTGCGGAGCCGATGGAGCATCTCGCCAGCGGCCACGGCAATGGTGGCCAGCGGCGTTGAAAACTCATGCGCCGCCCCAGCAGACAAAGTGGCGAGCGCGGCGAGGCGATCGCTTTTGTACTTTTCTTCCCGCAGCCGGATCAAACGGCGGCGGTGTTCTTCGAGATCTTTCTGGATGCGGCCCACGAACAACACGATAAAGCCAACGGTGAGGGCAAAGGCGACCCACATGCCCTGGAGATGGAGATCCAGGCTGCCCACCGGCGCGCCGGCGGCCACGGCGTCGATGCACACCGGCCTGGTCTGGCGAAGCGGCCAGAGGCCGCCCAGAGGGAAAAGCGCCGCATAGGCGGCCACGGTGGAGGCGGCCAAGCCCCAGGCCCATGCCGGCCGCATGAGCACAGCGCCCAAGGTGACGTGCACAAGATAGAGAAAGGTGAACGGGTTCATTGGCCCGCCGGTGTAGTGTAACAACAGGGTAAGATGCACCACATCCCAGATCATCACCAGGCCGAAGAGCGGTTCGGGAATCGTCCGGCGCCGGCGGAGCAAACGATGAAAGAGGAGATTGGTGCCGCCTTGAAAGAGGATGAGGAGGGCCAGGATAAAGAAAGGCAGGGAGATGGCCAGCAGGCGGGCCACGAGCGCGATGACCACCACCTGGCAGGCCACCGCTGCCCAGCGCAGGTGCAAAAACCAGCCAAAGGCGATGCCAGCGGCTGTGGCGGACTCGCCGCCGTTGTGGGGGCGGGCGGCGGCCATTGCCTCAGTCTTGCGTCCCGCGGCCAAAGACCGAAGCCAACACCGCGGCCATCTCCTCGGCAAGGAACGGCTTGCTCAACGCGGCGGCGAAACCGTATTTCTCGTAGGCGGCGAGTACCGGCTCCTGGTTGTAGCCAGACGAGATCACGATCCGCGCGTTTGGGTCCAGGGCAAGGATGCGCTCGCCCGCTTCCCGGCCGCCCATGCGTCCAGGAACGGTGAGGTCAAGAATCACGGCGGCAAAGGGCCGGCCCGCCTCAAACGCCTCCCGGTAGCGGGTCACCGCCGCCTCGCCATCGGCCACGGTCTCGGCCTCGTATCCCAACTGATCGAGCATCTCCACAACCAGGGTGCGGATCGCCTCCTCGTCGTCCATCACCAGAATCCGGCCGCTGCCGCCAGGCATCTTGCCGGCTGCCGGCACGATCGCCCGCGCCTCCCCTTGCGAGGCGGGCAGGAGAAAAACGAAACGGGTCCCCCTGCCC
>WFOD01000252.1 GCA_015488275.1 Deltaproteobacteria bacterium
GGCGATGCGCTGTTCGAACGGCGGTAGTGGCATGGCGCTCCTTGCCGGAGCGGGAGTTTTTTTTCTGTACATCCTCCCGCGCCGTTGTCTACAATAGATGGGAATTCGCACTCAGTGTTCCGGAAAAATTGTAGCGCGTCGGGAAGGCGGGGGCCATGTCTTTTTGCCCGTCCCTGGCGAGAAAATCAAGCCAAACCCAAGCCGGTTATAAGTTTTTGAGGAGGGGTCCATGTCCGTCGAGCCTGGCCGTGTCAAGATCCTGCTCGCCGAAGATGCGATGGCGATGCGCAAGATCGAGCTCAAGATCCTCGCGGGTCTCGGCTTCACCAATGTGGTGGAGGCCAAAGATGGGGCCGAGGCCATCCGGATCCTCGACAGCGGCGAGCCTGTCGATCTTGTGATTTCCGACTGGAACATGCCCAATACATCAGGGCTTGAGCTGTTGCAATGGATACGGGCCGATGAGCGGTTCCGCGACCTGCCGTTCATCATGGCCACCGCCCAGTCGGACAAGGGACAGGAGCAGAAGGCGGTGGAAGCCGGCGTTACCTGTTTTGTGCCCAAGCCGTTTTCGCCAGAAGAGCTCAAACGCAAGATCGACCAGGCCTTCGGCGTGGCGGCCGAGGAGCCGAAGGCGGCGCAGGGCCCGCAGCGGGCGGCCTCCGGACGCCTCCACCTGCGCGCCGCCCATATCCAGATCACCGACCATATCCTCCTTGGCGTGCTCAAAGATCTCATCGAGTCGGGGGAGAAGACGCCGGCCCACTTCGAACTCGAGACCCAGTGCATGGCGAGTTGGAACCCAGTGGCCAAGGCCCTGGAAGAGGGCACGGTGGAGGCGGCCTGTATCCTCGCCCCCATTGCGATGGATCTTTTTTCTTTCAACACGCCGATCAAGCTTGTGCTCTTTGCCCACAAAAACGGCTCCATCTTCGTCCGCTCCAGCCTGGGCGAGTATCAGGATCCCTACCAGAATTTCTACCGCGGCCGCTCGTTTCTCATCCCGCACAAGATGTCGATCCACCACATGCTCACCCACATGTTCTTCAGCCGTGTTGGCCTCAAGGCCAGCCTGGAGAAGGGGGAGGATGTGGACGTGAACCTGGAGGTGGTGCCGCCGGTCAAGATGCCGGAGTTCCTCAAGGACAATCCGGCGAACTGCGGCTTCATGGTCGCTGAACCCATTGGCTCCAAGGCGGTGGCCGCTGGTCTCGCCCATCGGCAGTTCCTGTCGAGCGAGCTATGGAAGGATCATCCCTGCTGTGTGGTCGCCGTGCGGCAGGAGGTGATCGAACGCCATCCCGAGGCGGTGCAGGAGTTTGTCGATCTGTTGGTCGAGGCCGGCCAACTGGTGGCCCGGGACAAACAGCGGGCGGCCGAGGTCGGCGTGCGCTTTCTTGATCCCAACGGTGCGCTGGGCCTCAAGATCGAGGTCCTGCACAAGGTCTTGTCCGACCCCTTGGGCATCACCACCGATGATCTCTATCCCAGCGTTGAGGACCTGGACCGCATCCAACAGTACATGGTCGGCCGCATGGGCATCGGCAAGATCATCGATCTTTCCAGGTTTGTGGACACCCGTTTCGCCGACAAGGCCTGCCCTGGCGGGGCGCGCAAGAGCAGCGGCTTCACCGATTCCGCCTCGGTGGCCGTGGAGCTCCTCCAGCGGGGCGGCGTGGGGACGGGCGCGGCCAGCAAGTCCCTGCTCAACAAGGAGGGCAAGTATCTGACCTTTTCCTTGGGGGACCAGGAGTTCGGCGTGGATATCCTGCGTATCAAGGAGATCATCGGCCTGATGGAGATTGTCGGCCTGCCGCAGGCCCATCCGTACATCAAGGGAGTGATCAACCTGCGCGACCGGGTGATCCCGATCATGGATCTGCGGCGGCGGTTCGCGATGGAAGAAAAAGAGCCCGGCCCGCGGAGCTGTATCGTCATCGTGGAAGGCGATCCTTCCCGCGGGGATCAAGGGCTCATCGGCATGACCGTGGACGCGGTGTCCGAGGTGACCACTGTGCGCGCCGACGATATCGACGATACCCCCACCTTTACCCAGGGGGTGGATACCAACTATATTCTGGCGATGGCCAAGGCGGGCGACAAGGTGCGCATCCTGCTCAACATCGATCAGGTGCTCAACTTTTGATGGCCCCGTAAAAAGGCATCCTTGCCGGCAATGGCGGGCATGGCAGGCCACGCGCGGCCGGCTGTGCCGCGCATAACCTATTTTTCACCGGCTGGTCAACCGTAGATCATCTCAAAAAAGGGGAGTGCGCCATGTTGTTGCGAACCGCGTTGCTGCTTTTTTGTCTTGTCTGGGCTGTGCCGGCCAAGGCCGTTCTGCTGTGGGACGTGGACGGCGATCAACAGACCGGGGTGGCTGAGGCGATTTATGCCTTGCGCCTGGCGGCTGGGCTTGCCTCTCAGCAGCAGCCGCCCGCTGTGGACGCCGAGCAGGCCGCCCTGCTCACCGCTCATCTCTTGGATCGAGAGGAACGCCTCCGCGCCTTTGGCGCCCAGTTGCCCACCCTGGCCTCCCAGATGGGGCTGGAGGGGGCGGCCGCCGCTGGCGGCAACGCGGCGGCCGACGCAGCGGTGGACGCTGTGCTCGCCTATCTCGACGGCGCGGATTTCACCTTTGCCTGCGGCCAGGTCACGGTGGATACCAAGGCCAAGATGGCGGTCTTCACCTTTGACGGCTCGTGCAGCGGCGTCAAGGGCGAGGTGCGGGTGGAGCCGGAGCGCACCGGGGAAGGGACGGTTGTCTTTCATCTCACCTACACCGATTTGCAGATGGACGGCTGCGCGGTGAACGGCACGGCCACCCTTTCTCTGACTGTCTCCACCGATGGCTCGGTTTCCGTGACTCACACCTCTGCCGATCTCGCCGTCTGCGGCGTGCGGCTCAACGGCACGGTGACCGCCACCGGCTCCACAGGTGCGGATGGCGCGACCGTCACCGTGACGGTCAAGAACACGGCGCTGTTGCCTTCGGGGGAGACCGTGGTCCTGGATCTCGTCTATAGCGAAGGCAGTGTGTCGGGGACCATAACGGTCACGGATACCTCGGGCAGTAGCCGGACGATCACCTGTGCCAAGGTGGGCCGTAATCCCAACTGCCCCTTGCCCACGGGCGTCATCACTTTGGACGACGGCACCAAGCTGGATTTCAGCACTGCCACCTGTGACGACCCCACTGTGACCGTGAGTAAGGATGGCGTCGCCGTCAAGGTGAGCCTTGCCGATCTTCTGACCTTGGCGAACCTGGACGCTCCCACGGCTGGCCTCTTCGCCGGCCTGCGCAAGATGGGAGATCAGGGCGAGGCCGCTGGCCGGTTGGCGGTGATCGCCGGTAAGACGCTGGGGTTGGCCGCGGCACAAGCGGCGGTTGACGAATCGGCCGCTCTGCCTCAGGGGATGGGGCGCTCGCCGGCTGGTGAGACCACCGACCTCATCGCCGCCATCCTCGATCATTACACGCCGCCATCCACCTTTACCTTTGAGTGTGGCACGGTGCAGGTGCAGGCGCTGGAAAAACAACTGCTCTTCACCTTTGCCAGCGGCACCTCTTGCGGTTTGGTGGGCACGGCCACTGTGGCGCCGATCCTGCGCGACGGCGTGCGGCTGAACTTTCAGATCACCTATGATCTAACGGTTGAGGCGGAGAACTGCGCCATCAACGGCGCGGTGGTGGTGGAACTGAGCCAGGACGATGCCGGCCATGTGATCGTCCGCCAGGAGGTGACGGGCGGCAATCTGTATGCCTGCGGAGTGACCCTGGCCGAGGGCACGGTGGTGACCGTGGTGGTGAACGAGAGCGATTGGAGCGTGGCGTCGGTGTCCATCGACGGCGTGGTTTCCGTTAGCTCGCAGGACTACGGCACCATGACCGTGGACGGCGTGGTGACCCTGGATGTGAGCAGCGCCAATCCCAAGATCTCCGGCTCTGTCAAAGTGACCCTGGCCGGTGGCACGGTGTACGTCTGCACGCTGAACGATCTGGTCATTGATACGGCGTGCGGTTTGCCGGTGAGCGGCACGGTGACCTTTACCTCGCCGGTCAATCTCACTCTGGATTTCTCGCAGACCACCTGTGACAACCCGGAGGTGGCGGTGACCATTCGCGGCTTCACCTATGTGATGGATCTTGCCGAGGTCAAGGACCTGCTCGCCGGATTGTAGCAGGCAAGGATATCTGCCCGTTGGAAAACGGGCTTAATGGCGCAAGAAGGAAGGGAGGCGCGTTTGCGTGGGGCGCTCCCGACCGCATGGCCCGCTGGCGGACTTTTGCCGCAGCGGGCCGTGTTGTTTTTGGGCCTGTGTTCAACGGGCGGGCTGTTGAGGGGGCGTCAAGAAACGGTCAGCACCGCTGCTCCCTCCAGCGTCCCCTGGCGCACGGCCTTCAGGGCGGCGTTGGCCTGGGCCAGAGGAAAGGTGGTCACCTGGGTGCGGACCGGCACCTTGGGAGCCACGGTGAAAAACTCCAGGCCGTCTGCACGGGTGAGGTTGGCCACCGAGACGATCCGGCGCTCCCCCCACAAAAGATGGTAGGGGAAAGATGGAATGTCGCTCATGTGGATGCCGGCGCAGACCACGGTCCCCCCTTTGCGCACCGCTGCCAAGGCGGTTTTGACGAGAAATCCGGCCGGGGCGAAGATGATCGCCGCGTCGAGCGGATGGGGAGGGCTTTCGTCTGATCCCCCAGCCCAAACTGCGC
>WFOD01000253.1 GCA_015488275.1 Deltaproteobacteria bacterium
CCCGGCGGCGCTTTCTCCCCTTTCCCTTTTTGGCCATACTCGTGCGCCCTCGCCCCTGCGCACCCAAAAGGCGTCATGCGCCCTTGCCCGCCGTTGGCAAGCTGGCCAAGCGATTGGCGGGCGTTGTGATGTTGCTCAACCAGAAAGAAAAAAGGCCGCAACTCCTTGCGGCCCTTGTCATTTTTGGTCGGAACGAGAGGATTCGAACCTCCGACCCCCTGAACCCCATTCAGGTGCGCTACCAGACTGCGCCACGTTCCGATTTGGTCTGTTTATTTACCCTCGCCCGCCGGAGGTGTCAAGTCGCCTGCCTCCAACAGCCGTTTGAGGCCGACAAGCTCTTGTTTGATCAGGTTGTGCAGCCGGAGCCAATCAGCGGACGGCGGGAGCGGCGCGCCGGGCTTTTGTTCCCGCGCCGCCGCCTTTTCTCCCTCCTGCCGCCGGCGGCGCAGCGCCTTGCGCGCCCCGGCAATGGTGAAGCCCTCTTCGTGGAGCAATCGCTTGATGACGAGCACCTGCTCCACGTCCTGCCGCCGGTACAACCGCTGGCGGGAGCCTGTCCGGCGCGGCCGCAGCGTAGGGAACTCCGTTTCCCAGTACCGCAGCACATGCTGCTTCACCCCGGTCAGCCGACAGACCTCGCTGATCCGAAAATACGGCTTATCCGGGATCGTGGTCTCATCCCCGGCCGCCGCGCCTATTCGTTGATCCTGGCCCGTAATATCTTGCTCGGCTTGAAGGATATCATGCTCCGCGGGGCGATCGCCATCGTCTCCCCGGTCCGCGGATTACGCCCCACCCGCTCCCTCTTTTTGATAACATGAAAACTGCCGAATTGCACGAGTTTGATCGGCTCTTCCGCCAGGAGGGTCTCGCGCATACAGGCAAAGACCTCGTCCACGATCCGGCCAGCACCGCGCAGGGGAAGCCCCATCTGTTCGTGAATCGCCCGGGCCAGATCCTTGCGGGTGAGATTGCCTTGCTTGTCTTCCATTCTGCTCTCACTCTCCGTACGAGATTTAGCGGTTTGACGACAACAGCTCCAACTGAAAAGAAACAAAAAAGGAGGTTGCAGGGCAACGGCGCTGCCAACCACACGGGGACGGCGGAGACGAAAACGGTCTGTGTTAGCAGCCCGTTGAAAAACGGGCTGCATGCGGTACAGGGACGTGCCGCCGGATTCCGCCGGCTCTGAAAGAGCCAAGGAATCCGCGAGGTTGGCCGGAACTCGGTTCTGGCCAACCGTGGTTGAAAAAGCCAGGGATGGCTTTTTCAACAAACTGTTACCGCAGCTCCGCGCGGAACCGGGCAAGCACCGACTTGGTGAGCCGCTGATGCGCCGCGCCAACGGTCTCGTCGTTCAACGTGGCCTGGCGGGAACGGTAACGGATGGAGAGGGCGACGCTCTTTTTGCCAGCGGCCAGGGGCTTGCCCCGGTACACGTCCACCAGCTCCACCCGTTCCACCAGCTCTTCTTTCAGGCCGGCAACGTGGGCGACGATCTCGCCTGCCGGCACCTCTTCGTCCACCACCACGGCCAGGTCCCAGGTGACGGCAGGGTAGCGCGGCAAAGCGGCGAAACGCAAGGGAGTGGTTGGCGCTGCCGCCAGGGCGGCAAGGTCGAAAACCACGAAAAAGACTTCCCGCCGCAGGTCAAACCGTTCGGCCACTGATGGGGCCAAACGGCCCACCATGCCAAGACGGCGGCCGCTGGCCGACAACCAGAGGAACTGCTCGTCATCGGCGTACACCGGCGCCTCGCCCTTAGAAAAAACCACATCGGCCAGCCGCAGCTCAACGGCCACGCTCTCGGCCACGCCTTTGGCGTCGTAAAAATCCACCGCCGCCTCGCCAAAGTGCAACAGCGGCGCCTGGGGATAACGGCGCCCGCAGAGCACGGCCGCCAGTTCTAGGCGCTCCTCGGGTTGAGGGCCATCCGGCCGGGGAAAAAAGACCTTGCCGATTTCAAACAGGCGGATATCCCCTTCCTGCCGGTTGGCGTTATGGGCTGCGTTGGCCACCAGGCCAGGGAGGAGCATGGTGCGCAACACCGACTGATGTTCGCTGATCGGGTTGCGCAACCGCACCACCTTGCGGCCGGGATCGTCGGCGGCCAGACCCAACATGTCGGCGTGGGCCGGATCGACAAAACTGTAGTTCACCGCCTCCCAGAATCCCAGACCTCCCATCA
>WFOD01000254.1 GCA_015488275.1 Deltaproteobacteria bacterium
CTTAACACAGTGCCATACTTTCAAAAGAATGGCAAAGCAAAGGGGGAAGGCGCACGCCAAGGACGGACGCCGAAATTGCGCCACAGGAAAAACGCTCAAGAACAAAGGCGCGAATTCCGATTCCATACAACAGCACGGCAAAGACCCGCTTCCGTCGTATCTGGTCACATGGCGCGCCCATCTGCGGCGTCGTCGGCCCGCCTGCGGAGCTCCCAGCACGCGACGCGTGCGTGCCTCTTCCTTGCTTCTGGGCGCGCCCTGCAACCAGATACCCAGTCCGCGAGGCCGCGATCTCGGCAAACGAAGGAGCAACCTCGTGATGAGTTACCTTACAGGCAACGCCCCGGGGAATCACCATGCATCTACTTGAACTTGCGCTCGCCGACCTGCAACAGGGCCGCTACCAGGAAGCCGCCGCCATCTGTGACCAGGTTCTCGCCCAGGACCCGGAAAACGACACGGCCTACAATATCCTTGGCCTGATCCATCACCAGGCGGGCAACAAGGAAGAGGCCATTGCATATACCCGGCGGGCGGTGGCCGCCGCGCCAGACAACCTCGCCCGCCTCTGCAATCTCGGCTGCATGCTCCAGGCGGCCGACCGCTTTGCTGAGGCCGAGGCCACCTTGCGTCACGCCCTCTCTCTTGAGCCGAACTTTCCCGAGGCCCTCTACAATCTCGGCCTCTGCCTGCACCGTCAGGGCCGCATCGAGGAAGCGGCCTCGGCCTACGAGCAGGCGCTCGCTCTCCGTCCCGACTATGGCGAGGCCCTTTACAACCTGGGCGTGCTCTACCGCGCCGCCGGCCGCCTCGACCTGGCGGAAAACGCCTTCCAACGCTGCCTGAGCCTAGAACCGGACCATGCCCCGACAATCAAAGAACTCGGGCTCACCCTCTACCATAGCGGCAGGCTCCCTGAGGCGGCGGACTATTTCCAACGGCTCACCACGCTTACCCCGCAAGACGCCCAGGCGCATTACAATCTGGGGGTCGTGCTCTTGGAGACCGGCCGTGCCGAAGAGGCCGAAACCGCCCTCCGGACGGCCCTCGCCCTCGCCCCCCAATGGCCGGAAGCGAACAACAACATGGGGATCGTGCTCCAGGCCTTGGAACGCTACGCCGAGGCGGAAGAATACCAACGCCGGGCCGTGCAGCTCGATCCTGGGCGGGCCACTTTTTGGAACGACCTCGGCACGGTTCTCCAGGATCAGGAAAAAATGACAGAGGCGGAGGCCGCTTACCACCGGTCTTTGGAACTGGCCCCTGACTTTGCCAAAACCCACTACAACTTTGGCAACCTCTTTCGCGAAGGGAACCGGATCGACGAGGCCATCTTTGCCTACCAAAAGGCCCTTATCCGGGCGCCAGACCTCGCCGAGGCCCACTGGAACCTGTCGCACGCCCTGCTGCTCATCGGCCGCTACGAGCAAGGATGGCGGGAATACGAATGGCGCTGGCGCCTGCCCGAGCATCCTGCCAAGCCTGCCGATCTTCCAGAGTGGCGCGGCGAACAGCTTGCCCCAGGCGCACCCCTTTTGGTGTACTGCGAGCAGGGCATGGGCGACGCCATCCAGTTCTTCCGTTTCCTCCCCCTGGTGCGGCAGCGGGTGGCCGAAGTGATCCTCGCCTGTCCGCCTCCCTTACATTCCCTGTTTCATGCCTCGGCGCCAGAAGGAGTGCGGGTGGTGCTCGAAGAGCAGATCCCAGCGGTCGCGGCGATTTCCGCCTGCCAGGCCTCCTTGCTCTCCCTGCCGTATCTCCTCCGCACCACGCTCAACACCTTGCCGGCGGCCGTCCCCTATCTCCGTCCCGACGAAGTGAGCGCCAGGCGGCAGGCGGGCGCTGTACCCAGGCCAGAAAAGGGGGTACTGCGCGTGGGAGTGGTATGGCAAGGCAATCCACAGAACCGGCGGCACTACAGCAAACGCTGCCTGCCGGCAGAGCTCGTGCTCGGCCGGCTGGCCGAGGTGCCCGGCGTGCAGCTTTTTAGCCTGCAAAAGGACCGGGAGGAGCCGCTGCCTGAAGGCGTTATCGATCTGGCGCCCCGCCTCCAGAGCTTTGCCGACACCGCCGCCCTGGCCGAACAGCTCGATTTGGTGATCAGCATCGATACCGCCGCCGTGCATCTGGCCGGGGCGTTGGCGCGCCCGACGTGGCTTCTCCTGCCCTTTGTGCCGCCAGACTGGCGATGGATGCTCGACCGCTCCGACTCGCCGTGGTATCCCACGGTGCGCATCTGGCGGCAGCGCGAGCCTGGCGACTGGCATGACGTGCTCCACCGCGTATGCCAGACCCTTGCCAGGGCTGTGCACGAACGGGAGCTGCTCCTTCCCGCTCCCTGCACAGAACGCCAGGAACATCAACAACCATTGCCGCAAAGCGAAAAAGGCGCGCAGCGGCAATGGGAATGTCTTTACCTGGGCCTTTCCGCCGGCCAGAACTTCGGCTGGGGCGTATGCTCCACCTATCTTGCCGAGGAGTTGGCCCGCCGGGTGCCGGTCCATCTGCTCAACGACCAAGACGGCTCGCTCTCTGATGCCCACCTGCCCGGCCCCCTTTTCGCCGCCATCCGGGGAGTGGACCTCGAACCGCTGCCCCAGGCACGCGGCAGCCGGACCTACGGCTATACCTTTTTTGAGAACGAACTCCCACCCATAGCGCGGGAAAACGCCAAACGCTACGACCTGATCTTTGCGGGCTCCTCCTGGTGCCGTGACCGGCTCCAAGAGGCGGGCATCGAACACTGCGCCGTGCTCATCCAGGGGATCGATCCCCAACGCTTCTTTCCCGCACGTCCTGACGAGGAGCGCGCCGCAGACCGGCCGTTCACCATCTTTTCCGGCGGCAAATTCGAACTCCGCAAAGGTCAGGATCTGGTTCTGCGCGCCTGGAAGATCCTCCAGGACAAGTATCCAGACATGGTGCTCGTTACCTGCTGGGAGAACGTGTGGCCCGACACCATGCGCTCCATGTCGCTTTCCCCCCATATCACCTATACCCATCGCCAGGGCGACTGGCGGCAGGTGATGGAGCAGCTGTACGTGGACAACGGCCTCGACCCACAGCGGATCGTCACCCTAGGCCTGCAAGACAACGCCTCCCTGCGGCGCCTCTATCTGGATAGCGACATCGGTCTTTTCCCCAACCGGTGCGAGGGGGGCACCAACCTGGTGCTCATGGAATACATGGCCTGCGGCCGGCCGGTGATCGCCGCGAACACCAGCGGCCATCGGGACATCGTAAACGCAGAAAACGCCATTCTGCTCAACGAACTCCGGCCCTTCAACCTGACCGATGGCCAAGGCCGGCTCGTGGCCCGGTGGGAGGAGGCCGATATCGAGGAAATCGTGGCCGCCGTGGAATACGCCTACCACCACCGGCAAGAGATCGCCCGCCTCGGCCAGCGGGCCGGTGAAGACCTCGCCCGGTTCACCTGGGCGGCCAGCGCCAGCCAGCTCCTGGAGCACATCGTCTAAAGCCCGTTGAAAAACGGGCTGTGTCGGCACTGGGACGTGCCGCCGAACTCTGCGGCTCTTTTTGTGTTTCCCCGGCCCAGCTGCCGCGCCGAAGCATCCAGGGGCGTGGAGTGAACCGGGCCGCGCCAAAGGAATACCTGAAAGAAAGCCAAGAAATTCGTGAGGTTGACCGAAACTTACGTTTTGGCCAGCCGTGGTCGAAAAAGCCAGGGGCGGTTTTTTCGATGGACTGCTAAAGACGCCAGAGAATAGAAACACCGATGCCGGAAACCATCTCCACTGCGCGCGCCTCTGCGCTTCTCGCCCGCAACCAGCCCCTAGCGGCACTGGACGTTCTCGAACAAGTGCTGGCTACCACCCCCAACGACCATGTGGCCCACAACGAAAAAGGCGTGGCCCTTGTCCGCGCCGGCCGCCAGGAAGAGGCCCTGGCCTGGTTTGCAGAAGTGGTCCAGCGTTTTCCCCGCTATCCCACCGCCATCGTCAACTATATCTTTTTGCTGTTACAGGTAGGCAAGGTGGACCAAGCGCACACCGCCTTCCGTACCTTTGCAGGAGCGTTGAGCGCCGAGCAGCAGCAACAGGTGGCGCAGGCCATTGGCCGCGGCCAGATCCCCGGCATGGAACAGCTCTCGGCTGTGCCCTTGTCTCTACGCGCCTTTCCCGCAGACTTTGCCCCCCAAGCCCTGCCC
>WFOD01000255.1 GCA_015488275.1 Deltaproteobacteria bacterium
CGCCGGTATCGATCCGATGGCCGTGGCGATCGAAATGGCCCGCCTGGCCGACACCCCGATGCTCGAGGCGCTGCCACTGTTCATCTTCACCGGCCTGCTTTTGGCCGAAAGCGGCTCGCCCGCGCGCCTTCTCGCCGTCACCCGCGCCCTCTGCGGCCGTCTCCCTGGGGCAATGGCCGTGGTGGCCGTGGTCCTCTGCGCCTTGTTCACCGCGCTCACCGGCGCCACCGGCGTCACCATCGTGGCCCTCGGCCCCCTGCTCTATCCCGCCTTGGCCGACGATGGGTATCCCGAACGGTTGCGCCTCGGCCTGCTCACCGTTTCAGGTTCGCTTGGCCTTCTTTTGCCTCCTTCCCTGCCCCTCATTCTCTACGGCGTGGTGGCTGGCGTGCGGATCGACCGCCTGTTCGCCGCCGGGTTGCTCCCCAACCTGCTGATCCTGATCGTGATCTGCGCTTACGCCGCCTGGCGGGCGCCCCGCACCCTTTCGTCCCGCCACCGGCCGCCCGTGGGAAAGGCGCTCCGCCAAGCGTTATGGGAGCTGCCCCTGCCGTTCATCGTGCTGGGCGGCATCTACGGTGGGTTTCTGGTGGTGAGCGAGGCTGCGGTGGTGGCGGCCCTGTACGCTATCGTGGTGGAGGTGGGCGTATACCGGGACGTGCCCCTGACGCGCTTGCCCGGTCTGGCGGTGCGGAGCATGATCCTCTTCGGCGCTATTATCGCCGTGCTGGCCGCCTCGCTCGCCTTTACCAGCTATCTGGTGGACCGGCAGATTCCAGAACGGATCTTCGATCTGCTCACCGGCTGGATCAACACCAGGGCCGGCTTTCTCCTGGCGCTCAACCTGTTTCTCCTCGGGGTGGGGGCGGTGCTGGACATCTTCTCCGCCATCGTTCTGGTAGCGCCCCTCATCGTGCCGGTGGCCGCCCGTTTTGGGATCGAGCCGCTGCACCTGGCGGTCATCTTTCTTGTCAACTTGCAAATCGGCTACGCCACGCCACCGGTGGGGCTCAACCTCTTTCTCGCCAGCCACCAGTTCGGCCAGCCGGTCCTGCGCACCGCGCTCGCCACCCTGCCCTTCGTCCTCCTGCTCCTCGCCGTGCTCGCCCTGGTCACCGCCTTTCCCGGCCTCTTTCTCCCATGACAGCCCGTTGAAAAACGGCGACCATCATCTCCTCCCGCCATGAGAGGCAGGCGTAAAGAACCGCAAGCGCAGGGCGTTGGTCACCACAGAAACCGAACTCGCGGCCATTGCCCCGCCAGCGATCATGGGGTTCAGGGTAGGGCCGCCAAAGATATGGAGCAGGCCGGCGGCCACCGGAATGCCCACCACGTTGTAGAAAAAGGCCCAAAACAGGTTCTGACGGATGTTGCGCATCACGGCCCGGCTCAACTCGATGGCCGTGACCACGCCGGAGAGCCGCCCTCCCATGACCACCACGTCGCCGGACTCAATGGCCACGTCGATGCCCGTGCCCATCGCAATGCCCAAGTCGGCGCGGGCCAGGGCCGGAGCGTCGTTGATCCCGTCACCCACCATTGCCACGGCCACGCCGCCGGACTGGAGTTCCGCCACCCGGTCGGCCTTCTCGTCCGGCAATACCTCGGCGATCACCCGCTCGATACCGAGCCGCCGGGCCACGGCCTCGGCGGTCCGCCGGTTATCGCCGGTGAGCATGACCACCGATATGCCCATGTTCCGCAACTGCCGCACCACACCGGCCGCCTCGTCCTTCACCGTGTCGGCCACGGCAAGAATGCCCGCCAGACGACCGTCCACGGCGGCGAACAGGGCGGTCTTGCCCTCGTTCGACCAGGCGGAAGCCGTTGCGTCCACCGTTGGATCATCCATCCCGGCGACATGGCGCTGGCGCAGAAACTCGTGGTTGCCAACCAGGACCCGCCGGCCATCGGCCATCGTGGCGTCGATTCCGTGTCCAGGCACGGCGGCGAACCTGGCCGGGGAGGCGATGCCGATGTGTCGCTCCTGCGCCGCGCGGACAATGGCCGCGGCCAATGGGTGCTCGGAAACGCTCTCCGCACCGGCGACCAGACCTAACAGTTCGTCTTGTTGCCATGCAGCCGCTGTGTGCACATCGGTCAAGGCCGGCTGGCCGTGGGTCAGGGTGCCGGTCTTGTCGAAGATCATGGTGGTGATCCGCTCGGCCATCTCCAAGGCCACGCCGCTCTTGATCAAGATGCCCAGGGTGGCGGCGCGGCCGGTGCCCACCATGATCGCGGTGGGAGTGGCCAAACCCAAGGCGCAGGGACAGGCGATGACCAAGACGGCGATAAAGATGCGCAAGGAGAAGGTAAAGCCGGCATGGCCGAGAAAGTACCAGCCAAGACCGCTCGCCAAGGCGATGGCCATGACCACGGGCACGAAGTAGAGGCTGATCCGGTCGGCGAGGTTGGCGATGGGCGCCTTGGTGCCCTGCGCCTCCCGCACCAGGGAAACGATCCGGGCCAGCATGGTGTCTTCGCCCACCTTGTCGGCCCGGACGCGCAGCACGCCACTCTGGTTGAGGGTGCCGCCCACCACCCGGTCGCCCGGTTGCTTGCGCACCGGCATGGACTCACCGGTGAGCATGGACTCGTCCACCGAGGAGGAGCCGTCCTCCACCACGCCGTCCACCGGCACCCGGTCGCCGGGCCGGATGAGCAGCAGGTCGCCGGGCACGATCTCCTCCACCAGGATCTCCTCCTGCCGCTCGCCGCCGTCTTCCCCGGCGCGCAGCAGGATAGCGGTATCGGGCGCCAGTTCCAGCAAACGGCTGATCGCATCAGAGGTCTTCTGTTTGGAACGGGTTTCGAGATACTTACCAAGCGACACCAGGGCAAGCAGCACGCCGGCCGACTCGAAGTACAGATCGCGCGCCCGTTGGAACATGTCGATGCCCAGGGCGATCTCCGCCAGGTTCCAAAGCGAATAGACCAGGGCCGCGCCCGTGCCCACCGCGATGAGGGAATCCATGTTCGGCGCGCCACGCCAAAGGTTGGGAAAGCCGTAGCGGTAAAAGTCCCGGCCGGCCCAGACGATGGGCAGGACAAGAACAAACTGCATCACCGCAAAGGCCAAGGGCGCCGTGTCCGGAGCGAGAAAAACCGGGAGGGGCAGGCCGATCATCTCGCCCATTGAAAGCGCCAGGAGCAAACCGGCAAAGAACAAGGCAGGGATGAGACGCCGGCGCATGGCCGCAAGCCGTTCAGCCGCCGCCTGCTGCTGTTCGTCGCGCCGCAGTCCGCCGCTCGATGCTGGCTTGGCGGTAAACCCAAGGCGGACAATGGTCTCGCGGATGCGCCGCAGGTTGATCTCGCCAGGATCAAAGACCACCCGGCAGCCCTCGGCCGCCAGGTTGACGGTCACAGAACGAACGCCAGGCAGACCGCTGACCACCTTTTCGATCCGGGCGGCGCACGAGGCGCAGGTCATATTGCCAATGGCCAGGTCCACGGCCACCGTGTTCTGGGGCCGCTCCATCTCGAACCCCAGGGCCTTGATCCTCTCGCCGATACGGTCGAGGGAGAGAGTTTCGTCGTCCCAGGCCACGTCCAAGGTCTCGGCCGCCAGATTGACCGTGGCGGACAACACCCCCTTTTCGGCGTTCAACACCTTTTCGATCCGCGCCGCACAGGCGGCGCAGTGCATGCCGCGGATAGCGACACGCACGCTTTGTCGTGCCATGCCAAGGCTCCCCTTTTCCTCGATCTTTAACGTAACGCAGTGAAGCTCCCCGCCTTGCCAGCCCGCTGAAAAACGGGCTGTTCGCAGCACAGGGATGGCTTTTTCGCCGGACTGTTGAACAGAAGGACGGCAGAGGATGGATTGCCGAAGGGCCTAGGGTGCGGTATAGTGCCGCAGTATGGATACAGGCGGCCGCGCCCGCCGATCCCGCCTTGCACGGCAAAAGGACACCCCAAGGAGGACATGCCATGCCCACCGTCAAAATCCAAGGAATGCGCTGCCAACACTGTGTCGCCTCGGTCACCAAGGCACTGGAAGAGATTGACGGCATCAGCGATGTGCGCGTCGATCTATCGGCCGGTGAGGCTACCTACAACGGCGAGGCCGATCTGGAGACGATCAAAAAGGCCATTGCGGCCATCGGCTTTGAGGTTGTGGAGTAAGACCACCGGCGGCCGCCGGAACGGATCAGTCGAGCCGGACAGCGGTGCCGCTGACGCTGACCATCAACATGCCGTTCTTCTCGCCCAACACCTCGTAATCGATATCCACCCCGACCACGGCGTCGGCACCCAGCTCCTGAGCCTGGGCGGCGACCTCGCCAAGGGCTGTCTCCCGCGCCCGGCGCAACTCTTTTTCATAGGCGCCGGAGCGGCCGCCCACGATATCGCGGATGCCGGCGAAAAGGTCACGGAAGATGTTGGTGCCCATCACCGCTTCGCCAGCGATAACGCCAAGATAAGCGGTGATTTTCCGTCCTTCCACGCTGGGCGTTGTGGTGATCACCATAACCTCTCGCCTCCTTTCAGCTCATGCCAGAGTTTCGGCCAACCCCATGAATTCCTTGGCTCTTTTTCAGAGCCGCAGAAGCCGGCACCACATCCCTGTGCCGCACAGAGCCCGTTTCTCAACAGGCTGCTCACAGCACAACTGGTGAGGGAGGTATCCCTGCGGCTGCCGAAGCCGTGGCCTCGCGGACCAGGTATCTGAATATTGCAACGGGCCGGCGGCCGGACTACAGCACCATCTTGACCGTGGCCATCTCCTGCAAAAGAAGATACACCGTGTTACGGTGGGCCTCGTCGCGCACCTCGATCTCCACATCGAGGCTCACATACTTGCCTGTCCGGCTCTGGCTGGAGAGCGAGATCCGGCAGTCGGAGCCTCGCAGCATCGCCTGGATCCGCTGCTGATCGCCGCGGCCGTCCGTGGTGATAACTTTATACAGCCAGCGGCAGGGATATTCGATCTGCACGGGTTTGCGGGACGTCACTCGCCGCCTCCACGGTTGGCAGTCCATCAAGCAGGGCTCCTCCTGGCCGTTTTCAGCCGTCAGCCGGACACAGTCGCGTGTCGGCCGATTGCCAGGAGCGCCACAGGTATACCACGGCCGGCCAGGGATTGTAAATCCCCCGAATCGCGTCTCGCGCATCAGAGATCTGGCCAGCCAGCCCCTGGCCACAGACTTTTTCAATGAAACCCATTGACAGCCAGCCAGCATGGGGGCGGCTTTTGCCGCCACGTGTGGCGATATGACGCACGCCGTCCCCTTCCTCCCCACGCGCCATCTCCACGAAACAGAAATACACAAAACCGGAAAATAAAAAATTTTATTATCGATTTTTCGGAAAAACAAGCTAACCAATTACC
>WFOD01000256.1 GCA_015488275.1 Deltaproteobacteria bacterium
CCCGTCACCTCAACCGTCCATCCACTCTGGCCCTGATCCTGGCCGGCGGCCGGGTGGACGAGTTGGGACCGCTCACCGCCTACCGGCCCAAGAGCGCGGTGCCCTTTGGCGGCTTTGCCCGGGTAATCGACTTCGCGCTTTCCAACCTCATGCACTCGGGGCTCGAGCGGGTCGCCATCCTCTCGCAGTACCGCTGTTTCTCCCTCATCAACCACATCGGCACCGGCGCCGCCTGGGACATGATCGGCCGCCACCGGGGGATTTCGATCCTGCCGCCCTTCCAAGGATCGGTCTCCACCAGCTGGTACAAGGGCTCGGCCGACGCGGTGTATCAGAACCTCGACTTTGTCCGCCTGCACGAGCCGGAAGAGATCCTCGTGCTTTCCGGCGACCATATCTACCGCATGGATTACCGGCCGCTCATCGAGTACCACCGGGAAAAGCAAGCCGACTGCACCATTGCCTGCATCCAGGTGCCCTTCGAGGCCGCCAGCCGTTTCGGCCTGGCGGCCATTGACGACGAGGACGGCGAGGTTGGCGGCCGGGTGCTGCGTTACGTGGAAAAGCCGGCCACGCCGGAGTTCAACTGGGCGTCGCTCACCGTATACTGCTTCCGGCCCCAGGTGCTTTACGAGGCGCTGGAGTACAACGCGGTGCACGACGAGTCGCACGAGTTCGGCCGGGACGTGCTGCCGCGCCTGCTTGCCGACGGTCGCCGGGTGTACGGTTACAAGTTTCAGGGGTATTGGGGGTACACCCGGACCATTGAGGAGTACTGGCGCACCAGCATGGACCTGCTCGGCCCCACGCCGGCCGTGGATCTCGCAGCCTGGGGCATCCGCACCAACTTGGAGAACCGCAATATCCGCGACTGCCAGCCAGCCTTGGTGCGGCGCGGCGCCAAGGTGGTGGACAGCCTGGTGTACAACGGCTGTATTGTTGAAGGCACGGTGGAACGGTCGATCCTCTTTCCCGGCGTGCACGTGCGGCCCGGCGCTGTGGTGCGCGATTCAGTGTTGTTTTTCGATACCGTGGTCGGCCGAGGATGCCGGCTTGAACGGCTGATCAGCGATGTGAACAACGTGTTCGACGCCGAGGTCGCGGCCGGCCGGGCCGGTGGACCGGTGACCGTGATCGGCTGGAACAACCACCTGCCGGCCGGACTCCTTTTGCCGGCCGGTATCAGCGTGCCGCCGGAGTGCCGGCCGGATCAACTGCCGGCAGTGCTGCACGCCCACGGAGGAGGAGATGGCGATCTCTGACCGGGCCCTGGCCCTGCTCCTCGCCGGCGGCGTAGGCAGCAGGCTGAACATCCTCGTCCAGAGCCGCGCCAAGCCAGCGGTGCGCTTTGCCGGTATTTACCGGATCATCGACTTCACCTTGAGTAATGTGATGAACTCTGGCCTCAACCGAGTTGGGGTCATGACCCAGTATAAGCCGCTGTCGCTCATGCGCCATATCGGCACCGGCGAGGCGTGGGACTTCATCGGCCGCAGCCGGGGGGCCGAGATTTTGCCGCCGCGCACCGGCGCCAAGGACTCGGATTGGTACAAAGGCACGGCGGACGCGGTGCGCCAGAACATCGACTTCATCACCGCCCATCCCAGCCGCGAAGTGCTCATCCTCTCCGGTGATCACATCTACCAGATGGATTACGACGCCATGATCCACTTCCACCGCCACAAGGGGGCCGACCTTACCGTGGCGATGATGGTGGTGCCGCGGGAGCAAATCCACCAGTTCGGCGCTGGGATCACGGACCAGGACGGCCGGATCGTGGAATGGGAAGAAAAGCCCAAGGAGCCCCGCACCAATCTGGCCTCGATGGGCATCTACGTGTTCAACACCGACTACCTCCTCGACTTGTTGGCCGCCGACCGTAACGAGACCGACTTCGGCATGCATCTTCTGCCGCGGGCCATTGCCAATCACCGGGTGTACGCCTATCCTTTTTACGGCTATTGGCGCGACGTTGGCACGATTCAAGCCTACTGGCAGGCGAACATGGACGTACTCGATCCCCAATCAGGCCTGGACCCCGAGGGATGGGGCGTGCGGCCCAACCCGTACGCCGACGCCCGTCCCTATGACCAGCCGCCGGCCCGCTATCTTGCCGGCTCCTCGGTGGAAGACAGCTTTGTCGCGGCTGGCTGCGTGATCGAGGGCCGGGTGGAGCGGTCGATCCTGTCGCCTGGCGTGCGGGTGGGCCGGGGAGCGGTGGTGCGCGACAGCATCATCGGCGACGATACGGTCATCGGGGTCCATAGCCTGGTGGACCTGGCCATTCTCGACAAGCGGGTAAGGGTGGCGGAGGGAGCGCGGATCGGTGTGGGGC
>WFOD01000257.1 GCA_015488275.1 Deltaproteobacteria bacterium
AGGACGGCACCCTTGCCCGGTGCACTGCGTTCGTCAGTCATGCCATTTCCTCCTAAGCTTCTGGTTGCATATCCTCCCGCCCGCGGGCGGGTCCCGTTCGTCGTGGAGCGCGGCCAGGCCGCCGGTTTGCTCAAGTGAGCGAACCTCGAAGCAAATACGCCTCTCCGTGCAAGCAGGCGCTGAGAGCACGCTCAATTAAACAAACCTGCGCCGTTTTGCAAGCAGGTTTTTTCGTTCTTTTCCCCTCTGAGGGAGAGGGGAACGTTTCCTTTCCCAGGTATGAAAAAATCTCCAGGCATCACGAAGATGCCTGGAGATTATCATGTCAGGCGGGAATCAACGAGATCCCGATTAGATCCACGGATCGGTCTCGATGATGTTGATGCACTCGACCTTCTCGCACTTCCACTCGCCCGACTTGGGATCGTAGGTGGAGTTGACGAAGCACCGCCAGTTCTCGTCGTCGCAGGTCGGGTAGTCGCTCCGGTAGTAGAAGCCCGGATAGCGGGACTCCTTGCGGAACTCGATGTGGCGGATGTGGGTCTCCACGCACCAGATACGGTGGTAGTTCTCCCAGGCCCGCAAGAGCTCGTGCAGGTCGCCGGCGGCCATCAGCTCGGCGTCCTCACGCAGCATCTTCAGCAGGTCGAGGCAGATGTTGAGCAGCTTGCCGCTGGTCATGTAGTAGGTGGCAACGCCGCCGCCGTACTCGTCCGTGGCCTTCATCAACCGCTCCATCAGGTGCTTGGGCTTGACGTAGTTCGGGTTGACGTCGGCCGCCGTGGTGGCGCCCACGTGCTCGTAGTAGCGCTTGACCGGCGCGTAGATCTCGTCGGCCAGCTCCTGGGCGCTCTTCTCGAGCTCAGGCGTGAAGTCGGCGTGATCCTGGACGAACTTCACCGCCTGCTTGGCCACGATCCGGCCCTCGCAGTGGGAGCCGGAGGAGAACTTGTGGCCAGAGGCGCCAACACCGTCGCCAGCGGTGAACAGGCCGTCCACCGTGGTCATGCGGTTGTAGCCCCACTTGTACTGGTGGGAGCGCGGGCCATCGACCTCAGGCACCCAGTCCTCGTTCGGGCCGGAGACCCAGATGCCGCAGCAACCGGAGTGGGAACCCAGCATGTACGGCTCGGTGGGCATGATCTCGGAGCCGACCTTCTCGGGCTCGATGTTCATACCGGCCCACAGACCGGCCTGGCCGACGGACATGTCGAGGAAGTCCTCCCACGCCTCGGACTCGAGGTGTTTCCAGAACTTCTTGATGGTCTTCTCGTCCATGCCCTGCTCCCGCTTCTCATCGAGGAAGGCGTTGAGGGCGACGTCGGTGGCCATGTAGATGGGACCGCGGCCGGCCTTCATCTCGTTGAGCATCAGGTGGTTCCGCAGACAGGTCGGGGTGACCGGCGACTGGCCGTAGGGCATGTACTTGGAGAGCTCTTCCTTCACAGCGTCGCTGTTGGCGTAGAACTCGCCGAGGCCGTTCTGCACCTTGGCCTTGAACAGCAGGAACCAGGCGCCGACCGGGCCGTAGCCGTCCTTGAAGCGGGCGGGCGTGAAGCGGTTCTCCATCATGGTCAGGGTGGCGCCGACCTGGGCGCACATCGTGTAGGTGGAGCCGGCGTTCCACACCGGGTACCAGGCGCGGCCCTTGCCCTCGCCGGTGGACCGCGGCCGGAAGATGTTAACCGCGCCGCCGCAGGCGCAGATGATCGCCTTGGCCTTGAAGACGTGCACCTTGTTCTCGCGCACGGAGAAACCAGCGGCGCCGGCGATCCGGTTCTCGACGTTCTTGTCGAGCAGGAGCTTGACGATGAAGACGCGCTCCATGATGTTTTCTTCGCCCAGGGCCTTCTTGGCCGCCTCGGCGACGATGCACTTGTAGGACTCGCCGTTGATCATGATCTGCCACTTACCGGTACGCACCGGCTTGCCGCCTTCCTTCAGGCTGGGGGCGGGCTTGGCGCCGTCGAGGTTGGAGCCGTCGTCGGCCTTCTTCCAGATCGGCAGACCCCACTCCTCGAACAGCTCGACCGAGCGGTCAACGTGCCGGCCGAGGTCGTAGATCAGGTCCTCGCGGACCACGCCCATCAGGTCGTTGCGGACCATCTTGACGTAGTCTTCGATCCGGTTCTCGCCGATGTAGGTGTTGATGGCGGACAGACCCTGGGCCACGGCGCCGGAACGCTCCATGGCGGCCTTGTCCACCAGAATGATCTTCATGTCGTCCGGCGCCCACTTCTTGATCTCAAAGGCGGCGCCGCAGGCGGCCATACCACCACCCACGATGAGGATGTCGCACTCGTGCTCGGCGATCTCCGGATTGGTTACGGCGGGCAGTTCGCCCAGCGGTTTGTTCGGCAGTGCCATACTGGAATCCTCCTTAAAAAGTCTTAACGTTGAACAAAAGGTTCGAAGTCAGGTCCGGGAGAACCGGTCATCAACTACTTGGCGAGCGCAGTGGGCTGAGGAAGCTCGGTCTCGCCGAACAGCCGCTCGTCGGCCAGGTTCTCGCCCTTGGCACCCTCGTAGGCGTTGGCGCCGCCTTCCGGCGTGGTGCGGATGGGGAACTTGAACCGCTTGATGTTGCCGTTGCGGAACTTCACGGTCCACATGATGGAGTCAGAAGACCGCATCGGATGCACCTGGCCGCCCATGGGAACGAAATCGGCGTAGGCGCGAACGGCGATGGCGCCCTGCGGGCAGATCTTGACACAGGAGTAGCACTCCCAGCATGCATCCGGCTCCTGATTGTAGGCCCTCATCTCCTCTTTGTTGAGGACCATCAAATCGTTGGGGCAGATGTACATGCAAGCGGTCTTGTCACCACCCTTGCAACCATCACATTTTGAAGGATCGACGTAGCTTGGCATTTACATACCTCCTCATTGAGATTGACTGTTTCGATCCGAATACCGGACCATACTGAGCAACATCCTTCCGGTTGCAGTCGGCCTCCAGCCCCAATTCGAGGCCGCTCAGCCGGCAACAGGTAACACCGCGAAACGACAAGCAAAGCTGAGGGGAACCGCTTGCGGAAAAGAAATGAGTGACCACTCATTTTTTCCACTTCGAACCTTATAATTTTTCGGCCAGGGATTGTCAACAAAAAAATGGCCGACCGGTTTGACATCCGGGGCGGCCGTGGTTATTGTGCGCCCGTTCCCGACATGCGCTTTTCTCCTGGGCGGCGATCCCGCCCGCGGCCCTTTTTTCGACCTTCAACCTTTTTATGGTAAGGACCCCGCGATCATGAGCAAGCAACCGACCAAGCAGGAGGCCTTTGAGCAGCAACTGGCCGACCGGCTCAACGCCGCCAGCCTCGACAAGAACAACCCTTCCCACATCGTGCCGGCCAAGTTGTCTCTCGACAGCAAGCTCCGCTTCCGCTGCCATCCCGGCGTATCGTGCTTTACCGCCTGTTGCGGCCACATCAACATCATCCTCACGCCGTACGACATCCTGCGCATCCGGCGCTATCTCGGCAATCTGGACGCCGACGAGTTCCTCTTGCGCTTCACCACTCCCACCTATCTCGAAAAAACCGACATGCCGGGCGTCAAGCTCCATCTGGACGAAGAGGGCCGCTGTCCCTTTGTCACACCGGAGGGGTGCACCATCTATCCGGCGCGGCCCACCACCTGCCGCTACTATCCGGTGGGTATGAGCTACTTCCACGAGGGGGCCAACGAGGGCGCCGAGTCGGAGGAGTTCTACTTCCTGGTCAAGGAGCCGCACTGCAAGGGCCACGAGGAGGACAAAGAGTGGACGATCCGCGAATGGCGCATCGATCAAGGCATCGACGAGTCGGACGAGATGAACAAGGAATGGATGGAACTCGTCATGCGGCGCAAGTCGTTCGGCTTGCAGGCCTCGTTGAGCGAGCAGGCGAAAAAAATGTTTTTCATGGCCTCCACCAATCTCGACAAGTTCCGCGAATTCGTGTTTGAAAGCTCCTTTTTGGATATCTACGAGGTTGACGAGGAAACGCTGGCGCAGATCAAGGAAGACGACATCGCCCTTATGAAGTTTTCCTTCAAATATCTCGCCTCTTCCATCTTCAACACCGGAGAGTTGAAGATGAAGGACGAAAAGGTCAAAGAGGCGGCTGAGCGGGTCAAGCGCCAGCAACAAGAAAAGGTCAAGGAGGCCGAGAAGACCTACGAGGAACTGAAGGCCTTGCGCGACCAGATGCGGGCCGCGCAACAAGAACGGCGCAAACGCGCCCCAGATGCCGGCCAAGGCTGACCACCATGATCTCCCCCCGGCTCAAGGCCTTACTCCTCTCGGGCCTCGTCTTTCCCGGTCTTGGACAGTTGGTGTGCGGCCGCCGCCGGACAGGGGCGCTTCTGGTCCTCCTGGCAAGCGGCGGCTTTTTTCTCTTCCTTCTTGCCGCCGCCAGTCAGGCGACAAAGGTGGCCGCGCGGCTCGAGCCGCTGGTGGCCGCAGGGCGCAGGGTTGATTTAGCCATGTTGCTGGAGGCCCTCCCTGGCCCAGGCGCGGCCATCGCGGCCATTGGCCTCCTTCTTTTTTGCGCCGCCTGGGTGGCGGGGGTGCTCCACGCCTTGACCTTGACATCCCGTTGAAAAACGGGCTGTCATCATCCTTCTTCCTGGGTCACAGGCAAAACGATGCGAAAAACCGTGCCCCGACCAGCGTTGCTCGCCACCGCCACCTCTCCGTGATGGCTGTCCACGATATTCTTGACAATGGCCAACCCAAGACCGGTGCCCCGGTGTTTGGTCGTGAAAAACGGTTGAAAGATCTGGGCCCTGGTCTCCTCGTCCATTCCCTCGCCGCTATCGGTCACCACACAGGCCACCTTGTCCTCCTCTGGCCGCGCCGCAACGCTCACCTCCAAGACCCCGCCTTCGGGCATGGCCTGTATGCCGTTGATCACGATATTGAGCAGGGCGCGGTACAAGAGATCGCCATCCGCCTCGCACCACACCTCGCCGGCCGGCCGGTGGAACCGTAGCTCGACCTTGCGCTTCTCCAGCTCTGGCCCGGCAAAGGCCAGTACCCGCTCGCACAGCTCATCCAAACGCAAACGGGTAAACCGCGGTTTGGGCGGCCGGGCGAAGTCGAGAAACTCGCGCACGATCCCGTCCAGCCGCCCCGCCTCCTCAACGATAATCGCCGCCAGATGGGCGGTTTCCGGCGCTGACTTGCGCTGGAGGATCTCGGCCGTGGCCTTGACGATGCCAAGGGGATTTTTGATCTCGTGCGACACCGAGGCCACCATCTTGCCCAGACCGGCCAGCCGCTCGGCCTGGTTGAGTTTTTCCTCCAGCCGCCGGCGCTCAGCGGCCCGGCCGGCCATGATCCGTTCGGCCCGGACAACGATCAGCCGCAGCACCAGGAACAGGATGCCCATGATGACGAGCGAGGCGCCGAGAATCGCGCCCTGAAACCGGATAATGGCCTCAAAATCGCCGGACAGATCGAGCACCACCTCCAAAACCCCCATCACCTGACCGGCGCGGGCGTTGATCCGCAAGGGCACGTAGGTGCGCAAGCGGTACCGCCTGGCCTCGCCACCAGGCAAGATGGCCCACCAGGCGCCCTCGGTGACGAAGACCGAGTTGCTCTTGCCCGCCAGCGCCTGCTCGTACTCTCCCCCGCCGGCGTCCCGGCGGCCGCGCAGGGCGGGATCAGTGCTGTAAGAGATGATATTTTCCTCAGAGTCGTAGATGGTCACCCGCTCCACGTTCATCCCGTGGATCGTGTTGCGGACCACCCGGTCAAGGGCGCGGTACTGCCGCTCCTCGGACAGGCGAATGGCGCGGTACTGCACCAGGGTGGGCAGGACGAAGTTGGAGAGGATCTGATGGTTGAGGTTTTCGGCCAGCACCAAGGCATAAGCCTTGCTCCGCTCCATGAGCAGGCCGCGGGCGTAGTTGGAGATGACCCAGGTAAGCACCACCGTGGTCAGCAGGAGCACAAGCAGGCTGGCGAAGGAAAAAAACTTGACGAGTTGAAAGGGCTCGTCCGCTTTTGCTGTGGGCTGTCGCTGCTCCTCGTTCATGACGCGCTGGGCTTGCCGGGACGGGAAGAGGGGCCGGGCGGACAGGCGCCGCAGCGGCGGCAGGCGCCGACTTGGCAAGCGGGCGTGCTCTTGCCCGCCAGGCCCCGTTGGTATTCCTGCCAGAGATACCCTTTGCCGATGGCGTTATCAAGGATTTCCCACGGCAATACCTCGTGCCGCGGCCGTGGCCGGTTGGCATACCACTGGGGATCGACGCCTTGGCGGACCAGGGCCCGCAGCCAGCGGGCCGGCCGCGCACCGTCGTCCACGGCGAGCGCCATGCCCAACCGCCGGTCGCCCCTGGCCAACACCGCCTGATACAGGGCATGGACCGGCCGCTCCGCCTGGAGGCGCAGGCCGGCAATGCGGCCAGCCCGGCGGCGGAGCCGGTTGAGCCGCTGTTCCAATTCTGGGAGGGCGGTCATGGGGTGGAACTGAAAGGGCGTCCACGGCTTGGGCACAAAACAGGAAACACTGGCCACGAGCCGCAGGGCCCGGCGGCGACGGCGGATCTCTGGCGTTACGGCCTCGCGCACCGCGGCCAACAAGGCCAGCATCTCCTCAAGATCGTCGTCGGTTTCTGTGGGCAGCCCCACCATGAAGTAGAGCTTCAAGGTGGTGATGCCGGTCGCGGCCAGGCGGGCGGCGGCAACGCAGACCTGCGCCTCGTCGATCTGTTTGTTGATCACCCGCCGCAGGCGGGCCGATGGCCCGTCCGGCGCCAACACCGCCGTCTTGACGCCAGAACGGCCGATGACCTCAAGCAGGCGGTCGGTGAGCGCGTCGGCCCGCAGGGAGGAAAAGGTCAGCGCGCAACCCTCGGCAAGCAGCTGCTCGGCCACCGCGCTCAAAGTTGTGTCATCCACCATCTCAAGGCCCACCAAGCCGATGCGGTCGCTGTCCGCTGGCCGGGCCGCCAGAGCGGCCTGGATCGTCTCCACTGGCCAGCGCCGGGGCGGCCGATAGACAAAACCGGCGGCGCAAAACCGGCAGGCGCGGGAGCAGCCACGGCCAAGCTCCACGAGAAAGGTGTCGCGGAACCGGCATTCTGGCCCCACCACGGCGGAATGGCCGCTGGCCGCCAGCCCTGTGGCCAGGTTGCGCCGGACCGGCAGGGGCGCGCCGGCCGCGGCCTGGAAGCCGGCCACCGTGCCATCGGCGTGATAGCGCACCTGGTACAGCGAGGGCACGTAGCATCCCGGCACCTCGGCGGCCAAGGCGGAAAGGAGCGCCTGCCGGTCCCATCGCTCTTCGTAAGCTTGAAGGAGCATGTCGAGCAACGGCTCGGCGACCGGCTCGATCTCGCCGACGACACAACAGTCAACGTAGGGGGCAAGGGGTTCGGGGTTGAGAAAGGTGGCCACGCCGCCGGCGATCACCAAGGGCGCGCCAGGGACGGGCGGTCCGCGCCGCTCCGCCGCCAGGCGTGGCAGGCCGGCGCGGTGGAGGAGGGCCGGCACCATCGGGTAGTCGGCCTCAAAGCTGCACGAGAGGAAAAGGAGGGGAAAATCGGTCACCGGCCGTTGCGACTCGATCGACCGCAAGGGGGCGGAAGGAGGGGGGAGAAAGATGCGCTCGGCCACCACCTCGGCCCGCTGGTTGAGCAGGCGGTAGAGCACCTGCACCCCCAGATTGGCCATCGCCACCGGGTAGGTGTTGGGGAAGAGCAGGCCAACCGGCAGCCGGCCGGTCCACCGCTTGCGCACCGCGCCCCGCTCCCCGGCTGCCGGGCCCTGCGACCGCATGATCAAGGACTCAATTCTCGTTGCGCCGCATAAAGGTGGGGATATCGAGAAAGTCTTCGTCCAGCGGCCGGCGGCCGTTGAGCTTCACCGTTCTCGCCGTGCTCTTGGCCTTGACCAGCGGTTCGGGCTCTGGCTCGGTTTCCGGCTCAAGGGCGGCCGGCGCGGCCGGCTGCGGATCGTCAAAGGGCAGGGGCTGGTTCGCCTTGCCGGTCCGCGGCCGCAACACCTCGATATTGCCCGGCATCTCTTCCTCGCCCCGGATGCCGGTGGCGATCACCGTCACCTGGATGGCGTCCCCGAGGGATTCGTCAAAGATGACGCCCAGGATGATGTTGGCGTCGTCATGGGCCTCAGCCTCGATCTGGGCCGAGATATCGGCCACCTCGCCCATGCCAAGGGTATCACGCCGGGCCGAGATGTTGAGCAGCACGCCCCGCGCCCCCTCGATGCTGATGTCCTGGAGAAACGGGCTGTTGATCGCTGCGTTCACTGCCTCTATGGCCCGGTTGTCGCCCACGCCACGTCCCGAGCCCATGAGGGCCGGACCTGTCTCGTTCATTACCGCCCGCAGATCGGCGAAGTCGGGGTTGATATAGCCGGGCAGGTTGATGAGATCGGTGATGCCCTTGACCGCCTGCACCAGCACCGAATCAGCGGCCATCATCATCTCAAGAAAGGGGGTGTTCTTCTGGGCGAGGGGAATGAGCCGGTCGTTGGGAATGGTGATGATCGTGTCCACCTGCTCGCGGAGCGCCTCCCACCCGCGCTGGGCGTTACGGCCCCGGGCGCGCCCCTCGAACGAAAACGGCTTGGTGACCACGGCCACGGTAAGCGCGCCCAATTCCTTGCTGATGCGGGCCACCACCGGCGCGCCGCCCGTGCCCGTGCCGCCGCCAAGGCCAGCGGTGATGAACACCATGTCCGCCCCCTCGAGGGCGGCGCGGATCTCGGCGCTCGACTCCTCGGCCGCTTCGCGCCCTTTTTCCGGATTGGCGCCAGCGCCCAGCCCCCTGGTGGTCTCCGGCCCCAATTGCAGCCGGATGTCGGCCTTGGAAACCGACAGCGCCTGCATATCGGTATTGGCGGCGATGAACTCCACACCGGCCAGGCCGTTTTCCACCATCGTGTTCACCGCGTTGCCGCCGCCGCCACCGATACCGATCACCTTGATCCGTGCCCGTGTCTCGTCCTCCACCAGTCTGAACGTCATGGCTGCCCCCTGTTTTCTTGACTCTCTTGCCGAAGGAAACGCCTCTTTCGTTTCCGCCAAAATCTCAGCCGCCCTCCGCAGGGCCGTCCCTGTCCCTGCGTCATTCTCCTACACCATCCGGTTGAACCAGCCGCGAATCGACGCCATCAGGCGTGAGACCAGACCGCCGGACGTATCGCTGGCCCGCCGGGCCGGTTCGTTTTTCATGCCATAGATCACCAGGCCCACGCCAGTGGCGCACTGCGGCGAATTGACAATATCGATCACCCCGCCGATATCGCGCGGATAGCCGATGCGCACCGGCAAATCGAAAACCTGCTCGGCCAGCTCAACGATGTGCTCCAAAAGCGCGGTGCCGCCGCAAAGCACCATGCCGGCCTTGATCGTGTCCTTGTAGCCGCTGTCCACCAGTTCCTGGTTGACAATGGTCAACATCTCTTCGATGCGCGCTTCAATGATCTCGCCCATCACCTTGCGCGACAACCGGCGCGGCGGCCGGCCGCCAACGCTCGGCACCTCGATGGTCTGGTCCTTGTCGATCATCGAGGCAATGGCGCAGCCGTACTCCTCTTTCAACCGCACCGCATCGGCAAAGGGCGTGCGCAGCCCTTGCGAGATATCGTTGCTCAAGTTGTGGCCGCCCAGGGCAAGAACATAGGTGTGCTTGATGCTCCGTTCGTGAAACACGGCCAGGTCCGAGGTGCCGCCGCCGATGTCGAGCAGGCCGATACCGAGCTCCATCTCCTCGGTGGTCAGCACGGCGCTGGCCGAGGCGAGCGGCTCCAGCACCACGTCCCGCACCTCCAGCCCGGCCTTGTTGCAACATTTGACGATGTTGTGCACCGAGGTCACCGCGCCGGTGACGATGTGCACGTCCACCTCCAGGCGCACGCCGGTCATACCGATGGGGTCCTGAATGCCCCGTTGGTCGTCCACCGTGTATTCCTGGGGCAAGACGTGGATCACCTCCTGGTCCGGCGGGATGGGCACGGCGCGCGCCGAATCCACCACCGCCTTGATGTCCTCCTGGCGGATCTCCTGGCCGCGGATCGCCACCTGGCCGTGGCTGTTGAAGCCGGTGATATGGCTGCCGGCAATGCCGACATACACCGAACTGATGCCCATGCCGGCCATCATCTCGGCCTCCTTCACCGCCTTTTCAATGGAGGCCACCGTGCTCTCGATATTCACCACCCGCCCCTTGCGCAGCCCATCAGAGGGATGCTGGCCCATAGCGATGATGTCGATCTTGCCGTCGTGCACCTCGCCGACCACGCAACAGATCTTGGTGGTCCCGATATCCAAGCCAACGATGACCTCGGCCATGCCTCTCTCCTTGGCGACGCTCAACTGCGCATCCCGACCAGGACCTCGACGGGCCGGTGGTCCGCCGGCCCGTCGAGGTCCTGGTCGGGATGCGCAGTTG
>WFOD01000258.1 GCA_015488275.1 Deltaproteobacteria bacterium
GCCCGGCTCAGTCCGCACCCCTGGAGCCTTTGGCACGGCGGCTGGCTGGACAAACACAAAAAAAGCCGCGGAATTCGGCGGCACGTCCCTGTGCCGCACACAGCCCGTTTTTCAACGGGCTGTTCTCCTCCCGCCCCGCGCCCGTGCGGCATCCCGGCGCGCCGACCCTGGCCGTATTCCTGTGCGCCGCCATCGTTTTCCTCGGCCAGATGCCGGCCTGGCCCCAGGAGGGATGGCGGCAATGGCAGCGGTGGGAGCAGTGGGAGCGCTGGGAGCGGCCGGCGGCAGGGCAGGCCCAGAGCGCGAAAGGAAAAGAAGGAAAAGGCGGCGGCCAGGAACACCAGGCCCCTGGCGACGGCGCCAGCGCCAAGCGGTACTGCTCTCCGGCCGAGGAGAAGGAGCTCTTGCGGCTGTTGGCTGAACTGCGCCAGCCTTCCCTGGGAGCACGGCGGCCGGGGCGGGAGTCCGAGGTGCGGCGCAAGATCCGTATCGCCCGTCAGCTCCGCCGGTTCGACGACTGCCGGGCTGAAGACGCCCTCCGCCAGCTCATCAAAGAAAACGCCTGCGAGAACCGGGGCACCGAGGAAATGATCTGCGTTGCCTGGACCGCGAACCGGAGCCTGCAAGAGGTCACCTCCAAAAAGGACCTTAAAAAGTTGACCCCGGAATCGCCACTGGACGACCAGCTGGCCGTGATCCGCAAGTACGGTTCCCACCCGCACAAGAACGAATTCGCCAGTCACAGGGTGATGGAGTTCCTCATCGAGCAGGCCGACGAAAAGCCCGAGGTCTACGTCCCGTTGCTGGTGGAGTACTTCGCCTCCTGCCACGACATCATCGACGTGGCGCGGGAGTATCCGCGCGAGGCCGATATCGGCCTGCGCAAGGGGCTCGAATCGGCCAATCCGGTGGAGGTCTGGGCCGCCATCGATCTGGCGCGCATGCTCGGCAAAAAGCACCTCTTTCCCCAGATCTTCGAAAAAGCCTTTGGCGACAAGAACGCCTTCGAACAGGCGGACGAGGAGACCGTGTTCGGGCTCCGGATGGCGGCGCTCGGTTTTTTCCGGCAACATGAGGCAGAGGCCCTGCCGTATTACCGCGCCATCCTCTTCGGCCCCTTTCCCCGGATCAAGCCGGCGGTGGTCAGCGGCATCAAGGGCGGGCAGGATCCGCGGGTGCTCGCCTTGCTGCGTGAGTTCGCCGCCTGGCTGGATACGCATCCCGACGGCGCGCCGCCCATGCTCCGCCAGCGGTTGCGCGAAAAAATCGCCCGCCTGGAGGAGGCGCAGCGATGACCGCCCTCCCCAGCCACCGTTTCCAGAGTCCGGCCTGGTGGGCGACGCTCCTCGTCGCCGTGCTCCTCCTGCCCGCCACCCCCCAGGCGGCGGCGTGCCGGAGCGCCAAACGCGGTCTCAAATCGAGCATGGCCATCGCCCGCTATCTCCGCGATCTGGCCGACAGCTCGTTCGGCTACGCCGCGGTCACCACCCTTGGCGCCACCGCCTGCGAGGGGAAACCGGTCACCGCCATCCTCATCACGGAGAACGCTTCCTGGGAGCGGCCCAGCGGCAAGCCGGCCGTGGTCCTCACCGGCGCCATCCACGGCAACGAGTGGGCCACGCCCGAGGTCTGCATTGGCATCGCCGAGTACCTGTTGGACCACAAGGACGACGACACGCCGGCCCGGGACGACAAGGGCGTGGTGATCAACGCCGAGGCCCTCGCCCCGCCGGCGGGACGAGGGGAGGGGACAGCGGGAATCGTGCCCAGGATCACCAGTATCAAGGAGTTGTTGCAGCGGCTGGAGGTGATCATCATTCCGGTGCTCAATCCCGAAGGCTATGACTACAGCCAGACGCCCGAGGGCCGGATGTCGTACTACGGCGCCGGCTGGCGGCCGAACCGCTGCGAACAGCAAAAGCGCACGCCGCAGGAGATCTGTTATCAGGCGGACGGACGGCCATTCGCCACCCCACCCGCTGACGCAGAGCACTGTTTCCTGGCCGATTTCGACGACACCGCCGAAGGCGGCGAACTCGAGGAGGAGGAAGTGATCGTCTGCGAGACCGTGGACCACCAGGGCATCCGTCTTTTCGCCCCGGAACTCGACGCCGCTTCGGCCGAGATGTTCGACGCCATCTATAGCTCCCGCGACCCGCGGCGGGTCTTCTGCGCCTCTGGCCGTCGGCATGTCTGGCAGGCCCAATGGTCGGCCGAAGACAAGGAGATCATCCCTATGGCGCGGGCCGTTGAGGAAGGGTACCTGCAAGAGGCCTACGGCGTGGACCTGAACCGGAACTTCCGCTACCAGTGGGACATGGGGCCAGAACAAAAGGCGCAGTTCATCAGGACCCGCACCCCCTCGTCGCGGGTCTATCGCGGGCCGGCCCAAATCTCGGAGCAGGAGCCCCGGATCATGGAGCGGCTCATCCGGGAGCGGCGCGTCGTGGCCCTGATCGACTACCACTCCGGCACCACCCAGGTTCTCTACCCCTATGCCTACTCCACCGAGGCCAGGCCGGACAGGAAGATTCTCGGCGGGCCGAACGGCATGTCCGACTACGAGGTCTTCCGTTTCGTGGCCGGCAAGATCGCCGCCCTGCTCAACCGCCACGACCGGGGCGAGCCGGGCATCGGCAACTACACCGCGGCCCAGAACTACAACGGCTCCAGCGTGGCGAGCGGCGTGGCCCGCGACTGCTACTACGCCACCGAGGGGCTGGCCGCGCTCAACATCGAGGTCCACGACGGCCGCTATACCTATAACGAAGCGGAGTTTCTCAAACTCGTGCCCGAGATCTGCAAGACCAACGTGCCGGGCGCGGTCTGGTTCCTGTTCTGGGCCGCGGAACTGGACGGCCCGGCCGCAGGAGGCCCTGCGGCGCAATGAGGCGGCTGATAAGCAGAAATTCACTTGCGAAAAACAAAATCGCCGACGGTGCAAGTAGGATTTTGGCGGGAAAAGGTAGGCGCTCTTGGGCGGCAGTTACTGGCCACCGCGATCCTCCCCCAGTTCCCGAAGCCTGACGCAATTGCGCCAACCGATCGGCGCGCAGTCGCCGCCAACCCCTTCTTTTGCTTGACCACCATCAGTGGAGCATAGGAAAATAGATCATTGCAACCACCCGGCCCGCGCCGCCGGACGGGCTCTCCGCTCCCATCTCCCCATCGCTCCCCGGCCATGTTCAAGTCTAGCCTCTTCGTCAAGACCTTCACCACCATCTCCCTCGGCGTCGTGGTCATGTGCGGCATTTTCTACCTCACCACCGTGCCCATGATCCGCCACATGGGGTTCACCATGCAGGAACGGGCCGGCAGCGCCCTGCTGGACAACATCGTCCTCTTGGTCCAGCAGTCGGCCCGCGACCTCCAGGCCATGGAAGACAGCGCCGTGGCGGCCCGCAAACGGGAACTCCGCCACCTGGTGGACATGGCCACCGCCACCCTGGAGGCCGCCGGCCGCCAGATGGCGGCGACGGGCATGGACCGGGAGACCGTGGACCGCAACCTCCTCGCCCTCGCCCGTTCCATGCGCTACGGCGAGCAACACGACTACATCTGGATCGCCGACTACGCCTCCCGTCTCATCGCCCATCCCGACGACAAGCTGAACAACGCTGATTTCTCCACCGTCCGCGACGTCCGCGGCAACCTCATCGTCCCGCCCATGGTCGAGGGCGCTCGGCGCCAGGGCGACGGCTTCCACTTTTATTGGTGGCGGCGGCTGGGCGACTCCGAGCCCATCGAGAAGCTCTCCTACTACCGCACCCTGCCGGAAAAGGGCTGGGTCATTGGCACCGGCGTCTACATCGACGACATCCGCAACGACACCGCCAAACTGCGGCAACAGCTCGTTTCCGGGCTGCGGACCCTGATCCACGAGACCACATTCGCCGGCGAGGGCTACCTCTTTATCTTCGACGCCGACAAGAACATGATCATCCACCCCAACCCCAACATCGAGGGCACCAACTTCGCCAATCTGCCCGATCCCCTGACCAACAAGCCCATCGCCGAGGAACTCATGGCCGCCGCCCGCCGCGCCGACAAAAAACTGGCCTACAAGTGGGACAAACCCGCCGATCCCGGCAACTACGTCTACGACAAGATCGCCTGGACACGCTACGTCCCCGAGTTCGACTGGTACGTCTCCCTCTCGGTCTACACCCGCGACCTGGAGGAAGGCGCCGCCACCCTCACCAACCGCATCGTCTTCCTCTCCCTGGGCGCCCTCCTGCTGGCCGTGCTGGGCGGTTACCTCTTCGTCCGCTCCTTCACCTCGCCAATCGCGCGGATGGCGGAATCGGCCCGGCGGATCAGCGGCGGCGACCTCTCCCGCACCATTGACCTGGACCGGGAAGACGAGATCGGCGAGCTGGCCCGCGCCTTCAACACCATGGTCCTCCAACTCCGCAGCCAGATCCATACCCTAGAGGAACGGGTCCGGGAGCGGACCGCCGCCCTCTCCGACAAAGTGGAGGAGTTGCGGAACCGCAACCGCGCCATCGAAGCGATCAACGCCATGGGCGACATGCTCAAGGCCTGCCGCAGCCACGAGGAAGTCTACGCCGTGGTCATCAGCACCATACGCAAGCTCTTTAGCGGCAGCCGCGGCCAGATCTTCCGTCTGGACGACGCCGGCGCCATCCTCGAGCCGGTGGCGGCGTGGGACAATACCGGCGCCACCGCCGTGGAGGATCAACTCTACCGGCCCGACGACTGCTGGGCCATCCGGCGTGGCAAGAGCCACAGCGTCCGCGACACCGACACCGACCCCCTCTGCGCCCACGCCACCACCGATGACGATACCACCAGGGCCATGGCCTGCGTGCCCATGACCGCCCAGGGCCGCATCGTTGGCACCCTCCACTGCAGTTTCGCCACCGCCGCCGACGGGAACCTGCGCCTGCTGGAGACGGTGGCCGAGCACACCGCGCTCTCCCTGAGCAACATCGAACTCCAGCAGACCCTGCAGGAACAGTCCAGCCGCGACCCCCTCACCGGGCTCTACAACCGCCGCTACGCCACCGAGGAATTCCAGCGCGAGGAACGGCGTATCGCCCGCCACGGCGGCCACTGCAGCCTCCTGCTCATGGACATCGATTTTTTCAAAAAAGTCAACGACACCCACGGCCACGACGCTGGCGACGCGGTGCTCAAGCGCCTGGCCACCATCCTTAGCCGGTTGTTCCGCACCGAGGACACGGTCTGCCGCTGGGGCGGCGAGGAGTTCCTGGTCCTGCTCACCAGGTGCGAGTTGGACTACGCCACTGCCAAGGCCGAGGAGCTCCGGGCCACGGTGGAACGAGAGCTACGGGTTCCCTGGGCCGGGCAAGAGATCGCCGCCACCATCTCCATCGGTGTCGCTTCCTATCCCGCCGGCGAGATCTCCCTGCAGCAGGCCATCGAGGTAGCGGACCAGGCCCTCTACCGGGCCAAGGAAGAAGGCCGCAACCGCGTCGTCCTGGGGACGTGGTGAAAGGTAAGGTTTTGGCGTGATCAGCTCGCCAGCAACCGCCTACAAAGCGAGGCTTTCCGGGCAAATACCGCCGGAGCCCCTGTGACCGGCCAAGGGCGGCCCGGCAGGGGGCCGCCACGTTGCCTTTAGTTTCTGGCCGGCTCCCGCGTGACGATGATCGCCGCCGCCATATCGGCATCCACGGCGTATTGGCTGTAATCGACCGAAAAGACCACGGAGGGGAAAGTGGCCTGGAGTTGGATCGTGTTGCCGGGCAGCACGCCCATGGCCATCAGCTTTTGCACTTTCTTGCCGTCCCCGTCCCGCAGATAGGCGATCGAGCCGCGTTCTCCCGGCCGCAGGCTCGGCAGCGGCACCGGGGCCGCGGCCGGCCGCTCCTGAAGGCGGTCGGCGGACCGCTCCTGCCACTGGGCCTCCTGGCCCTGCGGCGGCTGGCCTGCTGCGGCCGGTGGTATTCTTCTGGCCAGGGGGATTTCGACGGACTGGTCATGTGCTTGCATCGGTATGCCTCCTGAGTTTGTTGCCGAGCTTGCGCAAGGTGGCGAGGAAATCGGGTTCGCGGGGAGACTCGTAGCCACAGTACGGGCATTTGACCTTCTGGCAGCCGCCGAACAGGGCGCAGTTGCGGCACGCCTTTTCGGCCTCCCGCGCGGCGAATGTCTTTTGACAAAAGGGACAGATCATAACTGGACCCCGGTGAGGTTGAGGAGCGCGTTCACCATGCCGCCAACGGCAAAGGCAAAGGGAAAGATGAACATGCCGATGGCGCAGGCGGTCTTGAGGCCGCGCTCCTTTTTCATCATCAAGAACTGCGCCACGCAGGGGATGAACAGGGTCAGGGTGATCACCGCCACCGCCAACTGGTTGCCGGTCAAGGCCCCGTCCTGTTGGAGGTCGTAGAGACCGGCCGCGCCGTAGTCACGGCGGAAAAAGCCGAACAGAAAGGCGACGGCCGCTTCTTTGGGCAGGCCGATCCAGGCCATGACGTGGGAGAGCCAGGAGACGACGATATCAAAGGTCGCGGTGATCTTGCCAAGCCAGATCAGCACACTGGCCAGGATGAAGAGGGGCAGGATCTCGACAAAGTACCACTGCATGCGGGTGTAGGTCTTGACGAGGACCGATCCCGGCCGCGGCAGGCGCAACGGCGGGACTTCCATGTAAAAGTTCGGCCGCTCGCCGGGCAGGAGGCGGGCGGAGAGGAAGCCGACCAGGAGGAAGATCGCCAGCACGCTTGCCCCCCACAGCATCATGGCTCCGGGATTTTCCGCCACCATGCCGAGAATCACCCCGAGTTGGGCGCTGCAGGGAATCGCCAGGGCCAAGAGCACGGTGGCGATGAGCCGTTCCCGCCTGGTCTCCAGGGTGCGGGTGACCATGGTGGCCATGGTGTCGCAGCCAAAGCCCAGGGTCATGGGGATCACCGCCCGGCCGTTAAGGCCGATCTTCTTAAAAAGCCGGTCCACCAGGAGCGCCAGCCGCGGCAGGTAGCCGGTGTCCTCGATGATCGAGAAGGCGATGAAAAAGGTGCCGACGATCGGCAGGATGATGGCCACCGCGTACCGGATGCCCAGGGTGACGACGCCGTACTCCATGCCAAGGAGTTCGCGCACCGGCTGCCAGGGGACGTAGGCCGAGAGCAAGGCGTTGATCCCAGGGTTGATGTACCTGCCGAAAACGTCCGCCTCCAGAAAATCGACCACCGTGCCGGCGCCGAAGCCGCCGACGAACTTGTAGAGACCGTAATAGAGGACCAAAAGAAGGATCGGGATCCCGGTCAGCGGCCGCATGGTCCAGTCGCTCAACCGGTCGGCGAGCGCGTTGCCCTTCTTGGGCGGCGCGGTAAAGGCCGCGGCACAGATGGCGACGGCGCGGCGGTGGAGGGCAAGCGGAATGGCGTAGCTGGGGGCGGCCTTTAGGCTCGCTTCCACTTCCGCCCGGCAGGTGGCGAGAAGAGGGGCGATCTCTTCCTCCCGCACCCCTTCCTCGGCCGCGATCGCCGAGTCTCCCTGCAGGAGAAGCAGGGCCAGGGCGCGCGGCGACAGGCCGCTGCCAGCCGGCATATGCGGGGTCAGGACGCGCACCGCCGCCTCGATGGCCTCGTGGTAGGCGATCTCCAGCCTCTTTCCCTCCCGCGGCGGGCGGTAGGAGGCGATCTTCTGCTCCAGACCATCGATCCCCTTGCCCGAAAGGGCGGAAACCGCGGCCACCGGGATGCCCAGCCGCTCTTCCAGCCGCATGGTGTCGATACGGATCCCCAGGCGCTCGGCCTCGTCGATCATGTTGAGCACCAGCAACACCGGCTGTCCGGCCTCGATCAGTTGCAGGGTCAAGGGGAGCATCCGCTTGAGATTCTTGGCGTCAACCACATGCAGGACCACGGTTGCGTCCCCGGCCCGGAGGATATCGCGGCCCACCCGCTCCTCCTCGGTGATCGGCAACAGGGAGTACATCCCCGGCGTGTCCTCGACCAGGAATTCGGTGTTGCCGATCCGGCAGGTGCCCCGCGAGACCTCGACCGTGGTCCCCGGATAGTTGGAGACCACCACGTAGGAACCGGTCAGCCGGTTGAACAGGGCGCTCTTACCCACGTTCGGGTTGCCGACCATGACCAGTTTCTTCAAGCCCTCGTGGCCGATGCTCCCGGCGCTCCGGCCGCCGCAACAAGCCCGCTGCTCCATGTGCTCCACCTCCAAAAAATCTTTATTGCACATATGAATATATGTTCAGCTATAAGCCAAAAAAAGAGACCTACCCATCCTCCACGTGGCGGATGCCTTCGGCAAAGAGGCCCCGGACATGCTCGTCGTCCAAGGAGTAGTAAACCATCTTCCCCTCCTTTCTCGCGCGCACCAGCCGCGCGGTCCGCAGGATCCGCAACTGGTGGGAGACGGCTGAAGAGGTCATGCCGAGCGCTGCGGCGATATCACAGACACACAACTCCTCGTCCGCCAGGGCGAGCAGGATCCGCACCCGCGACGGCTCGCTGAGCACCTTGAAGGTCTCGGCCAGGGCGACGATGGTCTCTTCGTCGCGCATCCGGGCCCGGGTGCGGGCGACGCGCTCCTGGTTCACGGACCGAACCTGACAGATATCCGAAGCCATGAGAATGAGGCCACGGCCATCACGCCGCCAGGGCGTCGCGCACCCGCATCAGCTTGGCCCGCACCTCGGCGGCGATCTCGCTCACCCCCTCCTTGTCCACCAGGGACAAGACAGCGGCCGGATCCATAAAGGCCACGGTGACGCTGTCGTCGTCCTCCACACGGACCACCACGTTGCAGGGCAGCAGCAGGCCGATGTCAGGATCAGCGTCGAGCGCTCGGTTGGCCATTTTGGGATTACAGGCGCCGAGGATGGTGTAGGGTCTGCGCTCCACCCCGATCTTTTTCTTTAAAGCCGCGGCCACGTCGATGGTGGTGAGCACACCAAAGCCTTCCTGCTGCAACGCTTCGGTGACCCTGGTAATGGCCTTATCGTGACTCTCGTTGACCTTGACGGCAAATCCGTACATACGCGTTTCTCCTTGCGGCAACAAACTTCGTTAGTTTTTCATATGAACATTTATTCATGTCATGAATCATGAGGTACCTCATCCCGGGCTAAGTGTCAAGGAAAAAATCACCCCCTCTCCCGCCCTTCTCCGCCAGCCACAAAATCCGCAGCCATTTGCGATTCTGGGTATCCCCCCTGACACAGGCCACGGTCCTTGCGCCGCATGCGACCCTTGTTTTCAGCAAGCGGTTAAATTTTCCTTGCCCGCAGTCTGTTCTTCTGTTCTAATACGAATGATAATCACTATCGTCTGCGTTGGCGCTCCCGGCCTGGCTGCGCCGGACGCCTCGCACCAACCACAAACAACGCCAGGAGGCCGGCAATGAAGACCACGAACACGACCCTCCCTCACACCACCTTGGGCGGCAACATGATCCGCGACTGGTGGCCCAACCAATTGAACCTGCGCATCCTGTACCAAAATCCGCGCGAACTCAAACCCCTGCCGTCAGACCACGACTACGCCAAGGCATTCGCCGAACTCGACTATCCAGCGCTCAAGGAGGACCTCCGGCAGCTGCTCACCGTCTCGCAGGAGTGGTGGCCAGCCGACTATGGCCATTACGGCCCCCTTTTCATCCGCATGGCATGGCATTCGGCCGGAACCTACCGGCTGGCGGACGGCCGCGGTGGCGGCAGCACCGGCAACCAGCGCTTCGCCCCGGTCAACAGTTGGCCGGACAACGTCAACCTAGACAAGGCCCGGCGCCTCTTGTGGCCGATCAAAAAGAAGTACGGCAACAAGATCTCCTGGGCCGATCTCATGATCCTGGCCGGGAACGTGGCCTTGGAGGCGATGGGGTTGCCAACCTTTGGCTTTGGCGGCGGCCGGGTGGACATCTGGGAGCCGGAAGAGGACATCTACTGGGGGCCGGAGTCCGAATGGCTTGGCGACGAACGCCACCACGACGGCCGCAATCTCGAAAAACCGCTCGCCGCCGTGCAGATGGGCCTGATCTACGTCAATCCCGAAGGCCCGAACGGCGAGCCCAACGTCCTCGCCGCGGCCAAGGATATCCGCCAAAGCTTCAGGCGGATGGGGATGAACGACGAGGAGACCGTTGCCCTCATCGTCGGCGGCCACACCTTTGGCAAATGCCACGGCGCCGCCGATCCCAACGGTCATCTGGGCCCAGAGCCCGAGGCTGCTCCCCTCGAGGAGCAAGGTCTCGGCTGGAAGAACTCCTACCAAAGCGGCAAGGGCCCCGACACCATCACCAGCGGTCTCGAAGGCGCATGGACGCCGACTCCCACCAAGTGGGACACCAGCTTTCTCGAACTCCTCTTCAAGTATGACTGGAACCTGGAAAAGAGCCCTGCCGGGGCGTGGCAATGGGTTCCCACTGCGCCGGAAACCGCGGAGCTGGTGCCCGACGCCCATGATCCCAACACCCGCCACAAGCCGATCATGCTGACCACCGACCTGGCGTTGCGCATGGATCCGGTATACGGCCCAATCGCCAAACGGTTCCTGGACAACCCCGAGGCGCTGGCCGACGCCTTTGCCAGGGCGTGGTTCAAGCTCACCCACCGGGACATGGGGCCAAAGGCGCGCTATCTCGGGCCAGAGGTCCCGGACGAGGACCTGATCTGGCAAGATCCCCTGCCGCCGGTCGACCACCCCCTGATCGACGCCCAGGATATCGCAGCCCTCAAGGAACAGATCATGGCCAGCGGCCTTTCCTGCCCCGAGCTGGTCTACACCGCCTGGTCGGCGGCAGCCACCTTCCGCGCATCGGACAAGCGCGGCGGCGCCAACGGCGCCCGCATCCGGCTGGCGCCGCAGAAGGACTGGGAGGTCAACCAACCCGAGCAACTGGCCAAGGTACTTGCCGAACTCGAGCGTATCCAAAGCGCTTTTAACCAGAGCCAGACGGACGGCAAACGGGTGTCGCTCGCCGATCTCATCGTTCTTGGGGGCTGCGCCGCCATCGAAGAGGCGGCCCGCCGCGCCGGGATTCCGGTCGAAGTGCCCTTTGTCCCCGGCCGAGCCGACGCGACCCAGGACCAGACCGACGTGGCCTCCTTCCGGGTCCTGGAGCCGGCGGCCGACGGCTTCCGGAACTACCAAGGCGCGAACTGCACCTTCCCTGCCGAGCAGGCGCTCATCGACAAGGCCCAGTTATTGACGCTCTCCGTGCCGGAAATGACGGTCCTCGTCGGCGGCATGCGTGTGCTGGGCGCCACCTACGGCGGCACAAGCCACGGGGTGCTCACCGATCGCCCAGGCCTGCTCACGAACGACTTTTTCGTCAACCTCCTGGACATGGGCGTGGAATGGCGGCCCGCCGAGGAGGAGGGCTCCCTCTTTGCCGCCTACGACCGCATGACAGGGCAACGCCGCTGGACCGCGACCCGGGTGGACCTCGTCTTTGGCGCCAACGCCCAACTACGGGCCCAAGCCGAATTCTATGCCCAAGATGACAACCAGGAACGGTTCGTCCACGATTTCGTGGCCGCCTGGAACAAGGTGATGACCCTCGACCGGTTCGATATCCGCTGGTGGTGAGGCGTTGCCGCTCCTCTCCGTGAATCGATATCCGCGATTAGCGGTGCGCTCCCGCCCGAGTGGCGGGAGCGCACCGGGCGAGGCTGGGAACCGCTCTTCTGCGCCCCCTTGAAAACCGTTGCCCCCGGAACCGCTGACCGAGGCACAGAGGAACGGCCGGTGGCAACGGAATGCTCATAATACCCGGAAACGCAAATCCGCTTTCCCGAATTCCGGAATCCCCACACTTCTCCCCAGCAACCGGACATCAAAATTAGCTGCAATACCAATAGATTAGAAAGAACACTAAAGCCAGTATATGCTGGATCGATTTATGCATGCAAATAATTATGATGGCCTCGCAAACGGTCCTCATGGAGGCACAGCCGGTGATTCCCGGGAATCCCGGTTTAAGCAGGCGAGAAGGTTTCTTACGGGTGCATCAGAATATGACATGTGCTGCGCACGGATGGGGCCATCACGAGAACGCGGAGGCTCTGCCGGGCAAGCCCCCCAGCAAACCATAGCAGATGTGGAGGATGAAATGATGAGGCGACGTTGGTTGTTCGTGGTCCCTCTGGCCGCAACGCTCGTCCTGGCCGACCTGCCAGCCTGGGCGGCCCCCCTGGAGGACAAAGGCATGTCGTTGTACGACCCGGCTCTTGGCATTTCTTTTCTGGAAGATGCCAATTACGCGCGAACCTCTGGGTTCCACTCTACTGGTTTCATGCTGTACAACGATGCCCTGGACCTTATCGATTCCTTGAACAGCACCAAGTATCTCGGGGTTGATTCGTGGAGCTTGCCCACGCTTGGCCAGATGCAGCATATCCGGGACGTGGATGGCATCACCATGAGTTCTCCAGGCGACTTCGACAACCTTGGCAGCTACTACTGGGTCCAGGGGGTGGGCACCGCGGATATGGCTTCGGGATTCCACGACGCCACCGGATACAGTGGCGCGGCCTACCGGTACGCCTTACCGGTCTTTCCTGGCGAAGAGCCGACCTATACCAAGTTCACATACAATATCTGGCGGTATCTCGACACCATGACCGGTCTGTACGTGTTCACCGATCAGTACGTGGCAGGGGCCACGCCCTTCTCCTTTGCCTCCGGCCTCCCGACCACTAATGACGTCCTCTACCAACTCAACCACAGCGCCTTCGCCTTGCCGCCGAATCCGGTGCCTGAGCCCTCGACACTGCTGCTCCTTGGCTCCGCCGGGCTGGCGGGGGGCCTTGGAAGCAAGAAGCGGCGCGGCCGCCCGGCATAACGCAGCGAAAGCGGTATCGCCTCTGATACGGCCAGGCGGAATCGGTCGCCGGCCTTGTCGGGGGGTGTAGTCAAATGTAGTCAAACACAAACAAGAAACGGGCTGCGAAAACATATCGCAACCCATTGAATTTACTGGCGCGCCCGGGAGGGATCGAACCCCCGGCCTTCGGATTCGAAGTCCGACGCTCTATCCGCCTGAGCTACGGGCGCGCACCAGGCCAGCGCTTTTTCAACAGCCTACCCTACCCCCGTCTTCCGTACAACGCAACGCCTGGCGCCCCCTTGCCAACCGTGGCGAGAAGGGACTTGTGCGCCATAAGGCAAGGGCTTCAGAACACCGAAGACGCCGGCGGCCATCTCCGCCTCGCCAAGCATCACCGAAAACGCCAGGGAGAGCTTTTCCGACAGGCGGTTACCTATGCATAATCGGGGGGACAACGGGCGGTTTACGCTAAACCAAACTCGGCGAGTTTTTTCAGGGCCTCCTCGTCCGACATCTCATCCTCCCCGCCCTCCTCTTCTTCCGGCGCTGTAGCGGCCAAGGCGGCGGCCAGCCGCTCCTCGGCCTGGGCGGCCGCCTCCTCGGCGGTGGCGGCCGCATCCGCTTTTTTGCTTGCGTCCATTGCCGCCAAAAGAAAAGCGGCGTCAAAAAGCCGCTGGCCGGTATCGGCCAGTCCTTGGACCTCGGACAGGAAGGCCACCGTCTCTCCCCCGCCGCCAAGGGCGCTTTTGAGCCCGTCCATCCGGGCGCTCAGCTCCTTGGTCAATGCAAGGGCCTCGGCGATCTTGGCGGCCAGGGTATCGAGTTCGGCCCGGGAGACAGTGATCTCCTCCTCCCCGGTTTTCCGACGACGACCAAAGAGCGGGTGGTTCTTGAGAAAAGCGAGGGCAAAACGGACGTTGACGATCTGGGACTGGACCGTTCCTATCTCGCTGGGCAACGCGGCAACCGCATCTGTTACCTGCTGGAGGAGCCGGCCCACGGCCTGGCGGCCTTCAAGCATCTGATCGGCTCCTGCCCCGGCCGCTTCGCCGGTGCGGGCGGCA
>WFOD01000259.1 GCA_015488275.1 Deltaproteobacteria bacterium
GCCATACGCCGGTCCCAGGGCGGGGAGTATCTCGTATGCAGCCTCGTTGTACACGGTGAGATGCCCGACTACGGGCCAATCGGCGGTGAGCACCACGTCACCCGTGAAGTTTTCCCTGCCCACCACGTCGGCCAGCCGGAAAAAGGCATGATCTCCCGTGTCGAGCAACCATTCCTGATCGTGGAGCGGACGGCCCGACGCATCGGTGATGAGGATGCGGGCATGGACCGGATTGGTATCGGGATTCAGGACTGCAATAGTGTTGTCGTACCGAACGTTATCCACCACGGGAAACGCCAAGCGCTGATTTCCGGTCACCGGCAGAACGGTGGAAACGGCCTTGGCCGCGCCGGACGGCTCGTTCATCCGCACGGTGTGGCTCGCCGCCACGGGCCAGTCGGCCGTAATCACGAGGTAACCGGCGATCACGGTATCTGCCGTGGCCGGGACGGGCATGATCGCCTCGGTGCGGGAGTTTCCGACCGGCAACACGGTCACGGTCTGTTTTTCCCCCGGTTTCAAGACAAGCTGCCTCTTGTACGACGGCGAGGCCCCATTCCGCCACGTATGGAGGATGACGGTCACCGCGGCCGGCTGATCGTTCGGGTTGACCAGGGCGAGAAAATTCGACATGGAAGCCGTGGCCTTCACCTTTGGCACGACGAGGTAGGTGGCGGGTTCGGGCGCCACGTAGGCGGTTCGGCTAGTGGAGTTGGGCGCGAAGACCATCGCGGCCGCCACCGGCAGCTCGGGAGAATGCAAACGAACCCAGCCGGTGATCGTGTCCCCTCCGAACAGGTCCACCAGGCGGGTCCGGAGGCGGGCGCCGGCGGCTAGGCGCTGGGAGACTTGGCGCAGCAGGGTGCCATCGAAATCATGCAGTTCCATGGTCACTTCCACCGGCCGGTCGCCGGGGTTGAAGACGAACAGGGTTTCCTTGTTGCCTGTCCCCCAGCGCGTGTCCTTGATACTGGGAAAGATGTGGGTGGTCGCCTGCCGGGAGGCGGTGGTGGCGCTGACCAGGGTATGATCGCCATCTTCTTGGATTCCCATGCAGGCCAAGGGGGCCGTGGACCAGATGGACACGATTCCTGTAAACTCGGACCGTCCCGCAAGGGCCGCGGGATGGAATTCCGCCGCTTCGTGGGCTGGTATGCGCCGATGGACGACTTGTGCAATCCTCCCGTCCGGATGGCGCAAGACGATGGTGAGAGAGGCGGCGACCTCGTTGAAATTTTTGGCCATGATCCGGTACCGCAGACCCGAGGAGACGGAGTCATCCACATCGACGAAGAAATAGGTGCCGGGATCGCCGGTCCGTAGCCGCACGTGGGATGTGCCGCTCTCCTCCACCCACGCAAAATCGCCGCGGCCGTTGACCGTTAATTCCCCGGCCCGGACGGTATCGGCGAGGCTTTGAAGCGTTCCCCGGCTACTAGACAGCACGGCCGGCCGGCCCTGGTCGTCCTCGCCCAGCCAGATGATTTCTCCGAAGTCGGTGATGCAAGGCCAGGCGGCGCGGCCAGCCGGGACGACGAGCCTTTCTGCCGTATCCCGATCATTGCCTTGGAGAATGCCCCAGATAGAGGTGCAGCCGCAGGCGGCGTCGTGCTGGAGCCATACCACATCGCCCCGCTCGTTGATGAAGGGCGCGCTGGCATCCGCGTCAAGCGCGCTCAGGACCTTGGGGCGGGCCCAGGTAGTCGGCTCGGAGACCGTCACTTGGAGGATTCTGCCCCCTTCCGCCTCCTGCCGCGAGAATACCAATACGCCGGCATTGTTCAGTGCCGGCCGGCCGAGCGGGATCGTTCCCTCGGTAATGGTGAGGGTCTGGCCGCCAAGACTACAACGCAGCCGCCAGGTGTCACCCTGCCGATCGATCCAGGCCAGCCAGCCCAGATCATTAACCGTCACGCTGATCTTGTCGGTCGGATCCTCGGTGAGCCACCCCCTGCTGGAGGAAAAAATCTGGAAGCGGCCGGAGGGTTCGTGCCAGCGGATCCAGACGACTTCTCCCTCGTCACTCATTGCCGGTGCCCTCCCGTCCGTGCCCAGGCTTACGCACCCCTCGTCAACGGTGCCGTCGCAGTCGTTATCGACCCCGTCGCACCGCTCGGCCGCATATGGGTGCACCCTGCCATCGCTGTCCCGGCAGTCTCCGCCCACGGTTGCGTAACCAGCCGGCAGCGTTCCGTCACGGGTGCAAAAGGCCGTTGCCTCGCCGGTGCCGTAACCGTCTCCGTCTCGGTCAAGATGGCCAAGCCGGGCAATCCGGCCCCCGGCGTCGTTGTCGTCGCAGTCCACGGGACCGCATTCCCCGCCCTCTACGGCATACCCATCCTTGTCTTTATCGGTACAGGAAGTCATGGCGCACGGGGTCTTGCCAGTGGTGCCTCCCACGCACTCGCCGCAGTTATCCAGGTACGCCACGCCGCCCCAGACGCCGTTGCAGTCCTGTTCGCACGGTTTCTTGCCGCTGGCGCCCCCCACGCACTCGCCGCAGTTATCCAGGTACGCCACGCCGCCCCAAACGCCGTTGCAGTCCTGTTCGCACGGTTTCTTGCCGGTGGTGCCTCCCACGCACTCACCGCAGTTGTCCTGATAGGCCACACCACCCGGAACTCCAGCGCAATCGGGTTCGCAGAAGGCGGCGACGGCCGGGGTATCAGGATCGCCGCAGTGGAGGTCGCCCCACAACAGGAACGCTTTGTACCCACTCCAGCGTCCCTCGTCATCCTGGAAGCCCACGTACAAACCCCACGAGGCGGCCGGATCCAGTTGCGAGACATCGAGGGTCAGGCTCTCCATGCCGCCCTCTTCCGTGGCGGTGTCGTAGGCCCCGTCCAGCGGCGGCAGGGCCGTTCCCCTTCCCGGAGTAAAGGGAACGCGGAAGGAGTCTGGCGGCGAGGGCGGATAAGCATCGAGAGAAAACCGGGCCACGAGGTACTCAGCGGCCTGGATCGTGGCCGGCCGCGGCACCTGGATGGTCGTCCGGCGCGAAATGCTCCAATCGCCATCGTTGTCTCGGAAACGGACGTAAAAGGAAAAGGTGCCGTAGCCGAGCCCGGTGATATCCAGGGGAAAATCGTCCTGGCTCACGCTTTCCTGCGCCTCGTCGAAGGCCCCATCCGCTACCGGCAAGGGAACCCATTGGCAGGAGGACGCTGTATCGTCCCGGGTGATGCAATACTGACCCTCTGCGAGTACCGCTCCGGCGGGTCCCGAACTTTTGGGTGCCGCGGCTCCGCGCTCCGTGTCTAAGGCCACGAGTTGCGGCGGCCCCCACCGGCCAGCGGTGTCGCGGAAGCGGACGTGGATGGTGTGCTCGCCCGGCGAGAGCAGCGCCGGGTCATCGATGGTGATGACGGCGTCGATGGAGGCGGTTCCAGGAGTCAGCCGCAGGGGAGTGCCCTTTCCTTCACCGGGATCGGTGTCGATGAAGTACTCGGCCGCGGCCAAGCCGTGTTCGCGGGGGGAATCGAAAGTGCCGCCATTGCCGAGAAAGGGGTCGCTGGGCGTAAGCGGCCGGGCCAGCCCCCAGCGGCCGGCGGCATCGCGAAAGCGCACGAATACCGTGTGCCGGCCCGGCAGGAGCAGGGCCGGATCATCGATGGTGATGGTGGCGTCGATGGAAGCGCGAAGCGGATTGCCGGGATCACGGCTCACCGGCAGCGGCAGCCCTTTCCCCTCGCCGGGATCGGTGTCGATATAGTATTCCGCCGCCACGATCCAGCCGTTTTGGCAACGGTCGGCCGGGGCGGCGACGTCCGGCGCCGCGTCCGGGGCGTCGGCGGGAACCCTGAACCATGCCTGCCGAGGCACGCCCCAACGGCCGTTGCTGTCCTGGAGCCGGAAAAAGAGGACGTGCTCTCCCGGGGTGAGCGCGCCCTTGGCCCGGAGCTTGAGGGTCAGCTTGGTGGGATTGCCGTCGGCATCCCGTTCGGCAA
>WFOD01000260.1 GCA_015488275.1 Deltaproteobacteria bacterium
GATGGCGGCGCAGGCAGGGGCCGGCGATCCGCGCCAGCCACCTGACGGGGATAGACGAGAAAAAGACGCTGCCGCGCCCGGGTGACCGCTACGTAGAACAGCCGCCGCTCTTCCTCCATCTGATCGGTGAACGCGGCCTGGGCGGGCGGGAAGCGGCCGTCGGCCAGGTGGATGACAAACACCGTGTCCCACTCCAGCCCCTTGGCGGAATGGATGGTGGAGAGCACCAGGCGGCCGCCGGCCTCCGCCTCCCTCCCCTCTTCCGGCGGATCCAAGGCCGTGTCGTCGAGGAAGGCCTGCAACGACTCGTAACCGCCCACCAGGGCGGCGAGCTGATCGAGATCCTTGAGCCGGCGGGGATAGTCGTCTGGATAGATCCGTTCGAGGACGGGCCGGTAGTGCTCGAGGATGGCGGCGAGGACCGCGCCGGGCGCGGTCTCAGAGGCAAGCTTGTGCAAAAGACCGGCGAGCTCGTCGTAGCCCGGCCGCCACTTGCCACGGCCAGCGTACCTGGGCATGGCGGCAATGGGATCGTCGTGCTCCAGGAGCCAATCGGTGATCCGCCCGGCGGTCTTGGGGCCGAGGCGCTCGATCTGGAGGAGCATCCGGTGCCAGGAGAGCCGGTCGCCCGGATTGGCCAGCACGCGGACAAAGGCCAGCACATCCTTGATATGCGCCGACTCGGTGAGCTTCAGGCCGCCCCGCTTCTCGAAGGGGATGCCACGGCTGGTCAGCTCCAGCTCCAGCTTGTACGAATGATACCCGGAGCGGAAGAGGACAGCGATTTCGGCGAGGTCGGCGCCGTCGGCCGCCAGGGCGGCCACCTGCTCGGCCACGTAACGGGCCTGCTCCCCCTCGTTGCGGGCGGCGAACACCACCGGCTTGTCACCGCCCTCCTTGCGGGTAAACAAATGCTTTTCGTACCGCTCCGCCGCCTTGGCGATCACGGCATTGGCCACCGACAAAATGGCGTTGGTGGAGCGGTAGTTCTCCTCAAGGCGGATGATGGTGGTATCGGGAAAGAGGTGGGGAAAGGCCATGATGTTGCGGAAATCGGCGCCACGGAAGCTGTAAATAGACTGGGCGTCGTCCCCCACAGCCATGACGTTGCCGTGGCCCGCGGCCAGATGGCGCACGATGGCCGCCTGCAGGTGGTTGGTGTCCTGGTACTCGTCCACCAGCACATGGTGGAACTGGCCGGCGATGGCGGCGGCCACGCCGGCGTGCTCCTCCATGAGCAGCCGCCAGTTGACCAGCAGATCGTCATAGTCCATGAGGCCGTGATCGAGCTTAAAGGCGCGGTACTGGCGGGCCAGCTTGAGGATATCGTCGAGATAGGGCTCGAAGTGCGGGTATTGGTCGAACACCACCTCTTCGATGGACTGGTTGCGGTTCACCGCCCGGCCAAGGATATCGGCCAGGGCCCGCTTGCCGGGAAAGCGGCGGCCGCGGCCCGCGAGATCAAGAGAAGAGCGCAGGAGATTGAGAATGCCCTCGGCGTCCGCACGGTCGAGAATCGTGAAATTATCCGGGTAGCCCAGCACCTCGCCGTGCCGGCGCAAGAGCATGTTGCCCACCGCGTGGAACGTGCCGCCCCACACGCCGCGGCAGGCCGGTCCCACCAAACGGGCGGCGCGGTCGAGCATCTCCAGGGCGGCGCGGCGGGTAAAGGTGAGAAGCAGGATGGCGGCCGGATCCTCACCCTGGTCGATGAGCCAGGCCACCCGATGGGTCAAGGTGCGGGTCTTGCCCGAGCCGGCGCCCGCGATGACCAGGACCGGACCGCCAGGATGGGTCACCGCCCGGGCCTGGGCCTCGTTGAGCGTCGCCGCATGATCTGGCGGGGCAGGCGCGGCAAAGGGATCGTCGAAAAGGGATGGCGGCATCTGATCTCCCGGAAAAACCAACGGCGCAGCGGCATCTCCTGCCGTATCTGGTCCGCGAGGCCGCAACTTCGGCATACGAAGGAGCAAGCCAGTGACCGGTTACAACTTGCGCGGCCCAAGGGGCCTTGCGCATTTCAGGCGTCTCTTTTACAGTAGCGGCCCAACGGAGTATCAGTCCGTCGAAAAAGTCATCCCTGACTTTTTCGACCACGGCTAGACGACGATGAGGAGGAAGAGGCCATGACCGATCCCGCCCCAGTCTTCACCGACCAGAAGCTCGCCGAACTGTTCCCCCCCACGCGGGCCGATGAGTTCTTCGACGCCCTTTTCGGCGACGCCGCAGAAGGTGCCTATGATATCACCCTTCACTTCGCCGGGCAACAGGGAGACGAACTGCACTTTGAGTTGCGCCTCTCCCAGCGGCCGGGCAAGTGTCTGGCCTGCAACCTGACCTACGGCCTGCCCGAAGTCTTCTCCCGCCATCCGATCATCAACATGGCTGGCGTGGCCAAGGCCGCCGCCGAAGCGGTGGGACGGCCCCTGGCCGGCTGGCGGCTCGGCCGCACCACGGAGATCTCCCGCGAGCTGCACATGATCCCCTTGACAGTCCAACTGGGATGACGGCCTCATTTGGCCAAGCACACCTGGTCACGGGTGCTCCTTCGTATGCCGAAGCCGCGGCCTTGCAGCAGAGTTTGATCGCGCAAGGGCGCAAGTTGCGCCTTTGTCCTTCCTAGGGCAACAACGCAAGGCACGGCGTTTTTGCCCTTCCTCCCAGGCCGACACACCGCGAAAACGGCGGAGCCGGGGCAAAATCCCTTCCGACCGGGGCGGGCATGGCGTACAATAGGATGCATGGGCAACCGCTGGTACGACAAGTATCCCCGTTTTGGTTCCTGCCTCGACCGGCTCAAGGAGTGCGCGCCGCACGACCGCGACCGGCTGGTGCAGGGCATCATGCTCCTCATCCGCGAGCATGCCCCCACCTTGCTCGACCGTTTCGTCCAGGACTTTCCCCTCGATATCCGCCGCCAACGGTGGTACGACAAGGATCCGTACCTCTGGCTGGTGATGAACGGCCTGCGCTATGCGAACGCGGATCTGCGCGAGCGGGTGACCGCCTATCTGGAAACCGAGTACCGCCGGCTGGAAGATCGACAGCCCCCACCACCCGCCGCTCCCCAATGACCTTTACCCTGGAGATCAACGGCACCTTGGACCTGCACGCCTTCCGCCCCCAGGAGGTGAAGGACCTGGTGGGAGACTACATCGCCGCCTGTCTGGAGCGGGGCATCTTCTCGTTACGGATCATCCACGGCAAGGGCAGCGGCACCCTACGCCGGACGGTACACGCCATCCTCGACCGTCATCCGGCCGTGGCCGGCTACCGGCTGGCCGGCCCGGAGGCTGGCGGCTGGGGCGCCACCCTGGTGGATCTCCGCCCCCTGTAATCTTCTTGGCCGTGCCTAACAGCCCGTGGCAAAACGGGTTGTGCGCAACATATCTGTTAGAAACAACCTCCATGCGCCTCCTCGACGAACTGCAACGCACCGCAACCCTGGCGGCCGAACGGGAACGGGCGGCGCGCCACGCCCTCTACGATGAGGGTGACCGGCGGGCCCACCGCGCCCATCTCGTTGCCAAGGCCGAGCTGCTGGCCGGTCTGGAGCAGCGGATACGCCCACTCATGAAGGAGGCGCCCGCCGGCCTTGCCCATGAAATCATGGCCGCAGTGGCCGAGATCGCGGCCGATGCCGAGCAGGCCCTGGCCGTGGACTCGGTGTTCTACATGGCCGCCCTCCTCCACCCAATGGATCCGGAAGAACCCGATGAGCTGGCGGCGATCATCGAAAAGGTGAAACGAGCGGAGAGCCGGCCGGCGGATTGACGGATGTACATCGCCCGGCTGCACATCTTTGGCCCCCGGCGCTACGCGCTGCGCCGATCCGTCCGCCGGCAAGGAGGATGGGAGAGCGAGACCCTGGCCGAGCTTGGCCCTGATCCAGGGAGCTTGCTCAGATATCCAGGCGGCAACGCGGTATACGTGGACCAGGAGTTCGTGGAGCGCGTGCAGGCCCGCCACGGCACGCTCGACGAGGCTGAGTTGGACGACCTCTTCTGGCCTTGGGTGCGGCCAGAGATCCGGCGCGCGGTGGGCCCTTTCCGCTCCCGCCGCCGCTCGCCGCGGCGCAAACCAAGAGCTGGCGGGAACTTACATCCCTTTGACAAGCGACGTCTCTTCTTTTTGCGCTGCGGCCGGTTCGACGCCGCCTGTCCGGCAGACAGCCGCCTGTTCCGGGTGCTGACCGCCAAATCCCGCGACGAAATCGAACAGCACCTCCTCGGCATGGAAGACGAACTCCACGCCCGGGAACGCAAGCTCTACGTCACCGCCATCTTCGATCTCCCGGCCCACTTTCCGGACTGGATGTTCGCCCGCGCCTTTCCCCAGACCCTTGATCCCGAGCGGCTGGCGGACGTCTTTATCGAGGAGCTTTGCCGACTCGACCAGGACACCGCTTTTTGGCGCGGCTTTCCCCGCACCGCCACCCTGCCCGAATACCTGGCCCGCTACGTGGTCATGTTCTTCGACTCCAGGTTCCCGTCCTTTTCCGCCGACGAGGAGTTCATCCGCCGTTTCATGCGCAGCCGCCGTCGCTTCGCCTGGCCCGAACGCCGCTCGCCTGTCGCCACCGATGCGGAGCTGGAACACCTGTTCGGCGTGCCGGCAGACAAGCTCCGGCGCATGAGCGGCCGCGAGCTCACCCGCCTGTACCGCCAGCGGGCCAAGAACCTGCACCCTGACACCGGTGGAGAACACGAGGTGTTCATCCGTTTGACCGCGGCCTACGAACAGCTGCTCAGCAATGACAGGCGCTGATCGGTGGGGGGTGTCTGGTTGCTGGATGACCGTCGCCTCAGGCTGCGCGAACGATCGACCAGCAGATATAGGCTGCGGCCAAACCGATACAGATCCCAAGGATGAGCCGCAGGCGCGCCACAGGCAAACGGTGGCTCACCAGCCCCCCCAGCCAGGTCGCCGGGGGCACGGCGACAAGAATCGGCAGGGCCAGGGGCCAGACAATCTGCTTGGTCGCCGCCTTGCCCAAAAAGGCGGCAGTGGTGGACAAGAACACGATGGCGAGATTGGAGCCAACAGCGATGCGGGTGGGAACGCGGACAAAGGAGGTCATGAGAGGGATGAGGATAAACGAGCCGCCCTGGCCCACGAGACCGCCAAGCACGCCCACCAAGCCGGCCACCCCCACGGCGCGCGGCCGGGAAAAGGCCAGCGTCGAGGCGTCCGGATACTCTTCTTCAGCCTCCCTGGGACAAAACAGGAGGAACGTGGCCGTCAAGGCAAGGGCGGCGAAGATGAGCAACAACATCTCGTTGGCCACCCAGGCGGCGCCCGCGCCGCCGGCCAGAGCGGCGATGAAGATCGTCCCGCCCATCCATAGTGTCAGGCGTCCGGATACGGCATGAAACCGCCGGTGGATCAAGGTGCCGGCAATGCAGGCCACCAGGCCCTGGACCACGGTGAGCCCCGCAACGGTATGCATGGAGAGGGGGGGGCAACCGAACAGCGGCGGAACGTACAGGAGCAGGGGGGCGAGGATGATGCCGCCACCTATGCCCAACAGACCGGAGAGGAAACCGGTGAGCACGGCCACACCGGCGATCACCGCCACCATATCCAGGCTCCCCGTTG
>WFOD01000261.1 GCA_015488275.1 Deltaproteobacteria bacterium
GCACCCCATCTGCGGCGTCATCGGCACGCCTGGCAGTGCCGGTTTATCTTCCCTTCGGCCGAAGCCTATGGCCCATTAACGCCTCGGCTCCTGGGGAGGCATTGCAAGGCGGTACTACCGCCTCCCAGTACGCGGCGCGTGCCTCTTCCTTGCATCTGGGGCGCCCTGCAACCAGATACCCGGTCCGCGAGGTCGCGACTTCGGCATACGAAGGAGCTCCCCCCTGACCAGTTACGTCGGCGGGAGCAGGAGCGCACCATCTGGGAAGCCCTTGTCCGGGAGGTGCTGGGTGATCCGGGCGATGAACTCGCCGGCCGGCACGACGAGAATGCGTCGTGTTAGTTGTTTGCCCGGTATGGATGGCGGACCGCTAATCCGGTGTAGGTATTGCATATTTCACGCCGCAGCATCATGGCTCTCCACCCCGGATACGGATGGATGACGGCGTGCCGCCCTCTGGCCCCCGGCCTCTGGCTGCTGGCGCTCTGCCTCGTCGTCACGTTGCCGGCCGGCCCCGCCGCCTCCTCCATGCTCCACGCGCCGCACGACCAGGCGGCGGGCATCACCTGCACCACCTGCCACGCCCATCCCACCGGCGCCTGGCCGGGCTACGTCCCGGACCCCGCCGACCCGGACGATACCCTGGTCACCTTCCTCTGCCTCGGCTGCCACGGCGAGAACGGCAACGCGCCGCTGGCCCGCCTCCATTCCGCCACCACCACCGCCAGCCGCTTCACCGACTGGACCACCACCTGCACCACCTGCCACGATCCCCATTTCCAGGCCCAGCTCACCTACAAGGACGACGACGCCATCTTCCTGGTCCGCGGCGTTGCCGACGACTACACCGTGGATCCCGACACGACCCAGCCGCGCTCCACCCTCTCTTACCACGGCGCGGCCGCGGCCCCGGGCTGGGAGGATCCCGGCCGCTGGGCCGCCAAGACAGGGCCCGGCCGCGGCCTGCTCTTGGTGTTCCGCGATTCCCCCCGGCCCCGGCCCCTGGAGGTCGTGGCCGCGGACGCGACCACCATCACCGTGGCCGGCGACCTGGCCGACCTCGAGACAGGGCCGAGCCGCCGGTTCGGCCTCCTCTACGGCCAGATGCTCCGCGCCACGGTCACGGGCCCGGACACCGCCGCCCACCCGGTCCGGTTTGCCGGGCCCGCATCGGCCATCGATAGCGGATCCCCGCCGACCGGGATCTGCCAGGTCTGCCACCAGCGCACCGACCATTGGCGGGCCGACGGCAGCCGGGCTGACCACCAGCTGGGCGCGGCGTGCGTCTCCTGCCACACCCACGCCGGTGGTTTCGGCCCGCCGGGCGCCGCCCCCTGCGGCGCCACCCTGACCTGGACCGCGGCCTGCCAGGCGTGCCACGACGCCAACCTGAAAATCCTCACCGGCATCCACGGCCTCGGCGCGGGCAACGACTGCACCCTCTGCCACACCGATGGGGACGGGCCCGAGCTGCGCGCCGACAACGCGGCGGCCAACGCCACCCCGGGCCACGCCCATCCTTGCGATGAGTGCCATGCCAACAATCCTGGAATCCACCACGCCGCCCCCCACGCCCAGGACGGCGACTGCGCCTTCTGCCACCCGGACCCGCGGCCGGCCTGGCGCGACGCGTTCGGCGTCGACGGCCCCATGGAAACCCAGCTCGCCTGCCGCGCCTGCCACCTGGAGCCGACCAGCAACGGCCTGGTGGTCGTCGGCCTCCACTTCCCGGTGGACCCGACGCTCACCATGCGCTTTGCCGGCGACGACCCCGGCCGACCGGCCGTCAACCCGCCGCTCCTGGTCCGCACCGTGCTCGACGGCAACAACGGCACCACGGACCACCGGATCGCCGCCGACCACCCCATCGTGATCCGGAACTTCGGTGCCTGCCTCTCCTGCCACGACGGCGGCCGCGCCAGCCGGGTCACCGTCTGGCACGGCCGGCCGCGCTTGGCCGACCTGCCGCCCGATCCTGGCGACGACGCCCGCCACAACCACTTCGACATCCTGCGCCACGCGCCCGGCCGCTCGCGCTTCAACCTCTTCCGCGGCGACGGCCACCAGGGGCCGGCCGCCTTCTCCCATCCGGACGGGTACTACGACAACGGTGGCGAGGCGGAAAAACGCGGCGAGGATTTCTACGACGCCCAGGGCGGCCGCAAGCGGATCACGTGGAACTGGGGCCAGGAGGAAAATTTCACCCTGGTCGCCATCCCCTGTTTCGCCCAGAACGACCCGGACGGCCGCTGCGGTAACGACAGCGGCGCACCCTCCGACCAGGTGCCGGTCTTCACCGGCCCGCCGCAGGCGGACACCATTACCCCGCTGCTCGCGGCCCTGGACGGGACCACGCTCCAGGTCCGGGCCACCAACACCCACGGCACGCTCGCGGTCCGGGTCAACGGCACCGAGTATCCCATGACCGAGGAGCGGCCGCACCACTGGTCCCTCTCCCTGGACCTGGCCGCGATCCCCGATCCCCCCACCGTGGACCTGGTCACCGACAACCCGCTGGGCGCGGATCTCACCGGCATTTCCCTGTGCAGCGCCGATCCCCTGGCGCTCGAGGAGGCCACCTGGACCCGGACCGACCCCGGCCGCGGCACGCTCCACGTCCGGGCCGCGAATCCGGCCGCGGCACCGGTCGTGGTCCACGCCGCCGGCGCGGACCACGCCGCCGCCTGGGACGGCGCGGCCTGGACCCTGGATCTCGCCGGCGTGGCCTACGACTCCACCATGTGGCTCGCCAGCGGTTGCGGCCGGATCGACCCGGCGGTGCCGCGCCTGGAGGCGAACTGCGACCCGGGCAACGGAGCGGACCACATCCTCCTGCCCCTGGCCAAGGCCGAGTACGATCCGGCCTCCGGCCAACTCACCGTCGAGGCCCGCAACAGCCGCGACACCGCGGGCGGCACTACCCTCTGGTGCACCTTCTTCGACGGCGCCGGAAGTCACGGCCCCTACCCCATGGCCCATACCAAGCCCAAACAATTCCAGTACCAGGGCGCCGGCTTCACCTGGCGGCCCGGGGCCACGGTCACGGTCTGGTCCACGGACGACAGCGGCGCGCTCCAGGCCCAGGCCTGCGACCAGCCGGTGACCGCCAAACACGGCGACGACAGCCTCACTCTGGTCACGGCCCAATGGCGGCCGGAGGAGCGACGGCTCGAGGTGGCGGTGACCAACGCCCTGGCCGACAACGCCCGCATCTACGGCGAATACCAGCCGGGCGTCCTCGTGCCCTTCACCTGGGAGCCCGGCGAGAAAATCTGGCGGCTGGTCCTGGACGACGTGGACTACGCGCCGGAGATCATCGTCCACAGCGACCAGGACGCGGTCCTCTACGCGCCGGTGGCCGACCTGACCCCGGACCCGGTGACCGTGGTCACCGCGCTCTGGCTGCCCGAAGACAACGGCCCGGGCCGGCTCTTCGTGCGCGCCGCCAACCAGGAGGGGAGCGCCGACCCGCTCCTGGCCGACTACGGGGCCAATCGCGGCATGGCGCTCACCTGGGAGCCGGCCAACGGCCTCTGGCAGCTCGACCGCCAGGGCCTGGCCTACAGTGCCACGGTGGAGATCGGCTCGACCCGGCCGGGCCGGGCCGCCGCCGCGGTGGTGGACGGCAGCGGCATCCACCGGACCATGGTCCAGGAGCCCGTCTGCCAGGGCTGCCATACCGATAGCGATATCGTCCTCGGCATCCACGACGGCTTTTGCGACCTCTGTCACCAGAGCGAGGAGCCGGCGGTCGAGCAGGCCCTGGCCGGGCCCGGCCCCAGCGGCTGCACCGCCTGTCACCTGCCCATCGACGAATCGGTGCGGGTGGCCGAGGTCGGGTTCGCCTATCCGGGTAGTCCGGCGATCCCCTTGCGCGACCACGAGCTGCCGGTGGACGACGACCTGATCACGGCCCCGGAGTACCGGGACGGCATCGCCAACCACGCCGCGGCCTACGTCCGCGGCACGCCGGTGGTGATCCAGGTGCGATTCAGTGCTGATCCCTCCATCGACTCGGCCCGGATCTCGTCGTCACTCTTCAGCGCCCGGGAGGTCCGGTTCACCGACGGGATCTCGGAGCCGGTCTATTTCACCCTCCCGGCCTCGGTGACCGATACCCCCGGCGCCTTCATCCTCACCATCGACTGGCGGCTCTGCGACGAGAACGGCAGCGGCGCGCCGGACTGCGCCGTGCCCAGCCCCCTGCACGCGACCCGGCACGAGCTGCTCGTCACCCGGGCGCAGCCGGCGGGCAGCCCGCCCTTCTTCGCCCAGCTCGTCCACTGGGCCAGCCAATGGGCCGCGCCGGCCGCGGACGACGACGAGACGGTGCAGCGGATCCTCGACGGCGTCTGGTCCCTGGGCGAGCAGGGCTACGACTACGTCTTCCCGTTCCGCGGCCGCACCTACGACAAGGTGGGCGACATCCTGCGCCAGCGCCAGGGGGCCTGCGGCGAGTGGGCCATCCTCCTGCAGCGCGCCATCGAGAGCCAGGGGATCGACGTTTACACCGTGGCCACGGTGCCGGACCGGATCGACACCGAGCCGGTGGACAGATACCGAGTCCGGACCGACGCCCTGGGCGCCAACCACGGCCCGTGGGAGTTCCCGGACCACACCTTCGTCATCTACCGGGGCGACATCACCCGCTTCGGCGACCCCACCCTGGGCACGGCCCTGGACCCCACCTTCCACCGGAACGCCGACAACGGCTGGGGCGGCTACGAGGACGTGATCGTCGACGAGATGCACAGCGGCAGCCAGGGCTGGCTCGCCAACCCGGGGCTCGGGCCGGCAGCGGACGTGGTCAACAGCCGGCTGCTGCGGGTGATCGACGACTGGCTCTACACCTATCCCATGGACCAGGCGGCCTACGACGCCGCCTCTCTCTACTACGCCCCCCGCGACGGCGACCCGCCCGGCGGGCCGTGAGCAGGGGCGGCCGTGACCGCTTGGACCGCGGCTCGACTCAGAGAAGGATATGGGGGGGCCAGTAGGACACCTATCAGTCCGTCGAAAAAGTCATCCCTGACTTTTTCGATCACGGTTGGCCAAAACAAAGTTTCGGCCAACTCACGAATTCCTTGGCTCTTTCAGAGCCGGCGGAATTCGGCGGCACATCCCTGTGCCGCTAACAGCCCATTTTTCAACGGGCTGCTATGCACGAAGAATCTCCCAGTCGTCAGCCTCGGCCACGGGCGACACTATATCCCCGACGATCTTCCCGGTGGCACGGAACGAACCGAGCCATGATGTTTTCGGTTCAGGAGCGGGGGGCGGTTCACGGATATTTCTCCAACAGATGCGTCGCTCCCCGCACGCCGACTCTTGGTTATCAGGTGGCCATCTCCGCTCTTTTTCTGATACACTGGACCTATCAGTCCGTCGAAAAAACAGGGATGGTTTTTTCGACGGACTGTTACGAACAGCGAGTTGCCCTGTCAGCCCCCCATGCGATATCTACGACTCGGCTATATCTTCCCTGGCGTGATCTTCCTCTATGGCCTGGTCGGCATGATCAGACAGAAGATACGGATCGGCGACCCCGGAGGTTCGCACTTCACGGACACCGGGATGGCAGCGGTGTTAGACGGGCTCTGTTTCATGCTCCTGGCCGTTCTCATCTTCAACATCGTGAGAAGCTATGAACGGCATGTGGCTTCAGGCGGGATGGTCGAATTCGAGCCCGCCACCCGCACCAACAAGGTCCTGTTCATCATATGGATCCTCGTCTCGTTGGCCGGCAACTTCTTCTAGGACCACCGGAATATGTGTATTCCGGGGGCAAGCCGCTCACCGACGCCGCCGGCAGAGATAGGAGGTTACATACGGCACGGCGCCGTATACTCACGCCGGGCGTGGCCTGGCGGTGGTTCGTTCGCGGCAGGCGCACTCGTGCCGAGTTAACGGCCCGTTGGAAAACGGGCTGTGTGCGCTACAGGGACGTGCCGCCGAATTCCGCCGGCTCTTTTTGGGTTTTCCCAGCCGACTGCCGTGCCGAAGGCTCCAGGGGCGCGGACCGAACCAGGCCGTGCCCAAGGAATATCCGAAAAAGGAGTCAAGGAATTCGTGAAGTTGGCCGAAGCTTACGCTTTGGCCAACCGTGGTCGAAAAAGCCAGTGAGGGCCTTTTCGACGGACTGTTAAAGACAAAGCTTGAAGGAAGGACGTTATGCGTATCGCAGTGCTTTTTCCTGGACAGGGGGCGCAGTACATAGGCATGGGGGGCGCGTTTCTCGACCGTTACGAGTGGGCGCGGGCCATCTTCGCCCAGGCCGAGGAGGCCAGCGGCCTGCCGCTGACCCGCCTCTGCCTGGAGGGGCCGCTTGCCGAGTTGACCCGCACCTTGCACCTCCAGCCAGCGATCACAGCGGTGAACCTCGTTTGCTGGCGGGCCCTGCAAGAGGCTGGTCTTGCGGTGGACGTGGTGGCCGGTCACTCGTTGGGTGAATACGCCGCCTTGGTGGCGGCGGGCGTGTTGTCCACCGGCGACTGTTTGCGCCTGGTCAGCGAGCGTGGCCGGCTGATGGAGCGTGAGGGCCAGGCCCATCCCGGGGCGATGAGCGCTGTGTTGGGGCTGGAGATCGCGGCGGTGGAGGCCCTTTGCGGGCAAGTGGAGGAGGGGGTGGTGACCGTGGCCAACCACAACACGCCCTCTCAGGTGGTGATCTCGGGCGACAAGGCCGCGGTGGCCGCCGCTGGCCGCTTGGCCAAACAGGCAGGGGCCAAGGTGGTCCCGCTGCGGGTGAGCGGACCCTGGCACAGTCCGCTGGTGGCCGGCGCCATTGAGGATTTTTCTGCCTTCATGGCCGGTATCGCCTTTGCCGCGCCGCGCATCGCCTTTGCCGCCAATGTGAGCGGCCGGCTGGAAGACGACCCAGAGACGATCCGCGGCTTGTTGGCCCGGCAAATCGCCGCCCGGGTGCGGTGGGTGGAGATCCTTGAGGAGCTCTGGCGCCGGGGGGTGCGAACCTTTATCGAGGCCGGCCCCAAGACCGTGCTCTCTGGCCTGGCGAAAAAGACCCTGCCTGCTGATCCCGAGTTGCGCATCCTGCATGTGGAAGAGCCGGAGCAGGTGGCGGCTGTGTGTGGCTAACGGCTCGTTGTCGAGGGAGGAGGAGAGGAGGAGCGGCCGGCGCAACCCGCCGTGAGTCCTCCTGCCCTGGCTGCGGTGCGGGTGAGGAAGTCGGCCAGCGTGCGGTAGAGGTTTGGCAGGCTGCGCTTGGCGTGACGGACCAGGTAGAATTGGCGGCGCATGGGCAGCCCGGGGAGGGGGATCTCGAACAGCTCTTCGCGGGCCAGTTCTTCGGCAATGGCGAGCCGTGAGAGGATCGAGGCGCCCAGGCCGCTTTTCAGGGCCTCGCGGATCGAGGCGGTGGAGCCGAGCACGGCCACGACGTGGAGCTGGTCCAGGGAGAGGCGGAGCTCGCCCAGGTACTTTTCCATGCTCCGGCGGGTTCCAGAACCCGCCTCGCGCAGGAGAAAGGGGATCTCGGTGAGGATCTGGCCGGCCGACAGATGGACGAACCGCTTCCACAGGTGATGGTTGGCGGCGAGGATCAGGTCGTCGGTGCAGAGCTCCTGCCAAGAGATGTGGGGCTCGTCGGTGCGGGTGCCGACGATGCCGAGAAAGATCTCATGGCCGAGCACCGCGTCGATCACTTGGCGCGAATCCCCCACCCGGATCTCGAACGAAACCTCTGGATGCTCTTCGCGGAAGCGGGCCATGATCGACGGCAGGATATAGGTGCCGGGAATGGTGCTGGCGCCGATGACCACCTGCCCCTTCATCTCTTTTTTCACCAAGGCCAGTTCTTCTTCCAACTGGCCCAAGGCGTCGAGCACCCGGCAGGCGAGCGGGTAGAGGGCGTTGGCCTCGGCCGTGGGCAGGATTTTTTGTCCGAGCCGGTCAAAGAGGCGGCAATCGAGCTCGTGCTCCAGGGACTTGATATGGGCGCTGACCGTCGGCTGGGTGACGTTGCAGTGCTGGGACGCCTGGGAAAAGCTCTGCCGCCGGTAAACCTCGCAGAAGATGCGCAGGTGGTGGATATCCATGAGCCTGGTGTTCTCCGGGATTTCGGTTGGTTGTTTGGCAGCCCGCTGAAAACAGGCTGGGCGCGGCGCGGGAAGATGCCGCCGCATGGCTCCGGCCTTGAAAAGCCAAGAAATTCGTGAGGTTGGCCGAAGCTTGCGCTTTGGCAACCATGATCGAAAAAGCCAGGAACGGCCTTTTCGACGGCCTGTCGACATATTCTATCGAGCCGATTGATAAAACCTCAAATAGCCGATTTTGCACCACTTGGCAAGGGAAAGCGCATGTTGGCCCTGGGATGGTATTGGCGATAATCGCTTCTATTCTCGCTTGGTTCTTCTTTGTTCCAGTCCTTTGGGGGGATAACGATACGATGGGGGCTTTTGCCCCAGAATTGAGTGGTTGGGGGGCATCAGGCTGATATTGCATGAAAAATCAGAGTTTTCTTTATGGGACGGCCGGAAGGGGGAAAAGCGCGAAAAATCAAGGTGGATAGAAGTTTTTAGGCGTATTTTTGAATAAGAGCGAGAAAAATAGAGCAATATTGAGCTTTGCCACTTTTCTGCTTGCCGTGACGAGTTGTTGAAAAGTAGGGGGAATTTCCCTAACTCCTTGGCTTGGCACTCTTTTCCGTAGAGCGGTTAAAAAAATAGCTATTTCAAGTGGTTATGTGTGACGTCGGCCTGAAAACAGCGCGTTGCCGGCATTTGCCGCCTTGTTGAAAATCCGGTCCGCCGCCCTGGCGAAATCGGCCTTCACCCCTTTTGACAATCAACGGTCCCTCTACTAAACAATGGCACCGGAGCGACGTGCTGCGGCCGCCACAACGTGGTAGTCGGCAGGATCGTTGGACGGTGGACCTGCCGTCTTTATTGTCTTTCCCCAGCCGGCCGCCGCGCCGAAGGCGTCCAGAGGATGCGGACCGGACCGTGCCCGGGGAATACCCGCAAAGGAGCCAAGGAATTCGGGGGAGGGTTGGCCGAAATGTTGTTTTCGCCAACCGAGTGGTCGAAAAAGCCCGGACGGTTTTTTCGTCAGTCCACGGACTGAAGGAAAGAAGAGGAAGCAAGCGAGGGTCACGAGGCGATGCGTTGGGACGAGGTCAAGGAACGGTTGCGGGAAAAGATCCCAGAGGGAAGCTTCAGCATTTGGATCGAGCCGATCACCTGCCTGCGTGAGGAGGATGGCCTGTTGGAACTGGGGGGGCACGACGCCTTTTTTTGTTCATGGGTGAGGGAGCAGTACCTTCCCAAGATCGAGGCGGTTCTCGCCGAGGCCGGACAGCGTCAGACCCGGGTGCGTTTCAGGGCGGTGGGAGGCGAGAGCGCGGCCGCTGTTCCGGACAGCGCTTCACAGCTGGCCCTTCCCGAGGTGACGCGGCGCAGCCGCACCCTGCGCGCCCTGCACCCGCGCTATACCTTTGACGAGTTCATGGTCGGCCAGTGCAACTACTTGGCCCGCCAGGCCTCTGAGGCCATTGCCAACGGCGACGTCACCTTTGGCAATTGCCTGTATATCGGCGCAGGCACTGGTCTGGGCAAGAGCCACTTGAGCCATGCCGTGGCCCATCATATTATCGATACCCAGCCCCACGCCAGGCTGCACTACCTGACCGCCCAGCAGATGACCAGCGAGTTGGTGCGTTCGTTGCGCAACAACGCGATGGAGGCCTTTAAACGGCGGTTTTACGAGGAGTGTGATGTGCTGTTGCTCGATGACGTGCACGTCCTGGCCGGCAAGAACAAGACGCAGGAGGAACTGGCCGCTGTCCTCGACGTGTTGATGGAGAGCGGCAAGCGGGTGATCTTGACCGGAGCGGTGCCGCCCAAGGATATTCCCAACCTGGATCAACGGGTTCGTTCCCGCTTGTCCTCCGCGCTCATCACCAGGATCAACATGCCCGATCCTTCCACCCGCGTGCGGATCATCCGGCACAAGGCCGCCCGCCAGGGCCTGGACCTGCCTGAGCCCCTGGTGGCGTATCTGGCCGATCATCTGCACGGCGATATCCGGCAGATCGAGAGCGCGATCATCGGCATCAAGGCCAAGGCCGCCCTCTCGGGCACGTCGCCAGACCTGGCCCTGGTGCAGGAGGTGCTGGCCGGTATTGTCTCAGAGGAAGATCACCTGCTCACCGTGGAGACGATCCGCGACTTTCTCGCCCGCCAGTTCAAGGTGTCGGTCCAGGAACTCACCTCCCGCTCCCGCAAGCGCAAGGTCTCCTTTCCGCGCCAGGTATCCATGTATTTGGCGCGCAAGCTCACCGACCAGCCACTGGCCGAGATCGGCCGCGCTTTCAACCGGGATCATTCCACGGTGGTGCACGCCATCCGGGTGATCACCGAGGCGGTGAGCCGCGACGCCACGGTGCGGGGCCAAGTGGAGCATCTGGAAAAACGGTTGCGGGAAGGCCGGTATTGACCGGTATCGGGGGCGCTGTCCCCTGGCGGGGACTAGCCTCGATTCCAGGGTATTTTCCATCAAAAATAGACGCCCTTGACCTGCTCTTCGTTGCTGGGGGCGGGGTGGTCGCCCGTCAGACTGGTGGCCGCCTTCCGGGCCGCCCGGGTCATGTCGTTCATGCCAATGCCGTCCCAGCCAAAACCGCAAATTGCCAGCCGGCCGGCAAAACGGTGGAGAAGGCGTTGGCGCCAGGCGAGCAGGGCAAGATGGTCCATTTCCAGTTGGGGAATGGTGTTGGCCGTTCGCAGCACACGGGCGAAGACCGGGGGATGATCGATGCCTAGCAAAGGAGTGATGTCGTCGAGCACGCGGGAGATCAGCTCCTCGTCGTCGAGTTCGGTGCGTTCGGGGTGACGCCGGCCGCCCACCAGGGCCTCGATCAGCACGGTGCCGGACGGGCAGCGGCCGGGAAACATCTGGCTTGAGAACATCACCCCCAGGGTAAACCGCTGCTCCCTTTCAGGGATGAGAAAGCCGAACGCCTTGGGAAGGCGCAGCCGGTCGGAGAAACCGAGTACCACGTTGACCAGCCGGGCGTAGGGGATTTCCTGCACCGGCGGTGCGTCCAGGGGCCCGAGGAGGGTAAGGGCGGGGTTGACCGGGAGGGCGACCACCAGCTTGCGGCAGGCGAGGCGTTCCCCATTCTGACCGGAGACCTCCCAGCCTGTGTCTGTCGGCTGGACGGCGACAACGGGAAAGCGGCAGCGGATGGTTCGGCCCGCGGCCAGCGCCTCGATCAACCGGCCCATGCCGCCGGGAAAGTTGACCATTGCAGGCAGATTGCCGGACTGGCCGCTTTTGAGTTTTTTTTGGCGTTTGAGGGCGCGCAGCACTGATCCATGTTCTTTTTCCAGTCCTCGGAGACCGGGCATGACCGCGCCGATGGAGAGGCGGTTGTAGTCGCCGGCAAAGGTGCCGCTCACCGCTGCGTCCACCAGGTGGAGGATCCCCCGGCCAAAGCGCCGGGCCGCCCAGTCGCCAATGGTCTGGTCCTGGTCCAGGGGGCGGATGAACAGGTCGCCGAGCAGGCGCAGCTTGGCGCCTGCGGTGAGCAGGGGGGTGGTGAGCAGTTGCTGCGGCTTTTGCGGCAGGGGAACCAAGCGGCCCCGATGGCAGAGATAGCGGACGAACTTGCCCAGGGGCGCGAGAAGGGCCTCGTCGAGCAGGCCGGTGTCGGCCAGAATCTCCATTGTGGCCTCGCCGCTGTTCAAAAAACCGTGCGGGCCCCATTCGGCCCGGAATCCTTTTTCCTGAAAGGACTCGACCGCTCCGCCCGGCCGTCCGCTGGCCTCGAGCAGGAGAACGGTGGCGCCCGGCTGGTGTTTGCCGAGAAAATGGGCCACAGCCAGGCCGGAGAGGCCTGCGCCGATGATGATCGTATCTGCAGCGTGCATAGGTCAGGTTGCGGAGGAAAGCGTTTGGAGCGCGGCTGAGATATGGCCGTCCGCAAAACAGATCTCCACCCAGGCGCCGTGTCGCAACATGCCGGGGTTGAGAATCGTGCAGTCACCGATGTTGTCCGTGCCGCGCGCCTCGTGGATATGGCCGGTAAGGCAAACGGCGGGTTGCCATTGTTCGATGAAGCGCCGGACCGCTGTGCTGCCCACATGCGCGCCCGAGGCGAGGAGGTCGCAGCGGCAGGCGTGCGGAGGAGGATGGGAGACGAGGATAAACGGCCGGTGGCCCCGCAGTTGGGTCAGGCCCCGATCGAGGATGGCGGCGATTTCCTCTTCGGCGAATTCACTCGGCGTAGCAAAAGGGGTATGGTTGGACCCTCCAAGCCCCACGATGCCCAAACCCTGGAGGATGCGGGCGCAGCCGTGCAGGTGGCGGTCCTGCTGAACGAGGAGCTCCGCCACCTCTGGCCGGTCGAGATTGCCGAACAGGGCGTAGGTTTGGGGATTCCAGCGGCGGAGGATGTCGAGGATCCGTCTTGCGTCCGACCGGCCGCCGAAGTTGGTGAGGTCGCCAGAGACGAGCACATAGTCCGCTTCTTGCAGGCCGGGAATGCGCTCGAGCATTCCGGTGTCCATGTGTACGTCCCCGAAACCGATGATCCGCATGGCGTCTCTTCCCTCCTTCCCTGTCCGCCGCAAAAGCCGTCCTGGCTTTTGCGACCATCCAAACTGTACCCGATTCCTTTTTGCTGGCAAAGCGGGAAATGATGGCCTTGGCGTGACGCCGTTGGCAAAGCCGTGTTTGTCTTTTGGCCGCGAACCCTCTATAATCAGGCCGGATCTTCCGGCCATGATCAAGGTGCTCGTCATATACTACTCGTTTAGCGGTCAGACCCGCGGCCTGGCCCAGCGGCTTGCCGTGGGGCTGGCCGAGAGCGGCGCCTCTGTAGTGCGCGCTCCCATCAGGCCGCAGGTGCCGCACCGGTTTCCCATTGGTTCGATTCCCGCCACGGTGCGCAAGATGCTCGTCACCTGCTTCCGGCAACGAGTGGCCATTGAGCCGCCGCCACCCGACTGGCGAGACGATTGGGACTGCATCGTGCTCGGTGGCCCCACCTGGTCGTACAACCCCAGCGGACCGGTACTCTCCCTCATTGACCAGTACGGAGAAGAACTGTTTGCCGGCCACACCGTCCTCCCCCTCATCTCCTGCCGCGGCTACTGGCGGGCGCATTGGTTTGGCCTGCGCCGGCTGTTGCGCAAGGTGGGAGCCCAGGTCCCCACCTGTATCGTTTTTTCCCATCCCGTGGCCGAGCCGTGGCGGACCCTGGGCGTCTTTCTCAAGCTGGCCGGCCGTTTCCCAGAGCGCTCCTTACAGGGACGCTATCCCCGCTACGGTCATTCCCGCAACCAACTCGCAGAGGCGCACCGCTTTGGGGTCATGCTCGGCGAGACCTTGGCAGCAGGCGGCAGGATCGCTGATCTCGACTTTCGCACGCCCATCGCCCTTCCGTAACAGTCCGCCGAAAAAGCCGTCCTGGCTTTTTCGGCCACGGTTGGCCAGAACCGAGTTCCGGCCAACCTCACGAATTCCTTGGCTCTTTCAGAGCCGGCGGAATTCGGCGGCACATCCCTGTGCCGCACCCAGCCCGTTTTGCAATAGGCCGCTACGGCGGAGAATCAGAACTCGATGCCTGGCTGGGCCGGGACGCCGGCCTGGATGTGGTGCTTGACCGGCCGCATCTCGGTCACGAGATCCGCCCGCGCCACGAGACCGGCGGAGGCGGCCCGGCCGGTGAGCACCAGGTGGGGCGGGGCGGTGAGGGTGTCGAGAAAGGCGAGCAGCTCTTTTTCGCTAACGATTGCCCAGGTCACAAGATAGGTGATCTCGTCGAGGATCACCAGATCGTAAGCGCCGCTGCCGATCTTTTGCTTGGCCAGCTCCCAGCCCTGGCGGCCATGCTTAGCCACGGCGGCTGGCTCGTTCTGCCAGGAGAAACCGCAGCCGGTGATGTGTACCTCCACCTGCGGCTCCCAGCATCGGAGGGCCTTGATTTCGCCGCTGCCCGTATCCGACTTGACGAATTGGATGAAGCAGACCCGCATGCCCTGTCCCAGGGCGCGGAGGGCCTGGCCCACCGCCGCCGTGGTCTTGCCCTTGCCATCACCGGTGTACAGGAGGATCAGCGGTTGCCCGGCGGCCTTTGTCGTTGACACGCTCTTTCCTTCTGGTGTGTAATGATGACGGCCGCAGCCGGTTCTTCCTTGCGCCTTTGCTGTGGGCAAGTGGGGCATCGGTGCGCGGCCTGGAGCCCTTGCGGCACGCCCACGTTTTTCACGATACACGATTCCCGCGCCCTGGCAAGGGGGCCTTGGAGGTTGGCATGGCAGTCCCCATCCTGTTTGTCGATGATGAAGTGAACATCCTGCGTAGCCTGCGGCGCCTGTTTTTTGATGTCGAGGAGTACGAGATCCATACGGCGGAGAGTGGGCCAGAGGCCCTGGCCCTGCTGGAGCAAGGTCTGCGGCCAGCGGTGGTGGTCAGCGATCAGCGGATGCCCGGCATGAGCGGCGCAGAACTCTTGGCCGAGGTGCGGCGGCGCTGTCCAGAAACGGTGCGGATCATCCTTACCGGTTATGCTGACATCGATGCGGCCATTGAGGCGATCAACAAGGGGGCGGTGTTCCGCTACATCGCCAAGCCGTGGAACGACGCCGAGTTCCGGCAGGCCATCGCCGATGGTGTGCGCCATTGGCGGCTCGTACAGGAGAACAAGGCGCTTACCGAGCAACTGCAAGCGACCAACCGACAGTTGGCCGAGCTGAACGAAAATCTCGAACGCAAGGTCGCCGAGCGGACGGCGGAACTCCGGCGGGCCTATGAGGCCAACCTGCGGCTCACCGCAGAACTCGAGGCCAAGATCCGCGAGCTTGAAGGATGGGAGACCCTGCATAAACACATCCTTACCATCCATCCAGAAGAGAAGACCCTGCGCGTGCTGGCCGAGGTGGTCAAGCGGGTGCTCTGCTGTGAGGGGGTGGGGATCTATCTCGATGATGAAGAGGGAGGGCTTGCGCCCGGCCGGCTGGAGTACGACGAAGCGTTGGCGCCGGTGCGCACCGATCCAGAGCTTGCCGCCTACCGGCGCAAGGCGCGGGAGGAGCAACGGGCCGTACTGCTTGTCGGCGAACAGTTGCCCCGTGATGTGGCGGCAGTGGCGCAAAGCGTGGCCATTGCGCCCCTTGGCCGGGAGGCGCGGATGCTCGGCACCGTCGAAGCGGTTGCCGCCCATCGCAAGCTCACGGCCGAAGAGGTGGGCAAGTTGCAGGCCCTGGCCAGCCAAGGGGCGATTGCCCTGCTCGACGCCCGGCTGGACGCCCTGCTCCCCGAACTCGAATCATCTTTGGACGCCATTTTACAAGAATTCGATGCCGATTCTTGATATCGGCCCGCCAACCGGTGAAGCAATGGTAAGCAAAGGACGCAAACGCCGCACCCTCGACGAGATCGAGGATGAGTTTCTCCAGATTCTGGAGCCAGATTTCACTGTCGAGGGCGAGGGCGAAGAAGAGGCAGCGGAAGAAGGCGTTGTTCAAGCGCCGGACGAGGGTGCCGAGGCGCTCGTTGTCGCGGTAAGCGAGGACGGGATGCAGGCCGAACTCCGTTCCAGGGGGCAAACCGTTTGCTCCAGCGCAGATATCTTCGCCCTCCTTGAACAGGAAGGGATCGTGCATGGCATCGACCGGGCCGCGGTGGAGGTCGCCGCCTCGCAGATCGCGGAGCGCGGCCGGCTGCCGGCGCCGGTGGTGGTGGCGCGCGGCACGCCGCCCGTGCCGCGGCGGCGGGTGGTCTTCACCTTTCTCGAGCGGGTGGTGGATGCCAGCGGCGCGACCACGGTGTGGATGATCGACGGCACGCCTCTGTTCGCCGACCTGGCGGGCGTGTTTGGCATTGAAGACCGGCGCGAGCTCCATCTCCTGGAGAATGTGGCGGTCAAGGCGGTGGCCCGTGGCGAGGTCCTTGGCCGTGTGGAAGAGGTGAAGGACTATCGGCCGGGGCGGACCGTGTACGGCGCTGAAGTCGAGGCTGACGGCTGGCGGCCGGTATTGGGCGACAACGTGGAGTTCAGCGAGGAATCCGGAGAGTACCGCGCCCGGGTGTACGGGTATGTCCATGCCGAGGAGGAGTTTCTCGACGTTGTGGAGCCCATCTGGATCGCGCCGAACAAGATGGTGGCCTGTTATGTCAACCTGCCGCAGATCGGCAGGCCCGTGGCGCCGGAGTATGCGGATATCAGCGGCGCCCTGCTCCGCCGTCATGTGAAGCCGAACTTGCTGTTGAGCCGCCGGATCCATGCCTTGTGCGCAAAACTCGCCGCTGGGGGGCGCGTGCCGCAGACCGTGGCCGTGGCGCGGGGCCGGCAGCCGGTGCCGGGCCGGGACGCCGAGTTCGTCCTCCACGTGGATATCGAGGTGCGGGCCGGCACCCTGCGGGACGATGACTCCATTGATCTGCGGGAGCGCAACATCGTCGCCGCTGTGGCCAAGGACACGCTGGTGGCGGAAAAGATCGAGGCCACCAAGGGGACGCCGGGGTCGGATCTCTTCGGCGGCGTGTTGCCCGCCGTGGATGGCAAGGATTATCCCCTTACCGTGGGCAAGGGGGTGCGCCAGGAGGATCTCGGAGACCGGGTGCGGTTCTGGTCCGACTGCGACGGGAACTTCACCTACCGTTACGCTACCCTTTCCGTGGCGCGCGTCTTTAGCGTCACCGGCGATGTGGACTACGCCACTGGCAACGTCCGGGTCAATACCGATCTGACGATCGCCGGTTCGGTGCGTCCTGGGTTTCAGGTCAAGGCCGACGGCAACGTGGAGATCAAAGGTATGGTCGAGTCCGACGTCCTGGTGGAATGCTCGGGCAACTTGAAGGTGGAGGACGGGATCATTGGCGCCGGCACCCGTATCGTGGTGCGCGGCGATCTTTCCGCCCGTTTTTTGCAAGACGCCGAGGTCCTGGTGGGTGGCGACGTGGTGGTGGGAAGCTACGTGTACAACAGTCTGGTGCGCGCTGGCGGCGCCATTTCTGTGCGCAAGGCCACGAGCAGCGCCGGGAAAGTGGTGGGCGGAATGCTCGTCGCCTCCCGCGGCATCGAGTGCGCCACCGTGGGCTCGCCCACCAACCGGTCAACCATTGTCGCCCTCCAACCCGCGCCCGAACTGCGCGCCGCTTTGCGTCGCCTGGAGGACCGGCTCAAGGAATGCCAGGAGATCATGCACAAGACCATGCGTACCTTGGGGCTCGACACCGTTGACCCCTTATCCATCCGTTCCCGGCTGGCCAAGGTGCCGTCCGACAAGCGGGAGATGGTCACCCGTCTGCTTGTCAACCTCAGCGCGCTTATCAAACAAAAAAAGGCGCTCGAGCAAGAAAAGCGCGAGCTTATGGAGCGCATCGAAGGCGAACTCGGCAAGGCGTCCATTCGGGTGACTAGCGAGTTCTTTCAGGGAAACGAGGTGCGCATCGGCCAGCACCGGTTCGTCGCCCCCACGGATCTCGGCCCGTCGGTTTTCCAACTGCGCGACGGGCACATCGTCCGCTGAGCCTGATCGGGTCGCGCCATTTTTCGGAATCGGAACGCAGCGGCGCGTCCCTGTGCCGCACACAGCCCGTTTTTCAACGGGCTGTTAACCTTGCAGGAGCTGCTGCATCCGGGACTGGTCGATGTCCGTTGCCTGGGTGGCGGCAAAGATGCGGGAGCGCTGGAGGACCTTCATCTGGGCCAGGGTCATGGCCTCTTCGGCCATGTCCACTTCGGTCACCTGCGATTGGGCGGCCGCCAGATTGACCGAGGCGGTGGAAAGCGCGCCAATGATTGATTGCAGGCCGTTTTGCTTGGCCCCGAGATCGGCCCGCGCCTGATCGATGGCGCTCATCGCCGCATTGGCGGCCTCGAGGGCGGCGGCGGCCCCTTCCGGGCTGGTGAGATCGACGGCCGCCAGTGTCGTGGAATCGCTGCCCAGGGATTCCGGCGTCATGGAGGGAATCGACAGGTTGACCGTTTCTCCTGGCGTGGTCCCCACCTGAAACGCCTGATCGGTAAAGGAGCCGGTGAGCAGGGGCTGACCGTTGTAGCGGGTGGACTGGGCAAGGGAGCGCAGCGCCTCCACCGAGCGCTGGGCCTCGGCCTGCAGGGCTTGCCGGCTCTCCGGCGACTGGACGGCCGAATTGGCTTGGATGGCCAGCTCCTGGAGCCGGCCGACAATGGTCGTGGCTTGGGAGAGCGCGCCTTCGGCCACAGCGGCGATGGAGATCGCGTCGCTGGCGTTGCGCAGCGCAGCACCCACGCCCCGGGCCTGTGAGCCCAGCAGATCGCCGATCACCATGCCGGCCGCGTCGTCCGCCGCCCGGTTGATCCGCCGGCCCGAGGCGATCCGCTCCAGCGTCCTGCCCAGGACATCGTTGCTCTTGTCAAGGCCAATGGTCGTGGGCGTAATCTTTGGCATAACGGCCCTCCTTCGTAACCTCTGCTTTGGCCAACCGTGGCCGGAAAAGCCAGGGGTGGCTTTTTCAACGGGCTGCTATCCAGATTGTAGGCGCGTACCCGGTTGGCGTCAATTCAAAAGAGGGAAAGTTGCTGGATCTTGCGGCCGCCGCTGGATTTTGTTGGCCGCGTTTCCGGCCGGGCCCGCGACACCAGTTCTCCGGGCAACTCGGCCAAGAAGCGGGAGGGAGCAAATTCGCGCCCTTTGCCGTGAACGGTGCGCCGTTTGGCCGAGGAGAGAAAGAGATAGCGCTCCGCCCGGGTGATGCCCACGTAGAAGAGGCGCCGCTCCTCTTCGAGAGAGCAATCTGGCCGGTCCAGGGCCGGAAAGAGTCCATCTTCGAGGCCGGCGAGGAACACGGCTGGAAATTCAAGCCCCTTGGCCGCATGCACGGTCATCACCGCTACGCCCTCTATGCGGGGATCGTGCTCCATGCCTTCGTAATTACGTTGGAGAAAACCGGCAAAACCGGCAAGATCGGTGCCGTAGGGTGCGGCGAGCAGGGCGAGCCGGCGGCCTGCTTCCCCGGCAATGGTGTGGGCTGAGAGCAGATCGCCGACCACCTCTTCCGCCGGCCTGCCGGCCCATTGGCCGGCGAGTCGGTCGAGTTCAGCGAACAGTTCGGCCAAGCGGGCGGCGGCCGGTCCGGCAAGGTGGCGGCAGAGTTCGCCAACCGGTGTGTCTGGCTGGTCGAGCAGCAGGTCCTCGAGTCGGCGGATAGTGGCCGCGCCAATGCCCGGCAGGGTGGCGCAGAGCCGCGCCTGTTCAGCCGGGGAGGCCACGCCGGCCAGCACGAGCAGGCGCAGGTAAAGAGGGGCGAGGGAAGGCGTTGCCCAGAATGGCCGGTCGCCAACGACCTGCACGGGAATTCCCCGGCGGCGCAGGGCCGCGATCACTGGTTCTGCCTGGAGCCGCTGACGGCAGAGCACGGCGATATCGCTGAACCCCAGTTCGTCGCCAGCATCTCGATGAGCAAACCGGTCGCCGCGGCCAGAGGCGAGGGAAAAGTGACTGACCCCGCCGGTCAGTCCCTCGATGCGCGCTACGATGCCCTCGGCCTCGGCCGCGGCCGTGGCGGCGCGGTGCAGCTCGATGACGGCCTGGCCCGGGCGCATGGCCTGGGGCGGCTCGGCCCCGTGGCGCGGGTTGTTGGCGATGAGGGCGGTGGCCGCGGTCAGGATCGTCGGCGCGCAGCGGTAGTTCCGGGTGAGGGCGAGGCCGCGCACCGGCACGTTGTCGATCCTGCGGTTGGCGAAGTCGAGAAAACAGCTGAGGTCTGCCCCCCGGAAGCCGTAAATTGCCTGGTCAGGATCGCCGATGGCAAAGACCGTCGCCTGCCGGGCGATGAGGAGCACGAGTTCGTATTGGCTCCGGTTGAGGTCCTGAAACTCGTCCACGAACAGGTGCCGGATACCGCCGGTCGTCCTGGCGGCAAACGAGGGCTCGGCCCGGCAGCGGGCCACAAAGGCGGGAATAATCCCGTCGAGATCAACCATGCGCCGGCGGGCCAGTTCCTCCAGGTACTGGCCAATGGTCTCGTCCTCGGGCGCGGCGTCCGGCGGGCGCTTGCCTGCCGCCTGTTCTTCGTGCCAACGGTGGAGGCTGGCCTCAAAGACGGCGCGGTCGATCTTTGCGCCGGCGGCGCGCAGGCGGGAGAGGATAAGCTCCCGTTCCGCCGGTCCGGCCACAGTGATCGTCCCGGTTTCACGCAGCCGTTCAAGACAGAACCGGTGGAAGGTGCCGATAAAGACCTCTTCTGCGCCCGGCGCGCCTCTCTCCTGCAGGCGGTTGCGGATTTCGTCCGCCGCCTTGTTGGTAAAGGTGATGACAATGGTGCCTGGCGCGGCCTGGGGATCGTGCGCCAGCAACCGCGCCAGCCGTTGGATGAGGGTATAGGTCTTGCCCGTGCCCGGGCCGGCGGTGACCAGCACATACCGGTCCGTGGTCTCGATGGCCGCCTGCTGTTCAGGGTTGGGGCCAGTGGCTTTTGCCGGATGCGAAGCCGCGGCTCCGGCACACGTGAGGGACGCCCCCTGATCAGTTACGGTGGGCCTTGATGCATCCGGCAAAAGAGGGGAGGAGATCTTGCTTTGGGCCGCCGGCCCTTTTTTTGCCGGTCGGCCCGCCGGTGCGGCCGGTGCGAACAGGCCCTGGCGGCCGCGCAGCCGGTCGAGTTCGCCAGGGGCGAAAACCTGGATCGTGCCGAACACGCCGTCGTAGCCCGGCTGTTTGTACACCTTTCCTTGGCGCATCCGTTGTACCGCTTCGCCGAGCAGGGGCAGGCTGTGGTCAAGGTCCTCGGGCGCGGCGCGCAAGAGCGCCCCGAATTCAGAGCCAAACCGCGCAACGAGCCGGCGGTAGTGCTGGAGCACGGTCTTGGTCCCTGGGCCGCGCCCCACCAGTTCGCCGATGATCTCGGTCAGGGGAATGAGGCTGTGATAGCCAGGATCACCGTTAGGGAACACCGGCTCTGTGCGATCGGCCAGTTCGAGCACCCGGTGGTGCACCCCAATGGTCAACGGCCGGCCGCACGCCGGGCAGCGGCCGCCCAGGCGGTGGGATTCGCTGGGGTCAAGGCGCACGTCACATTTGCGATGGCCGTCGTAGTGGTACTTGCCCTCTTCGGGATAGAACTCGATGGTGCCCGCAAAGCCGCGCCCTGGTTCGCGCAGGGCGTCGCGCATGGAAAAGAAGTCGAAGCCGGTATCGAACAGGTTGGCCTCGCGGCCGAGTTTGGCCGGTGAGTGACAGTCGGAGTTGGAGATCAAGGTAAAGCGGTCCAAGGCCGAGACCAGCCGGTTCATCGCTGGATCGGACGACAGGCCGGTCTCCAGGCAGAAGACGTGCGGCGCAAGATCGCCGAAGCACTCCTCAATGGTGTCGAAACCGGACTTGGCGCCAAAAAGCGAGAACCAGGGAGTCCAGATATGGGCCGGCACCAGGAAGCCGTCTGGATTGGTTTCGAGCACGATCTCGAGCAGGTCCCGGGCGTCAAGGCCGAGGATCGGCCGGCCGTCGGACTCCAGGTTGCCGATGGCGGCCAGCCGGCCGCAGAGCCGCTCCGCCGCCGCCAGGTCAGGGGCGAAGATGACGTTGTGGATCTTGCGCACCCGGCCGTCTTTTTTGTAGATACTCGATATTTCGGCGGTGAGGACGAAGCGGACGGGGATCGGCTCGCAGGAGATGTCCAGGGGAGGGGCGGCCGCGGCTTCTTCCCGTAAACGGAAGAAACCCGGCTCGGCCGGCTCCAGGGTCTCGGCGAGGATGCCCCGCCATTCTGGGTGGGTGAAGTCGCCGGTGCCCACCAGATGGATGCCTTTGATGCGGGCCCAGCCAGCCAGGCCGGCCGGCGTGCTCTCCTTGCTGGTGGCGCGGGAGTAGGGGGAGTGGACGTGCAGATCGGCGATGTATTGCATGGCGGCTGGACTCCTGCTATGCTCGGGAAACGTTGCGGTTGAGAAAGAAGAATTGTACTCCAGGATAGGCGTGGGGGAAAGGGGCGGTGAGGATGGATGCCAGCGCATGGTGTAAGGAGAGAGGCAGATGACTGTTGACGTGGTGATCATTGGTTGCGGTCCGGCCGGCCTGCAGGCGGCCGTTCATGCGGTGCGGAAAAAGGCGTCGGTGGTGGTTCTCGGCCGGCCGGAGGCGAGCAGTATCTACCGGGCGCATGTGGAGAATTACCTCTGCGTCGAGGGGGTGGCCGAAGGGGCGGAACTGCTCGCCGTGGCCATGCGGCAGGCCGAGCGGTTCGGCGCCCGTTTGCTGCCTGAAGAGGTGTTGGCCGTCCGGCAGGCGGGGGAGCGCTATGAGGTGGAGATCACCAGTGGCGAGACCCTGCGCGCCTGGGCCGTGATCTTTGCCACGGGCACCAGCCGGAGCAAACTCAAGGTGCCGGGCGAAAAAGAGTTGGTCGGCCGTGGCGTGAGCTATTGCGTGGACTGCGACGCCAACTTTTTCCGCGGCGGCAAGGTGGCGGTGGTGGGCAATGGCAGCGCGGCGGTGGACGGCGCCCTTACCTTGCTCCATTACGCCGATGCGGTGCATCTCGTGGCCAAAGAGCTTGAAGTGGGCCAGACGCTTTCCCGGCGGCTGGCGGAGAGCGCGGTGCAGGTGCACACCGGCGTCTGGGTCGAGGCCATTCAAGGTGACAACGCGGTCACCGGGCTCCTGTTGGACAATGGCGATACCCTGGAGGTGGAAGGGGTGTTCGTGGAGCTTGGCGCTAAAGGCGCAATGGAGCTGGCCACCACCCTCGGGGTGATGCTCGACACCGAGACCTTTTCCCATATCGCCACGGACAAGCGCCAGCAGACCAACCTGCCCGGCGTATATGCGGCCGGCGATATCGCCGGGCCGCCGTATCAGATGGCCAAAGCGGTGGGCGAGGGATGTGTGGCCGGCTGGTATGCCGCCAACTACGCCCGGAAAAAGGGCAAGGAGGCAGGGGGGCCGGCCGAAAGGAGCGGTGGATGAGCGCGGTCAGCGCCAGCAGCTTGGTGGAGGAAAAGGGCGATGGGGCCTATATGGAGTTGGCCATTCAGGAGGCCGAGGCCGCTGCCCGCCGGGGCGAGGTGCCGGTCGGCGCGGCGCTGGTCGGCGCCGACGGCGTGCTCCTCGCCTGTGACGGCAACCGGAGTATCGAGTTGCACGACCCCACGGCCCACGCCGAGATCCTGGTGCTCCGCCAAGCAGGCCATCTGCTGGGCAATTACCGCTTGACAGGCACGACGCTCTATGTAACCTTAGAGTCTTGCCCCATGTGCGCCGCCGCCTTGGTCCACGCCCGGATCGGGCGGGTGGTGTACGGCGCGGCCGATCCCCGCTACGGCGGGTTGGTCTCCCAGTACCGGCTGGGCACCGACGGCCGGCTGAACCACCGCTTCGAACTGGTTGGCGGCGTGCTGGCCGATCGCTGCGCCGCGCTCTTAAAGGCGTTTTTCCGTCAGCGCCGGTGATTGTGCGGCCGCAGAGAGCGGTCAAAGGGGTAGCCGAGCGGAGAGGTACCGAAGTGGTCATAACGGGGGCGACTCGAAATCGTCTGTTCCGGGAGACCGGGACCGTGGGTTCGAATCCCACCCTCTCCGCCATTTTCCTATCAGTCCGTCGAAAAAGCCGTCCATGGCTTTTTCGACCCCGGTTGGGCAAAGCACAGCTTCACCCAACCTCACGAATTGCTTGGGCTTTTCAAGCCCGGCGCAATTCGGCGGCACGTCCCTGTGCCGCAGGCAGCCCGTTTTTCAACGGGCCGTTATGC
>WFOD01000262.1 GCA_015488275.1 Deltaproteobacteria bacterium
GCTATCAGTCCGTCGAAAAAGCCGTCCCTGGCTTTTTCGACCACGGTTGGCCAAAACATAGTTTCGGCCGACCTCACGCCCTTCTCACCCTACCTCCAGGGCCGCGCTTGTCAACAAGCAAGGGACCCCATATTTCCCCAACGCTTCCACTTAGTTCTTGACAAGACGAGATGGTCTCTGCTAATGAGAGCTGAAAACTGATTGGCCGTTCATTCGGCCGTTGTTCCCCTGCGGGCTGTCCGACGAGGAAGGAGAAATGAGAGAGGAAGGTGCGAAGACGATGAAAAACGGTACAAAACTCCACGGCGCTATTCTGTTTCCGTCCGTCCTGCTCCTGGCGGTCTGTCTCTGGCTTGCCTCCCCGGCCAGGGCCCTGGACGTGCAACTGCAGCCCACCGACTGCGTGAAGTGTCACCAAGACGAGCCAGCGTGGATCAACGCCAACGGCGGCAAGCACAAAACCGAGATCACCTGCCTCGACTGCCATGTGGAGCATCTGCCTTGGGGGAGTGACACGATCCCCAAGTGCTCCCGCTGCCACGATCCCGGCGACCAGAAGCACTTCACTCTGGAAAATTGCCTCGGTTGCCATACCAACCCCCACATGCCCATCGCCTCCCTCAAGCTCCTGCCAGACGCCAAGACCCAATGCGGCACCTGCCACGAACAAGAGCTGGCGTGGATCGAACAAAACCCCAGCAAGCACGCGGAAAAGTCTTGCGTGTTCTGCCACTGGGCGCACGGCAAGATCCCCAACTGCTCCAAATGTCATGAACCGCATCTGGCGGGCCAGACGATGGAGAACTGCCTCTCCTGCCACCGCAACCCGCACAAGCCGCTCAACATCCTGCCGCCGGACAACACGCCGGTGGCCTACTGCGGCGCCTGCCACGACGAGATCGCGGCCAAGCTGGTCAAGATGGAATACAAGCACGGCAAGCTCTTGTGCGTCTACTGCCACAAGGGGCAGCACCCCACGGTGCCCAAGTGTCAGGACTGCCACGGCACGCCGCACGGCGCCGGTATCCTGAAGGGCCGCGCTTGCCTGGACTGCCACCGCGATCCGCACGACCTGCTGCGCTGATTGCCGGTTGCCGAGAGGTTGGAACCAACGGATCCCAGGAGTCTTTTAGAGGAGGAAGAAGGATGTCGTCCACACGTTTGCTGATCGTGGCCGCCGCATGTCTGGCCCTGCTGTGCACCGTCGGCTTGGCGTCCGCGCAGGACACCAACCCGGAAAGCTTGTACAACATCCAGCCCCGCCAGTTGACCATCGCCGACTGCGGCGGCTGTCACAAGGCGCACTTCGGCTGGCTGCAAAGCAACGGCGGCCGGCACCAGACCGTGGCCTGTTGGGATTGCCACGAGCAGTTCCACGTGTACAACCCCACCAAGAAGAACTATGCGGCCATCATGCCCAAGTGCAGCCAGTGCCACGACTACCCTCACGGCAACGACCCGGCTGTGGGGTATGACAAGTGCCTTGGCTGCCATCAGAACCCGCACCAGCCGGTGGCCTCTCTGCCCAAACCGGCGACGCTCTACCCGCGCTGCAAGATCTGCCACAGCGATATCGCCCAGATGCTGACCGACAAGCCGAGCAAGCACACGGAGCGCAAGTGTTCGGACTGCCATTCCCAGGTGCATGGCCGCATTCCCAAGTGCTTTGAGTGCCACGAAAACCACAGCCCGCTGATGGCCAACCTGCAGACTCCCGACTGTCTGCAATGCCATCCAGTGCACACGCCGCTGGAGATCTCCTATCCGGCCACCCAGCCCAAGGAGCTGTGCGCCGGCTGCCACGACGACATCTACAACACCCTCATGGCCAGCAACACCAAGCACACGGCGCTCACCTGCGCCAAATGCCATCCGACCCACGGCGAGATCCCGCGCTGCCAGCGCTGCCACGGCGAGGCGCCTCACAACCCGGAACTGCATAAGAAGTTCCCCGAATGCCTGACCTGCCACGTCAACCCGCACGATCTGCAGATCTGATCACCATACGAGCGATGCAGCACGCCAGACGGGCCAATATCCCTCGGGGTATTGGCCCGTTGCCGTTTCCAGGAAAGAAGCAACACCAACACCCCCTTTCGTCAAACGCCCGCAAGGAGTAGAGCGCTGCCATGAGCCATCTACGCGAAGAACTCGACCGTTTGCGCCAACGTTTCGCTGTGCCAGGGCCTGCGGCCGATCTTTTCGGCTGTATCAAGGAGATCGTCCGGCGTAAGACCGCCTCCCCGCCTGACTCGCCAGCATACGACTTTTGGCAACAGGCCCAAAACGCACTCTACCGACTGGTGGAGGACCGGCTGCGGCATAACCCCGGCCCGCCCCGGCGGCCGGTCTCCTTCGGCACCTCTGGCTGGCGCGGGATCCTTGGCGAAGACCTCTTTTGCCGATCCGTCGCCCAAGTGACCTGGGCGATCGTGAACATGTACCAGGATCTTCCGCAACTCGCTCCAAATTTACGTCAGGCTCTCGGCGTAGAGAGCTTTGCCGAGGCCCAGGACCGGGGGTGCATTGTGGCGCACGACAACCGTTTCGGCGGCCCTTTGCTCGCCCGCACGGTGATCGACGTCCTGTCCGGGGCTGGTTTTACCGTGTACGATGCCGGCGAGGCGACCACGGGCAGCCTCTCGGCCGCGTTGCTCGAGACCCAGGCCGCTTTTTCCATCAACCTCACTCCCAGCCACAATCCCCTGGAGTACGGCGGCTTCAAGTACAACGCCGCCGACGCCGGGCCGGCGGCCACGGTGATCACCAAGGAGATCACCCGCCGCGCGCAAAAGATCATCGCCGCCAACCAAGATCCTCCCCGCCAGGCCAACCCCAGCCGTGTGCAACCGCTCGACGCCTTGGCCCAATGGCAACGCCTGGTGCGGCGAAACCAGGACCGCCACGGCCTGGACTACGACGGCATCATCGCCCGTTTCCTCGAGCGGAACGACGTGGTGGTGGCCGTGGACTGCGTGCACGGTTCGAGCCGCATCCACCTGGCCCGCCTGTTCCACGACCGTCCCTCTGACCGCCTGATCTTTTTGCGGCATACCGCTGACCCCACCTTTGGCGGCATTGCGCCGGAACCCTCATCCGCCAACTTGGCCGGCGTGCTCGCCATGCTCGCCGACCGGCCGGAACCCCTGAAGATCGGCGCCATCATCGACCCAGACGCCGACCGGATCCGTTTTACCGACGGCCAACAGGAAATCGGCATGAACCAGTTCGGCGCAATGGCCTATCACTATCTGCACACGGAAAAGGGGAAACGCGGCCTGGTGGCCAAGACCGTGGCCACCAGCAACTTTGCCAACGCCATCGCCGAACGCCTGGGAGAAGAGGTCTTCGAACCGCCGGTGGGCTTCAAGGAATTCAAGCCGGTGATCGGCAAGGCCCTGGTCTGCTTTGAGGAATCGGACGGGATTTCCGTGATTGGCCACACGCCGGAAAAGGACGCCTACATTGGCCTGCTTCTCGCCCTGGATATGGTGCTCACCCGCAACCAGGGACTGGGGGCCTACCTCGCGGCCATTGAAGACGAGTTCGGCCATTTCTATCCGGCGCGGGACGGTGTGTCCGTGCAACAGACCGGCGAGGAACTCAAAAGGGCCCTGGCCACGGTCCTCGACCGCCTCCAGCCAGGACAGAGGCTGGAAGTCGGGACGAGCGGCAAGACCATCGCCCGCTGCCTGACCATCGATGGCCACAAGATCATCTTTGACGATGGCAGTTGGCTGATGATCCGCCCATCAGGAACCGAGCCAAAAGTGCGGTTCTACGTCGAAGGCCGGAGCGAAGAGGACAAACACGCGCTCTTTGCCGCTGCCCAACGGTTACTCGCCGAGTGCGGCGTACTGGAGGAGGGCTAACAGCCCGTTGAAAAACGGGCTGTTAAACGCTTTCCGCCGCAGCGATACAGGCTTGGAGCCGTTCGACCAGCCGGCCGATCTCTGGCTTGGTGATCTGGTCGTCCGCCCCGACCTCCTCTCCTTTGCGGCGCAAGGCATCGGTAATCATCGACGAAAAGAGGATCACGGGCAGCCGCCGCAACACGGCGTCCTCCTTGATCGAGGCGCAAAGGTGGTGGCCGTCCATGCGGGGCATTTCGATATCGGTGATCACTGCCGCAATGGGCCCTTCGGCAGTATCGCCGTTGCGGTAGCGCACGAGGTAATCCCACGTCTCCTGGCCGTCGTGAAACGGCAGCACCTTATAGCCCGCTTGCTCCAGGTTCTTCTGGATCGAGCGGAGGATCATGCCGGAGTCGTCGGCTATGACAACGGTCTTGCCAGCAGCGTCGCCAGCCGCCCCCTCCCCTTCGCTGGGCAGTTCCATACGCACCGATGGATCGAGCTCTGAAACGATGTGCTCAAAATCGACCATCTGGACCATGATTTCGTCCAGCAGACAGATACCAGTGATGGAATGGCTGGCAGCGATGAGGGGAGGCGGCGCCTTGACATCGGCCCACGACACCCGGTGCACCTTGTCCACCCCGTGGGTGATGAACCCGAAATCCTTGCCGTAGATCTCGGAGACGACCACTGTCCATCGCCGCCGCACCTCTTCGTCCAATACCGGCTGGAAGCCGAACCACTCGGCAAGATCCACCAAGGTTATGGTGCGGTCGCGTAAAAGAAAGACCCCTTTGACGCTGGACGCGCCACCCGGCACTGCGGTGACCGTCTCGGGCATGGCCACCAGTTCCTTCACCTTGCCAGCATTGATGCCGTAACGTGTTTCCACCTTGTGACCGCCATCAAGGTAGCAGAGAAGAAAGACGATCACCTCGAGTTCGTTGGTGCCGCTCTCCAAAAGGATTTTGCTGCGGGTGCTGTTTGCGCTGGTCGCCATGCCGTTTCTCCTTGGTCCATCAGAACAAATGCCCAAACGCCGAACCATCCTGCCCTCGGAGGGGCCGCGAGTCTGCGACTTCGGCAGACGGAGGAGCCCCGTGACCAGTTACCTCGGAGGAGGGTCTTCTTATTGTAGATCAGGCAAACAGTGAAACTCAAGCAGAGTTCGCCCTCCTGCACTTCTCAAGCGAGGATCCCCAGAAAAACGGCATAACAGCCCGTTGAAAAACGGGCTATACGCGGTGCCGCCGGACTCCGTCGGCTCGGAAAGAGCCAAGGAATCCGCGGGGTTGGCCGGAACTCCGTTCTGGCCAACCGTGGTTGCAAAAGCCAGGGATGGCTTCAACGGACTGATAAAAAAAAAGGCGAGACCGTCATCTCCGGTTTCGCCTTTCGTGCCTTAGTGGTCGGGACGAGTGGATTCGAACCACCGACCCCAGCGTCCCGAACGCTGTGCTCTACCAGACTGAGCCACGTCCCGACACGTCTATCGTTCTCCCAGATTGCACCTGACCATCTGGAGGAATTCTCTTTATTATCTTGCTGCTAATAAACGACAGCCTGCGCCAAAGAACGGCTCTTCTTTTTCTTTGGAAACTTCCGTCACCGGCCAACAGGCCGCTGGCGCGCTTCCTTTAGCCCTTCCTTACCTGCCGTCTGTCTATTTGACCGCTTCGGCGAGCTTGCTGCCCGGCTTAAAGCGCGCCACCTTACGGGCAGCAATGGTGATCGTCTTACCGGTCTGGGGATTCCTGCCCTGACGGGCCGCCCGTTCCGCGACGGAAAAGGTGCCAAAACCAACCAGAGTCACCTTGTCGCCCTTGGCCAGCGCATCGGTGATGGCATCCAGGGCGCCAGTAAGGGCCTTATCAGCCTGTGCCTTGCTGATCCCCGCCGCTGTGGCCATGGCTTCAACCAGTTCACTCTTGTTCATGCTTTCCTCCTTCTCGGTGGGTGATTGTGGGCCGGTAAGGAATCCCTCCACTCAATGAGGTGGATTTACTCAAAAGGGGGATGATTGTCAAACAAAAAAACAAGGGAACAAGTATTTTTCCCCTTGTCTGGCAACGGATTCAGGCCGCCCGGCCGGCAAAATCGACATAACAGCGTTGGATGCCGATCCGCGCCAGGGAATCGGCCAGCCCGCCGGCGCGTAACGCTCCCCACAATCGCTCCACCGCCTCGGCCGGCACCTCGATCATCGCCCGCTCGCCAGCGAGCCGCACCCGGCTGCCGCGCCAGCCGTGGGCGGACAAGATGTCCTCCGCCTGACGGATACGCTCGATCAGCACAGGATCAATGGGTATGCCGTTCGGCACCCGGGTGGCGAGACAGGAGTTGGACGGCCGGTCCCAGGTGGGCAGGGCAAGGCCACGGCTCACCCGGCGCACCGCCGCCTTGCACCACCCCAGGTCGGCCAGAGGCGTCTCCACCCCGAGTTCGCGCAGGGCCTGCAAGCCCGGCCGATCGTCGCCCAGATCGTCCTGATTGGTGCCATCGGCAACCACGGTCAGTCCATGCCGCCGGGCGACGGCAAACAGCCTGGCGTAAAGGCGGCATTTGCAATGATAACAGCGGTCAACCGGATTGGCGACAAACTCTGGCCAGGCAAAGGGATCGGCCTCCACCACCTCGAGCCGGACGCCCAGGCCGGCGGCCATCTCCTCCACGTGCCGCCGTTCCTCTTTGGTGTGGAGCGGCGTATGAACGTGCAAAGCCAGCAGTTGGTCGCCGAGTTCCTGGCCGCCAACAGCGGTGAGCAGGGTGCTGTCCGCCCCTCCTGACCAGGCCACGGCCATTGCGCCGACCCGGCGGAACCACTGGCGAAGCGCATCAAGCAGCCCGGCATCAGGATCGTGGAACGCAGACATGGACGACACCTCCTTGGCAAGCCAGATCATTCGTAACTGATCACGGGGCACCCCTCACGTATGCCTGAGTCGCGGCTTTGCAGGCCGGGTATGTGGTTACACGGTGCCCCAGATGCAAGGAAGAAGCCCGCGCAGCGTACTGGGAGCTACGTAAGCGGGCTGATGACGCCGCAGATGGGGTGCCCTGTGACCACATACGATCATTCACGGGGCAGGGGAGCTACGGGATTGGTGAGCAAAAACCGGCCCTCCTTGATCCAGGACTTCAAGGTCTCGGCGATCTCGCGCGCCCGCACCACCGAAGAAAGCGGGGCCGTGGGCACCCGGCGGCCGTTGACCTCGATCGCGCCGCTCTTGAGCTGGGCGTAGCTCACCTCACCGTAGGCGCGCCCCACGCCGTTGGGATAATCATGGGCGTAATCGACCACCTGCGTGACCAGATCCGCATCCGACACACCGGTGGCCGCCGCCATCTCCCGGTCGAGCACAGGGATGGGCACGCCGACGCCCACCGCCAGCGTTGCCCCGTAGCCTTGCATACTTATCCCCTTAAGCCAACGGGGCGACATCCCCTTGAGATCGCCCTGCACCATGAGGGTGCCGGCCGGCCGGCGCGGGGTGCCGTTGTCCAGGCGTGGCGCTGCCGGATTGTGCTGCGTGCCGTGCCACGTGATGTAACCGACGCCGCCGCCAAGAAAGATCCGCGTTCCCAATCCCAGCGTCCGGTAGTAAGGATCGTTGAGCAGCGGGCTCAACTCGCCAGCGCTGCAATAGGTGGCGTTGCGGCCGTTGGGCTTGAGCGTGCCCATATAGGTGTAGATCGTGCGATCCGAAAGATTGATGGCGCAGTTGTAGTTCTGGTAGCAGTTGCGCGGATTGCACAACACGGCCCACGGAAGATCGGCCAGGGTCACCCGCCGCTCGATCTTGCGGTTTGGATAGCAATCCGTGCCATAGCCTTCGGCCCGCAAGGTGACCGGCCGGCCAGCGACCAGATCCTCGATCACATGCCCGCCGCCGTAGCGGAACGCGCCGGGAAAGACCTTGTTGAGCGGGTCGTCCTCAGCCGGCTCGGTGGCGCCCAGATAGATATCCACAGCAGCCAGGCCGGCGTAGGCCGGCACGTCGTTGAGCCATACCCGATGCGCCTTGAGGGTGGGATTGGCATGACCAAAATTTATAAAGGCCCCAGAGGAGCACATGGGCGAAAAGGTGCCCGTGGTCACCACATCCACCTCGCGCGCCGCGCCCTCTGGGTCCTTTCTCTTGACGATCTCGACCATCTCCTCCGCAGTGACGACCACGGCTTCGCCCGCCTTGATCCGGGCGTTGATCTCATCGATGGTCTTGCGTATCGGTTGTGTCGCCACCATCACCTCCCGGCCCGCCAGTCGTTCAGTCCATGACGGACAATACCTTGTAGCCCGCTCCCTCCAGGGCCTCCACCACCTGCTCCAGGTCTGTGCCCTCGTTTTTTTCCAGCCGGAAGTAGTACACCTTCTGGCGGGAAGAGTGGCTTTCCGTCGCCACACTGATGATCTCACACCCGCTGTCGCGGATGATGCGGCTCACCTCGTCCACCCCTTCACTGCGGTCCACCAGCACGTCGATGCGGGCCGAACTCTTGAGCAGTCCCATGACCTCGATAAAGGCGGAAAGCAGATCCGAGGCGGTGATCACGCCCACGAGCTTTTTTTTGTCGAGCACCGGCAAGCCGCCGATCTTGTAGTCGTGGATGAGCCGGGCCGCCAATTCAATGCTGGCGTTGGCGTTGATCGTGATGGGATTGAGCACCATGACCTGATGCACGGGAATCTCTTCCACCATCGACGGAAAAAAGAATTGCCGCAAGTCGCTCTCAGTAATAAAACCGACAAGCTGCCCTGCATCATCCACCACCGGCAGGTGCCGGATGGAGTGTTTCTTCATCAACTCCAGGGCGTCCTGGAGCAAGGCGGTACGGTGGATGGTCACCGGCTCCCGCCGGATCCAATTCTTGACCTTCATAACGCTCTTCTCCCCCTGACAAGGCAGTCCACTAAACCGCCGGCCAACCGCCAGGCGGCCGTCAATGCCGCTTGAACCGTAGAATAAAATCGCCAGTTTTGCAAGGGTGTTGCGGCCGCCGGCAGCCCTTTTTCCCCCTCCTGTCACTTTTTCTTTGCAACGGGCCAGAATTCCTTATAGAGTTGCTTGGCTGTAACTGGTCGCGGGGTGCTCTGTCTGCCGAAGTCGCAACCCCGTGGACCAGACACGCCTGGCCGACGGTGACGCGCCGCACGGCTCCACGACTTCCCAATCCCTACCAAACACGCCTGTTTGCCATGAGCAAAGAACCAGAACCAACCTTGCTTTCCCTGCGCAAGCGGATCGACGCCATCGACAACCAGATCCTCGCCCTGCTCAAGGAACGCCTGCGCTGCGCCCAGGAAGTGGGCAAGATCAAGAACCGGGAGAACCGGGCCAAATGGGATCCCCAGCGCGAGCGGGAAATCTTCGATCGCCTGCGGCGCTACAATGCCGGCGAGTTTCCCGAGCCGTCGCTCAACAGCATCTTCCGCGAGATCATCACCACCTGCCGCCTGTCGCAAAAGCAGGCCGACGTGGCCTATCTCGGCCCAGAGGCCACCTTCTCCCACCTGGCCGGGGTCAAGAACTTTGGCCATTCGGCCACCTACCGGCCGATGGAGACCATTGAGGACATTTTTCAGGAGGTGGAGCGGGGCCGCATCCAGTACGGGATCGTGCCGGTGGAGAACTCCATCGAGGGAGCGGTGACCTCCACCCTCGACTGCTTTATGAAGTACCAAACCAAGATCTGCGGCGAGGTCCTGCTCGAGATCCGGCACAACCTGGTCAACCTGTCCGGTGACCTGGAGGACGTCAAACGGGTGGTCTCGCATTCCCAACCCCTGGCCCAATGCCGCCAGTGGCTGAAGAAAAACCTGCCCGGCGTGCCCAGGCAGAGCGTGTTCTCCACCGGCCTTGCGGCCCAGATGGCGGCCGAAGATCCGGAGATCGGCGCCATTGCCAGCGAACTCGCCATCTCCACCTATAACCTCCAGGTCGTGGTGCGTGGCATTGAGGATTACCGGGGCAACACCACCCGCTTTCTGGTGATTGGCCGCCAGTCGCCCTCCAAAAGCGGCAAAGACAAGACCAGCCTGCTCCTCGGCCTGCTTGATCGGCCGGGCGCCCTGCACGATATTCTCTCGGTCCTGGCGCAGCGCGGCATCAATCTGACGCGCATCGAGTCACGGCCGGTCAAATCTGAACCGGGGAAGTATCTCTTTTTCATCGATATGCTCGGCCATATGGAGGACGCCCACATCGAGGACGCGTTCAACGACCTGCGGCCCTGCTGCTCGCAGCTCGAGTGGCTGGGTTCCTACCCAGTGGCTGAAGACGATCCCGCCCGGTCGATTTGAGGCGTGTATGCGCATCCTGGCCATTGAGAGCTCCTGCGACGAGACCGCGGCCGCCATCCTCGCCAATGGCTGCCAACTTTTGGCCAACGTGGTGGACTCGCAAGTGGCGGTCCACCACCCGTATGGCGGCGTGGTCCCTGAGCTGGCCTCCCGCAAGCATATCGAAAATATCCAGCCCGTGGTGGAAGAGGCCCTGGCCATCGCCCGCCTCTCCCTCGACGACATCGACGCCGTGGCTGTGACGCAAGGCCCTGGCCTCATCGGCTCGCTCCTCGTGGGTCTCTCCTTTGCCAAGGCCCTGGCTTGGGCCCGCGATCTACCGTGCATTGGCATCGATCACCTGGAGGCCCATCTCGCCTCCCCCATGTTCGCCGGGACGCCGGCCGACGACACGCGCCTGGAGGTGCGCGAGTTGCGCTACCCTTGCGTCGCACTGGTGGTCTCGGGCGGCCACACCTCGATCTACTGGCAGGCATCCCCCACCGAATCCCGCCTCCTCGGCCGGACCCTGGACGACGCGGCGGGCGAGGCGTTCGACAAGGTAGCCAAGCTGCTCGGCCTCGGCTATCCCGGCGGCCCGGTCATTACCCGGCTGGCGGCCAAGGGCGACGCCCACCGCTTCGCCTTGCCGCGCGCCTGGCTCGATAAAGAAAGCCTCGACTTCAGCTTTAGCGGCCTCAAGACCGCCGTGGCCTTGCTCGTGCGCGAGCAGCACGACGATCTGGCCGCCAGCCAGGCCGATATCTGCGCCTCTTTTCAGGAAGCGGTGGTGGATGTGCTGGTGACCAAGACCATGCGGGCCGCCATGCGCCACAACGCAGCGACCGTGGCCCTGGCCGGCGGCGTGGCCGCCAACCCACGGCTGCGGGCGCGCCTGGCCAAAGAGGCCGCGGCCGCAGGCATGGAGCTTGCCGCGCCGCCGCCCGCGTTTTGCACTGACAATGCGGCAATGGTCGCCTTGGCCGCTTGGTTGCGGGCCGACCGGATCTCTGGCCTTGACCTGGGCATGGACGTCTATTCCCGCTCCTGCGTTGGCACGACCATAACAGCCCGTTAAAAAACGGGCTATATGCGGACAGGGAGATGCCGCCGGATTCCGCTGCCGCGCCCTTCACCTCATGTTTTTGCGTCAATGAAAAAACGCCTCAGCCCGTCGCGCACCGCCCGTTACTACTACCTGCGTTTTCTCCGGCTCAAAGGAGACCCGCGCGCCATTGCCCGTGGCGTGGCCCTGGGCACGTTCATCGGCATCACCCCCACCCTCCCCCTGCACACCGTCCTTATCCTCATCTCTGCCCCGCTTCTGCGCGCCAACCTGGTGGCCGCCTTGCTCGCCGCCACAGTAGTGAGCAACCCCCTCACCTTTGGCCCGCAATACTACGCCTCATGGCTCGTCGGCGGCTGGCTGGCCCCATGCCACGTCTCCTGGGACGCCATTCACACGACCCTGGGCCAGATCACCAGCGGCTCCCTCTCCTTTCAGGAGTCCCTGGCCGCGGTCTGGCGGCTGGGCAGCGCCACCTTGCTCACCTTGGTCACCGGTGGTATCGTGCTGGCGGCGCCCATTGCCGCCGCGGCCTACTTCTGGGCCTACAGGTTGGTGCGCCGCTTCCAGCAACGCCGGGCCAAACGCCACCTCTACTCGCAATGAGCCAACCCTCGATCGCCGCCATCCTGCGCCAACACGATCTCGCCGCCCTGCGACGGCTGGGGCAGAACTTCTTGATCAACCCAACGGTGGCCGAACGGATCGTCGCCCTGGCCGGGGTGGGCAAAGGCGACACCGTGGTGGAAATCGGTGTTGGCTTCGGAGCCCTCACCCTGCCCCTGGCCCGCCAGGCGCAACGGGTCATCGGCCTGGAGGTCGATCGCGGCATCGTGGAATGGCACGCCCGCAACCAGGTGCTGCCGGCAAACGTAGAGTTGCGCCACCAAGACGCCCTGCAGGCGGATTTCCGTCACCTGGCCGAAGAGACCGGCGACCGGCTGATCGTGGTCGCCAATCTGCCCTATTCGATTTCAAGCCCACTCCTGTTCGCCCTGCTCGACGCCTACCCCGCCGTAGCGCGGGCCGTGCTCATGCTCCAGCGCGAGGTGGCCGACCGCCTGACCGCGCGGCCAGGCACCCGCGACTACGGCGTGCTCACCGTGCTCCTGGCCCACCAGGCCGTCACCCGCCGTTTGCTCAAAGTGGGACCAGCCAACTTTCATCCCCGGCCAAAGGTCGATTCCACTGTTGTGGGCATCGACTTTCTCTCGCCCAACGATCGCCGGCCAGCAGCTGTGGACAGCCGGCTCTTGCGCGCCCTGGTCAAGGCCGCCTTCAGCCAGCGGCGCAAAACCCTGGCCAACGCTCTCTCCCCCCTGATCAAGGACCGCGCCCGCCCTGTCTCTTA
>WFOD01000263.1 GCA_015488275.1 Deltaproteobacteria bacterium
AACTTGGCGCTGGCGATTCCCTTGGCGAGTTCGGTGTGACAGGCGATGCAGAGGTCCTGCACCGGTTTTCTGAGGAGCTTGGGCTGGTCGGCGGCGTGGGGATCGTGACAGAACGTGCATTCGCCGGTGGCGGCCGGTCCGTGGCCGTGCCGGTTGGCGACGAGGCCCTCGTCGTGGCAGCCAAAGCAGAGGTCCTGCTGGTGGCGGCCGACCGGCAGCAGCTTAGGGTAGTCGCTGCCGTGCGGATCGTGACAGTCGCTACAGGCGCCTTCGGCCACTGGCCGGTGGACCGTGGCCCCTGCAAACGGCTCGTGGCATTGGAAGCAGAGCGCGGGTTCCTCGGCCGTGCGCGCCGGCTGGCCGTCGTCTGGATGGTTGGAGGACAAGGTATGGCAGTCGGCGCATCCTTCGTCCCCCGGCGGATGGGAGAACGGCGCAGCCGTCTCCTCCTGGTGGCAGTCGCTGCAGCCATTGGCCGCGGCGGCGGGCAGGGCGGCGGTAAAGAGGATCGCGGCGAGCAGCAGGCCGACGCTCATGGCCATGTGCCAGCCGCTGAAGGAGTGTTTGCGGTTCAGCGCCATGAAAGCCGTTGACGTAAACAGTCCGTTGAAAAAGCCATTCCTGGCTTTTTCGACCACGGTTGGCCAAAGCCGAGCTTCGGCCAACCTTACGAATTCCTTGGCTCTTTCAGAGCCGGCGGAATTCGGCGGCACATCCCTGTACCGCCCACAGCCCGTTTTTCAACGGGCTGTTAAGGTTCCATCGGGTTTGGTCAGCAACGGGGCTACCATACGCTGCTTTCCGTTTGCATGCAAGTGCTATCAACAGGGATTCCTTCACGCTTTCAAGGGAAAACTTGAGCAGTCCACGGACTGTCAGATAATGAGGTCATGGGCGATACCGTGACAGGAGCCGCAGCGGGGAAATTTTTGATGCAAGCCTGGCCAGTGGGGCTCCTCGTGACACATTTGACAGCGGGGAATGGTGCGGTGACGCCGCCGGTGACAAAAGGCGCAGGAAAAGTCTTTGTGCTTGGCGTTGCTGGCCCGGAGTTGCTGGTAGACTTCTTCGTGACAGGTGGCGCACACCGTTGCCGGCGTCTGGTCCGCGTACTCCACGGCCAGCGGCTTGTGGGCCGCGTGACAGCCGGTGCACTTGGCCATTGCCGGATCGGTGGAGTGCTTGCCGTGACACTGGCTGCAGGGAGGCTTGCGGCCGTGTACGTTGTGGCATGCCGTGCACTGGAGTTTGGTGTGGATACTGGGGTTGGCGGTCAACTGCGCGTACTGTTCCGTGTGACAGGTGAGACAGGGTTGGGTCACCCGGTGGGGAAGACGGATGCGGAGCGGACGGTGGGCCTGGTGGCATTGCAGGCAGTTGGCTAAGGCAAAATGACTGCGGCCCTGGTGGCAGCGGTTGCACTTGGGAATCACGCCGGTGTCGGCCGGCGGGTGCCCGCGGTGGCAGTCCTTGCATGTCACCTTGTCCCGGTGCGCCCGTCCCTCCCGCTTGATCTGCCGTACAATGGTATAGTGGCATTTTACGCAGTCTTGGAGGGGGATATCGTTCTTCACCGCTTGGGCGGGGGGCGGGAACAGCAACGGCATGGCGCAAAACAACAGGACCGCCGCCAGTTTGCTGGCCGTGGCCTGGATGTATGTCGCAGGAGAGCGGGTCATTGTGGCCAGGGGGTGTGCAAATGGTCCACAATATAGTAAGGTTGCCCGGGGAATGCTAGAGATTTCCCCTTAGTGGCGGCGGCGCTGGCAGCCCGCGGAAAAACGGACTGTGTGCGGCACATGGATGATGAACTCGCAAAAAGTCCTCCCTCCGGCTTAAACCGGGATTCCCGGAGCGGTTTGTGGCGCGGCGCTAAAACTCGCAAACTCGGGCTATCCCCTCAAACAAGCGAGTTTTTTAACGCGCCGCGCCGCAAACCGCTTTCTCCCGGAAATCACCGGATGCGCCTCCACGAGGACTTTTTGCGATACCATCATGGATATACCGCCGAATTCTGTGGCTCTTTTCCTGTGTACGCCTGCGGGAAGAGGCTGTTTTGCCAAGGTGTCAAGATAGTGGTTAGGGGCGCGTGATGCTCCAACTCGGTACGATATGGACAAGCGTCGGCGGTCCCTGGCGCAGCCGGCGGGCTATGTGGGGGACTGGGCTGCTCGTGTTGCTGGTCGGGCTTCTTGCCGGCTGCGCCGGCCATACGCCGCCCAAGGAGCTCACCGACGATGAACTGTGGGAGCGGCTCAACCAGGGCGCCTGTCTTGAGGGTGACTGCGTAAACGGGAAAGGCGTGTATCAGACCATCTACCGTGCGCGGTACGAAGGCGAGTTCTTCCGCGGCCGTTATAGCGGCCGCGGCGTGCTCACCCTTGACGACGGCACGCGCTACGAGGGCGAATTCCGCAACGGCTACTACAAGGGCAAGGGGACCATCACCCTCCCGGACGGCACCACGGCCGAGGGGGAAGACTGCATCTTTGGCCGGGGGTACATTCTTCTGGCCAACGGCGAGCGGCGGAGCGGCTCGTTTGTCAACGGCCGGTTGAACGGCAAGGGCACCATCGTCTTTCCCGACGGCGCCGAGTATTCCGGTGTGTTTTGGAACGACCAGCTCCACGGCCGCGGCACGGTGAAGGACGCGCGGGGCAACGTCTATTCCGGCGATTTTGTCAAGGGCAAGATGGAAGGGGAGTTCGTCGTCACTTTGGCCAACGGCATCGTGTTCACCGGCATCTTCCGGGACGGCCGTTACGTCGAGGGAGGCGAGATCCATAGCATGGAGTACCAGAACGGCCGGTGCGTGGAAGGCGACTGCCTCAACGGCACCGGTACGATGGAGTACGAACATGGCGGCCGGTACACAGGACAGTTTCGGGATTGCCTGCGTCACGGTCGTGGCCGCTTCGTCTTTCCCAGTGGCGCGGTGTTCGAAGGCGAATATGTAGACAACCTGCGTCACGGGTTTGGCGTGTTCACCTATCCCAGCGGGCTCGAGTACCGCGGCCGGTATCGGAACGGCAGGCGGGACGGTCTTGGCGTCTTCCGCTTTCCCAACGGTCACGAGTACGTGGTCATGTTCAAAAACGACCAGCTGGAGAAGTAGGGGGCGGCTCTGGCCGGCCTTCCGTCAAGGCGCGACAGCGCGGCCTGCCGCCAGTCTTGCAAGGGTGGCGGCGAAGCCGGCGGCGAATTCGGGACCATTGGTCAAGGGTGAGGCGAGAAGCCGCTGGCGCATTCCTGCGCGGAGATCGGCGAGCTGTTCTGGCTGGCCGGCCAGGGCGGCGGCGGTGGCGATGTAGTTCTCGCGGTCAGCGGCCGCCAGCCACTCCAGGCCAAGGTGCGCGACAATGCTTGCGCCCATGCGGCCGCCGAAGCGGTCGCCCCGGAGGGTCACCAGCGGCACTCCCATCCACAGGGCCTGACAGCTTACCGTATGACCGCAAAGGGGAAAGGGGTCGAGGAGGATGTCGATTTCGCGGGAGATGAAGGCGAGATACTCGTCAAAGGGCAGTGGCGCCTGGAAGAGGATGCGGGCCGCCGCCACTCCCTGATCGGCGAAAAAACGGCGCACCCGTTCCCGCAGCCACTGGTCGCGCGCCTGGGGACAGCAGATGAGCAGGCGGCTTTCCGGCAGCCGGTGGAGGAGTTCCGCCCAGCAGGAGAGCACCTGCCGGTGCAGTTTGCGGAAGTTGTTGATCGAGCCAAAGGTCAGCACCCCTTGTCGGCGGAGGGGCGGAGGAGCCACTGGCGGCGCTTGGGGCGGAGGGGTGAAGCAGAAAAACGGTCCCGGCAGCTGCACGAGGCGTTCGCTATAGCCTTGCCCATCCCTTTCTGGGGATGGGTCGGTGATCCGGTCGGTGAGCCGAAAGTCGATCTCCTCCATGCCGGTGGTGGCCTGGTACCCGAGCCAGGATCCCTGGAGCGGGGCGGGCCGGCGCGCGAAGATGGCCAACCGGTTGCCGCGGGTGTGGCCCGCCAGGTCGAGGAGCACATCGAGATCGTCGTCGGCAATGGCCTGCGCCGCCTCGTCGTCGGAAAGGTCTGTGAGATCGCGCCAGCCGTCGGCGAGTTCCTTGAGGATGCCGGCAAAGCGGTCGAATACCCCGCCGATGCGGTAGCAATGGAGCTCGATCTGCGCGCGATCGTGGTGGGCGAGCAGGGGGTGGACGAAGTATCCCACCGGATGGTCCCGGAAGTCCGGGGACACGAGCCCTACCCGGAGTGGAGAGCGCGGGGAGGCGTGGGGCCGGCAAAGACGTTTCCGGTGCGGCCTGGCGTGGCGGGCGCACCATTGGCGGGCCGCCTGCAGCAAGTCCTCCGGTCTGGCGTTTGGGGCATAGTTGAGCGCGCCCACATAGCTGCTGGCCAGCACTTCGTCGCCAGTAGAGGCCAGGGATTTGAGGCCTTGCAGCCCCTTTTCCGGTTCGCCGATGTCGAGGTAGAGAAAGGCGAGGAGCGCGGCCCCTTCGCTGGTGACGGCCGCCGCGCGTTCGAGGATCGGCAGGGCGGCGCCGTATTCGCCGCTGCGGTGGAGCAGGCGGCCGTACTCCACCAGGGCGGGGGCGAAGTTCGGGTCCCGCGCCAGGAGCCGTTCGAGGATCTCCTTGGCCTCTTGCCGGCCGGGAGTGTCTTGCGCCAGCGTCTCCCCTGCTGTGCTGTCCACCAGGACCGTGGCCAGGCCGATGAGGGTGGGGGCGAAGTCTGGCGCCAGCGAGAGGCTGCGGCGATAGAGTGCCTCGGCTTTTTGCCGGTCGCCGCGGCGATGGGCGATCGAAGCGGCGAGATTGAGGGGGCGCGGATCGTCGGCCGCAAGATCGAAGCGGCTGGCGATCCTTTCGGCTTCCGCAAGATCGCCGGTCTCGGCCAGTACGCTGGCCAGGTTGATCCACCCTTCAGTATGGTCTGGATCCGCGGCCACGGCGCGGCGATAGAAAGAGATCGCCTCCCGGCGGTCGCCCCCCTGATGGGCGAGAAGGCCAAGGTTGTTGAGACTGGGCGCGTGGGAGGGATGCAGGCGGAGCGCTTCCCGGTACGCCCGGCGGGCCCGGGCCGCGTCGCCGCGCTGATGGGCCGCGAGTCCTTGCTGGAAGAGGCGGGCCGCCTTTTGTCGCCGGCCGGCCGGGATCTTTTTTTTCGTCTTTCGCCGGAGTTTCATAGCTTCTTAGCAGTCCGTTAAAAAAGCCGTCCCTGGCTTTTTTAACTGTCGGTTGGCCAGAACGAGTTTCGGCCAATCTCGCGAAATTCCTTGGCTCCTCTTGAAGGATTCCTCGGGCACGGCCCGACTCGGTCCGCCCCCCCCTGGAGCCTTTTGGTACGGCGGCCGATTGGGGAAACCCAAAAAGAGCCGGCGGAATGTGGCGGCACATCCCTGTGCCGCGCATAGCCCGTTTTTCAGCGGGCAGTTATTGTAACGGATCGCGGCGGGCGGCGCAAAAAGACGTCAGGCCGGTCGCCGCCGGTGGTGGAACCGGCGGCCCGCGACCGTGTCGGATAACACATGGGCGCGGCCGAAGAAGTCCTTTGGCCTGGTGCGCTGGGACAGGAATTTGGTGTAAAGTTTGCGTTAATCAAGAGAGGGACGGCAGGAAAAGATGCCCTTGGGAGGTTATTGCGCAATGATCGTAGCCCGCTACCGGTCCACGGCCGGCCTGCTCTGGCTCTTGTATTGCCTGGCCGCCTGGCCGGTGATTTTGGTGTCGGCCGGCGCTGGCCACGCTGCTGTGCTTACCGGCGAGGCGGTGTGGCAGGGCGAGGTGGTGCTGGCGGAAGACCTTTTGATCGCGCCAGGCGCCGTGCTCACCATCCGCGCGGGCACGGTGATCCGCGTGCAGCAGGCGGAGAGCAGCAAGACCGATCCCGAGTACTGGTCTCCTGCCACCGAGCTTACGGTGCGCGGGCGGTTGCGGGTTGAGGGAGCGGCCGGCCGGCCGGTGCGTTTTCAGCCGGCCGCCGCGCCTGCTGCCGCCGGAACCTTTGCCTGGGCCGGGATCGTCATAGACGGCGGCTCCATCACGGGCGGCCAGATCGAAATCATAGGGGCGGAGGCCGCGCTGGAGGTGAAAGAGGGCGAGGCGGATCTCGGGCAAGTGGATTTTACGGGCAACCGTTATGGGGTGGTGGCCAACAGCGCGTTGGCCCGGGTGCGGCTGCAAGGCGGCCGGATCACGGCCAACCATTATGGGGTGGTGACCCTGGCGGGAGCAGAGGTGGAGACGGTCGGCGTCACCGTTGCCGGTAACACCAAGCGGGATCGCCTGACCCTGCGCAGCAGCCGGCGGCCCGATCCTCCCCCTGCCTGGACGCCGCCCGCTGAAGTCAAGCTTACCCGGAGCTACGGCAACGAGGCGATCGTGGGCACGGTTGTCTGGCGGGGGCGGGTCGTGGTGGACGGCGTGGTGCGGGTG
>WFOD01000264.1 GCA_015488275.1 Deltaproteobacteria bacterium
GCGGATGGTGATCCTGGCTTCCGGCGAATGGCTGGACGTGGAGGACCTGCCGGAAAAGATGCGGCAGGCCGGCGATACTGCTGCGGCGCATGCAGCGGCCGACGGGCCGGTGATGGTCGAGGGCGTTTTTTCCCTCAACGAGGAGGTGGCCGCCTTTGAGAAAGGCCTGCTGGTGCAGGCCCTCAACCAGTGCGGCTGGGTGAAGAACCGCGCCGCCCGCCTGTTGGGCATCAACCGCACGACCCTGGTGGAGAAGCTCAAGCGGTATGGAATCGAAAAACCGCAGGTGCGGCTGGAAGAGGGGTGAGATCGTGCGCGCTTTCCCGTCCGCCGCCCGCCATGCGCGGCCCTGCCGCTGGCTCCTGCCGGCCCGCGTGGGGCCTGGCCTGCTGCTCTGGGCGGCGGTGCTCCTGCTGGCGCCGGGCCGGGGACCAACGGCCTGGGCCCAGGAGCCGCCGGCCACGCCGGCCGATCCCTGGGCGCGGGCGGAGAAGATCTGGAACCAGGCGATGGATCTGGAGGCCGACGACCGGCCGGAAGAGGCGGTGGGCCTGTTTTTGCGGGTCTATAAGGAGTTTCCCGATGCGCCGATGGCGGCCGACAGCCTCTGGTGGGTGATCCGTTACTACCGGCGGCTGGTGCGGGAGGGCGATACGCGCAAGGCCGCCACCCTGCGCACGCTCTACGAGCGTTTTATTATCGACTACGCCGATTCGCCGCGCCTGCCAGAAGTCTATTACGACCTTGGCCGGTTGCTCTACGAGGAGGGGCGTTACCGTCAGGCCCTGGCGCGTTTCCGTATTTTGGCGAAACGGTTTCCCTCCTTTGGCCGCATCGGCCGTGTACGCTATCTCGAGGCCATGTGCTACCTGAAACTGCACAAGTTCGCCAAGGCGCGCGAGCTCTTCGCCGCCTTTTCCCAGAGCCGTGAGCCGCAGACCCGGGCCCGCGGGCTCGCCGGTCTGGGCCAACTCGCCCTTTTGCGCAAGGACTATCCCACCGCCTTGGCCAAGTTGCGGCGGGCCTTCCGGGTTTCCCCCACTTTTCACCGTAACAATCCTGAGGCCGAGTGCGTGCGGGATCTGGGGCTGGCGCTGCTCAAGACCGGCAACGAGAACGAGGGGCGGCGGCAGGTGATGCGCTACCTCAATATCCTGGGCGAGGCGCCGGACCGGTTGGACCTGTTGTTGGAGATCGCTGAAAGCTTCCATCGTCAAGGGCGCTACCGGGCGGCGCAGGCCCTCTATCGGCGGGTGATCGAGGACGGCGAGCCGCATCAACGGCCGGTGATCATTGCCCGCTTCCGGCGGGCCATGTTCCTCGACGACCCGGCAAGCCCCTTGTCCAAGTGGGACCGCCGGGGCGAACTCAAGGATCCGGCCGGCGACCGGCCGTATCTGCGGCTGCTCGAGCTTGAGTTCTCCGGCCCTTTGGCGCAGGAGGCCCGGCGGGGACTGTTTCGCCGCTACCAGGCGCGCGGCGATTTCGGCGCTGCCTTTGATCTGGTGCGCACCTATCTGCGCCAATACGACCCGGCTACGGCCACGGCGGCCGATAAAGCGGCCGCCGACGCGATGCTTCTGTTTGTGGTCGAACACCTGCTCGCCGCTGGAAAGGACAAGGAGATCTACGCCTTTTACCAGGAGTTTGCCCAAGCGGTGGCCGCCTATCCCAAGGGACGCCTGCTTTACCTCATCGGCCAAGCGCTCGAACGGTTGCGGCTCTACGACCAGGCGGCGGTGGTCTATTTCCGGGCCTTGCGGCTGCCGCTTTCCCCTGAGGACAAGATCGATCTCTACTACCGCCGCGCCCGGGTCTATTTGGCTAACAGGGATTATGCCGCCGCCGACCGGCTCTTGTCTTACCTGCGCAAGGTGTACGCCGGCAAAAAGCAAGCGGGCGAAATCGCCTATTACAGCGGCCGGCTGGCCGAGGCCAAGGGTGATATGCGGGCGGCGGCCCGCCATTACGAAGAGGCCCAGCGGATCGTCACCTTTGCCGGCAAGCGCCAGGAGTACGCCGAGCGGTATCTCGCCGCCCTGGCCGCGGTGAAAGGGTACGAGGCCATGCTCGCCGCCTTGGAGCGCTACCAGAAAGGCCAATGGCTCGCGCCAGCGCGGTTGCAGGAATGGTACCTCCAGCTAGGCGAGGCCATGCTCGCCGACGGCGAGAAGAGCGGCGCGGAAACGGCCCTTGGCCGGGCCCTGGCCAAGGAGTTGCCCGCCGACGGCGCAGTGGCCCAGCGGGTCCACTTCGATCTTGGCCGGTTGCTTCTTTCCCGGGGCCAGAAGCAGGAAGGGGTGGCGCACCTTCAGGCCGCGGCCAAGGGGCCAGACCGGCGCACCGCCAAGCTGGCGGAGGAGATCCTTGCCCAGGGCAAGCTCGAACAGCAGATCCAAGGGCTCGACGTGCCAGCGAAATGAACGAGACGACCATGCGTAGCCAACAGGCCAGCATCCTGCTCGTTGATGACGATCAGCATAGCCGGATCGCCCTTTACGAGGGGTTGACCCGTTGCGGCCATCAGGTGCGGGTGGCGGAAAACGGCCGTGTGGCCCTGGACCTTCTCGCCAGGGAGCGTTTCGACCTTGTGGTCGCTGATTGCCACATGCCAGAGATGCACGGCATCGCCTTGCTCGAAGCGGTGCGGCGGGAGCGTGACGACGTGCCAGTGGTGCTGGTGACCAGCCGCGCCTCGGTGGAGACCGCGGTGGCGGCGATGAAGGCCGGGGCTGTGGACTATCTGCTCAAGCCCATTGCCGATGAGGCGCTGTGCTCTGCGGTGGAGCGTGGGCTCGGACAACGGCGCGCCGATGGCGGCGGGCGCCCTGGCCGGGGCGGAGGAGCGGCAACGGAGCGGCCGCTGATCTGCGAAGATCCCGCCATGCAGCGGCTCCTCGACCGGGCTCGCCGGGTAGCGGGCAGTAAGGCCACGGTGCTGATCATGGGCGAATCGGGCACGGGCAAGGAGGTGTTGGCCCGTTACATTCACGCCCACGGCCGCCGGGCCTCTGGCCCCTTTGTTGCCCTCAACTGCGCCGCCTTGCCCGAGGGCCTGCTGGAGAGCGAGTTGTTTGGCCACGAAAAGGGGGCGTTTACCGGCGCGGTGGCCATGCGGAAGGGCAAGTTCGAGCTGGCCGACGGCGGCACCCTGCTCTTGGACGAGATAGGCGAAGTGCCCCTTCACCTTCAGGCCAAGCTGCTGCGGGTATTGCAGGAAGAAGAGGTGGACCGGCTTGGCGGCCGCCATCCCATTCCCATTGACGTGCACGTGATCGCCACCACCAACCGGCCTTTGGACAAGGCGGTGCGGGAAGGGCGGTTCCGGGAGGATCTCTACTACCGCCTTAACGTTGTCCCCATTGTCCTTCCCCCTTTGCGCCAGCGCCCGGCCGATATCGCTCCCCTGGCCCGTCATTTTGTCGCCAAGTACTGCCAGCGTTACGGGCAGTCCCTGAAAGAGATCGCCCCCGCGGCCCTGGCCCGCCTACGGGCGCACGACTGGCCTGGCAACGTCCGGGAGTTGGAGAACCGGGTGGAGCGGGCCGTGTTGCTTGCCGACGGTCTGCGGCTGACCCCGGAGGATTTCTTTGACGCAGAGCTCGATCAACCGGCTGCGGCCCCTGCCGCTGGCCGGGAAGTCGATCCCGCCGTTGCGGTGGCCGCTGGCCAAACGCTGAAAGATGTCGAGCGTCAAATGATCCTGCAGGCCTTGCGGAAAACTGACAACAACCGCACGCACGCCGCCCGTCTTCTTGGTGTTTCGGTGCGCACCCTGCGCAACAAACTGGCCGAGTACCGCGCCCAAGGCTATATCGAATAACCCCCTGTCACGCCCCTCCAAGACAGCCCGCGCCGGCCTTGCGCGATCAGGGTTTGCCCGGGAGCGCCCCCTCAATCCAGCGAATTGCTTGTCTTTTTCAAGGCAAGGCCATTCGGCGCCCCACCCCTTGCGCCACGCGCCTCCGGCTTTCCCGCAGACTGCCGGCCCGGGGCGGCCTCCACGTTTGCGCGGAAGCCTTGTTTCTTGGCCTACTGTTTGCATAAATCTGCTGGCGAACAGACAATCAGCAATCTGGATAACTCGTCATGGGTTGCCCCTTCGTGCGCCGGAGTCGCGACCTCAGGGACCAGACACCAATCTGGGAGGCAAAAAATGCCGGTCAACAAACTCTTTGGCGGGACCGTGGAGTTGGCCCATCAGGCCCTCAACCTCCGGCTTGAGCGCCAGAATCTCATCAGCGCCAACATCGCTAACATGAATACCCCCGGCTATACGGTGCAGGAGTTTTCCTTTGCCGACGCCCTCAAGAGCGCGGTTGCGGGCGTCGGCCGCCTGACCCGCACTGATCCCCGCCACCTGGATGTGCCGCCCTCGCAGTCCGTGGCCGCGGTGCGGGACGAACGGCGGCCTGTGGATCTGGACGAGGAGATGCTCAAGTTGTCGGAAAACGCCCTGTTCTATCAGGTGACCGCCAGGATTGTAAGCAAGAAGCTTGCCGGGATGCGCTACGTGATCGACGAGGCTGGTAAGTAGCGGCCACAGCGCCTTGGCCCACCGGAAAGGGCGTTTTCGGCAAATCCGGTAAGCGAGCAAAGGAGGGGCATCATGGACTTTCTCACCGCCATGCGAATCAGCGGTTCGGCGCTCAAGGCCGAACGGATGCGGATCAACATCGACGCCATGAACCTGGCCAACGTCAACACCACCCGCACGATGGAGGGCGGGCCGTATCGCGCCAAGTCGGTGGTCTTTGCCGCCCGTCCCCTGGAGGGAGGATTTGCCGCCAGCCTGGATGCAGCGGCCCGGCGGCTGCGCAAGGTGGAGGTGGTGGAGGTGGTGGAGGACGATAAGCCGTTTAAAGAGGTGTTCGATCCCTCTCATCCAGACGCGGACGAGAACGGCATTGTCCGGCTTCCCAACGTCGATCCAGCGGAACAGATGATCGATCTGCTGGAGGCCCGGCGCAGCTATGGCGCCAATGTCACGGCCATTGAGACGGCCAAGGGTTTGGCCCTGCGGGCGTTGGATATCGCCAAATAGGCCTTTGCCGGCTTTGCGTTTTTTGTTGTCTGCTGCGGCAACTGATGGAGGAAAATAATGGCCGATGGCATTCTTACCCGTATTGCCCCCGCCGGGGGGCAGAAAATAGCGGCCGGCGACCAGCAGCCGGCAGCAAAGGATCCCACGGGATTTGGCAATCTTTTGCGCCGCTCGCTTGATGCGGTGAACCGTTCCGCCGCCGAGGCGGATCAGATGGTCGCTGGCCTGGTCAGCGGTGAGCACGCCAATATCCATGAAACCATTCTCGCCATGGAAAAGGCGGGGCTCCAGATGCGGCTGCTCGTTCGGGCGCAGAACAAGGTGGTGGACGCTTACAAGGAGATCATGCGGATGCAGTTGTAGCGGTCTAACAGTCCGTCGAAAAAGTCATCCCTGACTTTTTCGACCACGGTTGGCCAAAACAAAGTTTCGGCCAACCTCGCGAATTCCTTGGCTCCTTTTCGGATATTCCTTGGGCACGGCCCGGTTCAGTCCGTCTCCCTGGCGCCTTCGGCCCGGCGGTCGGCTGGACAAACACAAAAAGAGCCGGCGGAATTCGGCGACACGTCCCTGTGTCGCACGCAGCCCGTTTTTTAACGGACCGCTAAACCAAAAGCCAGGGACGGTTTTTTCAACGGACTGATAAAGGAGTGTGGAGGAAATGGCGGGATTACGGGATATCATGGGCCAGGCGGTCTCGACCTTCAAGGGGTTCAGCCCGGTGCAGAAGGCCCTGGTGGCGGCGGTGGCCTTGGGAGTGGTCGTCGCCGTCCTGTCGTTGCTCTTGCGGGGGGGTGGCGAACAGCAGTACAAGGTGCTCTACAGCAACCTGACGGCAGAAGATGCCGCCGCCGTGGTCGCCAAGCTCAAAGAACAGCGGGTGCCCTACCGTTTGGAGCGGGAGGGATCGGTGATATCCGTGCCCGCCGAGCGGGTGTACGAGGTGCGCCTCGCCCTGGCCGGCGAAGGTTTGCCGCGCGGTAGTGGCGTAGGGTTTGAGATTTTCGACAAGCAGAGCTTCGGCACCACGGATTTTGTCCAGCGCCTCAACTACCAGCGGGCCCTGCAGGGCGAGCTGGCCCGGACGATCTCCCAGTTTCAGCAGGTGCAGTCGGCCCGCGTCCATATCGCCGAGCCCAAGGAGTCGGTCTTTATCGAGGATGAACGGCCGCCCAGCGCCTCGGTGGCGGTCAAGCTGCGGGGCCGCCAGCGGCTCGGCGGCGGCCAGATCAAGGCGATCGTCAACCTCGTGGCCGCCGCGGTCCCCGGCCTGACGCCAGAGCGGATCACGGTGGTTGACACCAACGGCCGGCTCCTCTACCGGGGAGAAGGCGAGGAAGATGGCCTCATCACAGCCAGCCAACTCGAGTACCGGTTTAAGCTGGAGGAGACCTTGCGCCGCAAGGTGGAGACCTTGCTTGAGGAGGTGGTGGGCGTTGGCCGGGCCCGGGCGCGGGTGACCGCGGATATCGATTTCGATCGGGTGCAGCTCACCGAAGAGCTGTTTGATCCCGAGGGACAAGTGGTGCGCAGCGAACAGCTCTCTTCAGAAGAGAACTTCGTGGGCGGCGACCAGGCCAAGGGGATCCCTGGGGTCAAGGGCGAGCTGGCCACCTATGCCGGTAAAGAGGGCGAAAACGCCGGATTGGGCGAGACCATGCGCCGCAAGTCAACCACCCGCAACTACGAGATCAGCAAAAAGGTGCGGCAGGTGGTGGGCGCATCCGGCGGCATCCGGCGGCTCTCCGTGGCGGTGATGGTGGACGGCACCTACGAACGGGGGGTTGACGATGGCGGCAACCCCGTGGTCCGCTACCAGCCCCGGTCCAAGGAGGAACTGGCCGATTTTGCCAAGATCGTCAAAAACGCCATTGGCTACGATCCTGAGCGGGGGGATCAGGTGGAAGTGGTGAGCATGCCTTTTGCCGGCTCCCAGCAGGTGGATCCCCCGCCGACCCTGGCCGAGAGATGGGGCGGGCTGGTGGACAAGTTGGTGATGCCGCTGGTCTACTTCCTGATGCTTATTATCTTTCTCCTCTTCGTTGTCCGGCCCTTTTTCCGCCTCTTGGCCGAAAAACAGGCCGAACTCGAGCCGCAGGCCATCCAGGTGGCGGGCGAGGGAGGCGTGGCCGCCGGGGGCGCGGCCGGCGAAGAGGAGTTGCAGCTTTCGCCCAAACGGCTGACGGACAAGGAAAAGATTTATCGGTTGGCCCAGAGCGATCCCGACCGGGCTGCGGATCTCGTGCGCCGCTGGTTGCGGGAGGAGATGTGAGGCGCGCGGCGCTGCTGGACATGCTATAATCGTGAGGGGCCGGAACTCGGTTCTGGCCAACCGTGGTCGAAAAAGCCAGGGACGGCTTTTTCGACGGACTGATAAAGGGGCTGCATGGCGAAAAAAGAAAAAAAAGAGAGTTCTTCCTCCAGCCTTTCCGGGCCGGAAAAGGCGGCCATTTTTCTCCTCACCCTGGGAGAGGAGTTCACCGCCGAGGTCTTCCAGCGGCTCGACGAGGACGAGATCAAGCTCATTGGCCGCCACATGTCAAAGATTGACCATGTGGACAAAGATGCGCTGAAAGAGCTGCTTTCCGAGTTCCGCGCCGATGAAGGGGGCGATGAGATCTACCTCTCTGGCGACGATCTTCTGGAGGCGGCCTTGAAAAAGTCGCTGCCGCCGGACAAGGCCAACGAGATCCTCGACGATATCCGCTCCGATTGGCGGCTGACCCTCTTTCAGCAAGCCCGCAAACTCGATCCCAAGACCCTGGTCAACTTCTTGCGCAACGAGCATCCCCAGACCATTGCCCTGTTGCTCAGCGTTCTTGATCCCACCCAGTCCGCCGCCATCCTTGGCGAGCTCAAGGAAGAGCTTCAGGTGGAGGTGGTGATGCGCATGGCCGAACTGGACAAGGTGAGCCCAGAGATCCTGGTGGAGATCGACCGGGTGTTGCAAGAGGAGCTCATCGCGATGGAGGGCATGGAGGGACAGCGGCTCGGCGGGGTGGAGATGGTGGCCGAGATCCTGAACAACGCGGATCGGGCCCTGGAGTCAGCGGTGCTGGAGGGGATTGAGGAACAGCAGGAAGAGCTGGCCGAGGAGATCCGGCGCTTGATGTTCGTGTTTGAGGATCTGATCAACGTTGACGATCGGGGGATCATGGCCATCCTCAAGGAGGTCTCCACCGACGATCTCAAGCTGGCGTTGCGCACCGCCTCCGACGAGCTCAAGGAGAAGATCTTTAAGAATATGTCCTCCCGGGCGGTGGAGATGCTCAAGGAAGATATGGAGATCATGGGTCCGGTGCGGGTCAAGGACGTGGAGAACGCCCAGCAGGCGATCATCAAGATCGCCAAACGCCTGGAGCAGGAGGGCAAGATCCAGCTCATGGGCGCTGGCGGCGAAGACGAGTTTGTTTGATATCTCGCGGAGATCTGTTTTTCAGGCTCGGGTCGTATGGCGATGAAAAAGATGTTGACCACCGAGTTCATTCCCATGGGCGTACTGCTTGGCTGCGAACCCGAGGTGGAGGTGGTGTCCCCTGAAGAGGAGGCGCGGCGTATCGTTGAGGCCGCGCGGCAAGAGGCGGAAAGGATCGTCGCCGAGGCCCGCGAGCAGGCGGCGGCCATCGAAAAGGAGGCCGAAAAACGCGGCTATGCCGCTGGCCTTGCCCAGGGCGAGGAAGATGGGCGCAAGCCGTTTCTTGCCAAGGCCGCGGCCCTGGACAAGCTGTTGGCCGCTGTTGGCCGCCACCGTTTCGCGGTGCACCAACAGTATCTGGAGGATCTGCGGCACGTGGTGCTGACCGTGCTCGATCGGGTGGTGCACCACGAGGTGTCGGTCAACCCGCAGGTGATCACCGCTTGCCTGCGGCGGTCCCTGACCTATGTGGCCGAAGGCGGCAGGGTGGAGGTGCGCCTGCACCCGGAGGATTTTCAGCGGCTGCGGGAAGCGGCCCTGGCCGATCCAGCCCTGCTGGCCGACACCGAGCGGGTGGATCTGGTGGAGGATCCGTCCCTTGAAGTGGGTGACTGCCTGCTCAAGACCGATTTCGGCGAGGTGGACGGCTCGGTGCCTGGATTTTGGCAACGGTTGCGGCCCGTAGTGGAACAGGCCTTCCTCGCCGCGCTGGCCGAGGAGGCAGCGGCCGGCGCTGACCTGCCTGGAGAAGCTCCTGTGGCCAGCGAAGGAGAAACAGGACGTATTGATGCGGATTGAACGGCTCGTAGACGCCATCGACCGGGTTGCGCCCGTGGTCTTGAGCGGCCGGGTGGAACAGGTGGTGGGCATGGTGGTGGAGGGCAACGGCCCGCGGGTGCCGGTGGGGTCGTTGTGCTCCATTGCCGCCGCCGGTGGGGATGGCCCGCTGCCGGCGGAAGTGGTCGGTTTTCGCCGGGACCGGATCCTGCTCATGCCCCTTGGCGAGATGCGGGGCATCGAACCAGGGGGACGCATCGCCCTGGAGGACGACGAAAGCGCGGTGCCGGTGGGCAAGGGGCTGCTTGGCCGGGTGATCGACGGCCTTGGCCGGCCGGTGGACGGCAAGGGGCCGCTTACGCCGGAGGCCTGGTATCCCCTGTACGCCGATCCCCTCAATCCAATGGAGCGTGAGCGGATCAGCAAACCGGTGGACGTTGGCGTGCGTGCGGTCAACGGCCTGCTTACCCTGGGCAAGGGCCAGCGTATTGGGATCATGGCCGGTTCGGGGGTGGGCAAGTCCACCCTGCTGGGCATGATCGCCCGTCATACGGCGGCGGACGTTTCGGTGATCGCCCTGATCGGCGAGCGGGGCCGGGAGTTGCGGGACTTTATCGAGCGCGATCTCGGTCCCGAAGGACTGGCCCGTTCAGTGGTGGTGGTCGCCACCTCAGACCAACCGCCGTTGGTGCGTCTGCGCGGCGCCTACCTGGCCATGGCCGTGGCCGAGTTCTTTCGGGATCAAGGACGCGATGTGATCCTGATGATGGACTCGGTGACCCGTTTTGCTATGGCCGGCCGCGAGGTGGGGCTGGCGGTGGGCGAGCCGCCCACCTCGCGCGGATATACTCCCTCGGTCTTCAGCCAGCTTCCCCGCTTGCTCGAGCGGGCCGGCTCCTGCGTGGGCAAGGGGTCGATCACCGGACTGTATACCGTATTGGTGGAGGGGGACGACTTCAACGAGCCCATAGCCGATGCGGTGCGCTCCATTGTCGATGGCCATGTGGTCTTGTCCCGTGATCTTGCCTCGCGCGGCCTGTATCCGGCCATCGATGTCCCGGCCAGTATCAGCCGGTGTATGCCAGACGTGGTGGACGCCGAGCAATTACAGCACGCCCGCCGTTTTTTGGAGATCCTTTCCGTCTACCGGCGTTCCGAAGACCTCATCACCATTGGCGCGTACAGCCGGGGAAGCAATCCAAAGATCGACGAGGCGATCAACATGATCGACCGGCTCGACGGCTATATCCGGCAAGAGGTGGCCGAGGCGGCCTCGCTTGAGGACAGCCGGCGGGCCTTGCAAGAGCTCTTTGCCTAGTGGGGCGGCGGCATGGCCTTTCGTTTTCGTCTCCAGCCCTTGCTCGATTTCCGTATCTCCCAGGAAGAGGAGGCCCGGCTGCGGCTGGCCAGGGAGATCGCCCAGCTCGAGCGGCAGCGCCAGGCCCTTGAGAAGCTTGGCGAGCGCCGGCTCCAGGCGATCGCCGCGTTTGAAGCGGCCAAGGGACAGGCCATGTCCGGGGCGCGGATCGCCTTGTTTTTTGACGCCATCGCCGGGCTTGATGCGGCGAGCGAGTTCCAGCGCCGGACCATTGCCGCCCAGGAGCAGGTGGTGGAAGAGGCCCGCCGCGAACTCGCCCAGGCCCGCAAGGCCCGCCGTATCATCGAACGGCTGCGCGAGCGGGATCTGGCCGCCTGGCAGACCGAAGAACGTTTGCGCGAGCAAAAGGAGATGGACGAACTGGTGACCTTGCGGTTTGGCCGTGGCGAATCCCTGTTGGCTGGAGGTGGGGGATGAGGGCGAGATGCCTGTTCGGCGTGGCCTTTGTCCTTGCCGTTGCCCTCTGCTGGCCGGCGCTGCGCGGTGACGCCGGGCCGCGGCCGCTGGACGACCGGTCCCTTGCCGCCCTGGCCGAGGTGGAACAGCGGCAGGCCGCCCTGGCCGAGGCCGAAAAGGAGTTGGCGCGCCGGCGGGCCGAGCTGGCCGACTTGGAAAAAGAGATCGACGCCCGCCTCGCCAAGCTCGAGGCCCTGCGCAAGGAGGTGGAGGCGAAAGTCGCCTATATCCAGGGGCTCGATGTGCGGGATCGGGAGTTCCGCAACCTGGTGAAGATCTACAGCGCCATGTCGGCCACCAAGCTGGCGCCCATCCTCGACCGGCTTGACGATCCCCAGGTGGCCAAGATCCTGCGGGCGATGAAGACCGACGCCGTGGCCAAGATCCTGCCCAAGCTCGATCAAGATAAAGCGGTGCGGGTCAGCCGTCTCCTGGGGCTGCTGGACGCGGCCACCGCCTCACCCGGCAAGCCTTGACCGGTCCGGCAAATCTTGCCGCAGCCTCCCCGTCTCTCCTGCCACTCTTCTGTGCGCTTGCCTTTTTTTCTTCTAGCCGTTTTGGCTTTCTTCTCTTCTAGCTTCTTGATATTAAAGAGAAAGAAAGCTCATTCCTTGCCTGACCCCTCCTCGGGGTAAGGGTGGCACGCGCCTTGCTCGCTTGGAACGCGAACCGTAACTGTACGAGGAGGCGCACGTGGATTCCTTTACCGTTCTCTCCCTTGGGGTTCCCACCCTTGCCGACGCGCCGCCAATG
>WFOD01000265.1 GCA_015488275.1 Deltaproteobacteria bacterium
CCCGTTGAAAAACGGGCTGGATGCGGCACAGGGACGTGCCGCCGAATCGCGCCGGGCTTGAAAAGTCCAAGCAATTCGTGAGGTTGGGCGAAGCTGTGCTTTGCCCAACCTCACGAATTGCTTGGACTTTTCAAGCCCGGCGCGATTCGGCGGCACGTCCCTGTGCCGCATACAGCCCGTTTTTCAACGGGCTGCTATGCAAGCGGACCAACAACGGTGCAGATGGGGCGCCCTGTGACCAGATACGTGGTGGTCATGGCGGAAAAAAAGATCGGGGTGGGCTATAAGCCGAATTCTGTACCCTGGCCGCAGCCAGGGCCGTGATCATTTCTCTAGGACGCCGGTCACCCGGCGCCTCGAGCGAGCCACCCGGAAGCATCGGGCGGGCCACCCTCAAACGCTTCCCTATTTGCTCTTGCTCCGGATGGGGTTTACCCTGCCTTCGACGTCGCCGCCGAAGCGGTGAGCTCTTACCTCACCTTTTCACCCTTACCGCGCCCGGCAGGAGCCGGACGAGGCGGTATGTTTTCTGTGGCACTTTCCCTGGGGTCTCCCCCGGTTCGCGTTACGAACCATCCTGCCCTCTGGAGTTCGGACTTTCCTCCGTCCCGTCACACGGAACGGCGATCACGCGCCCACCCCGAAAACACTCCTTCCTTCAAGATTCGGTTTGCGTAAAAAGGAAATTCACGCTTTCTCTTCCGCCGGCTGGTGAAACATCATCCGGTTGCAGATCGGACAGGTGAGCAACTCTTCTGCGCGCAGCAAGTTGTTGTACATCTGCGGCGGGATGTTCATGTTGCATCCCAGGCACACGCCGTCCAGCACGCCAACAATGGCCACGCCGTTGCGCCGTTCGCGCAGCAGTTCGTACCGCCGCAAGACAGCGGCCGGAACCTTCTTGGCCTTGGCCACCCGCTTTTTCTGGATCTTTTCCTTTTCGGCCCGCACCCGCTCCGCTTCAGCGGCCACCTCCGCCTCCTTCTCCGCCAGCAACTTTTCCTCGGCTTCCAGAAGGTTGCGCATCTCGGCCAGTTTTTTATCCACCGACTCGACCTCCTCCAACAGCAGGACCGCCTCGTCCTCGCGCTGGCGGTTGGCCTCTTTGCCGTCCTCGATCTCTTTGAGCAGGCTCTGGTACTCCCGGCTGGTCTGCACGTTCATGATCTTGGCTTGCCGGTCCTTGATGCGGGCAAACTCTTCTTCGATCGCCTCCTCAAGCTCTTTGCGCCGGGCGATGCACCGCTCCCGCCGCTCACTCATCTCCTCGATCTCGGCCCGGTAATCCTCGATCCGCTGCCGCCGCCGGTCAAGCTCTGTCTGTCCCGCAGCGATCGTATCCTCCAGCCGACGAACCTCAAGATCAATATTTTGCAGCTCGATCAACTTTGCAACATCTTCGTGTAGACTCATCACCCTGATTCCTCACAGCAGTTACTTGACAAAGGGGACTCCTTCCTGCCCCGGAGTTTCCATCACAACAAAGGCGTCGGCCAGCACGTCGCTGACCGCCACCTCCACGGCAAGACCTCTCGCGGCCAGCCGCTGTTCCAACCGAGCGGCCAGAGGACGCACCACCACCTGTTCCGTGGCCCAGTGCCCGGCGTCCACAATACAGAAACCCACCGTTTCGGCCCAGCGGCCAACGTCGTGCTTCACCTCGCCGCAACAGTAGATATCGGCGCCGCGCTCCTGCGCCAGCCTGGCCAGGGACGAGCCGCTGCCGCCGCAGGCCGCCACCCGCGCCACCTGCTCAGGCACCGGCCCCGCCACTCGGACCACCCGGCAGCCCAGGGCCTGGCCGATACGGTGGATAAACGCCGCCCCTTCGACAGGGACCGCAAGATCGCCGATCAGGCCAAACCCCTCCCCCCCGTCAGCGGTCCGTTCAAGCGCGTCCCATCTCTGGAGTCCCAAGGCGGAGGCCAACGCGCCATTGACGCCGGCATCGACTTTGTCGAGATTGGTATGACAGGCGATCACCGCAACGTCCGCCACGATTGCCTGCATGACCAAGGCGGCCGTGGGATCGTCGGCGCGAATCTGGGCAAGAGGATGGAAGAGAAGAGGATGGTGGGCCACAATGAGATTGCACCCTTGCCTTTTGGCTTCAACAAGAACGGAGGGGGTAACGTCGAGGGCGACGAGGATGCCGGTGACCAGCGCTGCTGGATCGCCCACCAACAGCCCTACGTTGTCCCATTCCTCGGCCAGGCGAAAAGGGGCCAACTCGTCGAGCGCGTCAAGCACTTGGCCGACCCTGGGCCGTTGGGAGGGAGCGCTGTCCCTACTCATGGCCTCCTCCCTGCCCGTATCTGCTGACAGGGCGCCGCAACTCCAGCATACGAAGGCACACCCCCGTAACCAGTTGCCCCCGCCCCAGGCAAACAAAAAAGGCGCATCCTCGTAAGGCTGCACCTTTTTCCCGCGGATTCCAAGGCCGCTTGCGGCACCCGGAACGCATGGGTGTTGTTTCGTTGAAATGCGTGCAATCCCGATAACCCGTGTACGGTTGGCGACCGGGGCCGCCGGTGTTCTCGTCTGGTGGGCCCACCTGGACTCGAACCAGGGACCGGCCGGTTATGAGCCGGCGGCTCTAGCCAACTGAGCTATGGGCCCTTCGGAAGCTGAGCCTATTGATTATAGGAAGATGTCCGGATTTGTCAAGCACAATACTCGCCGTGAGTGTAGCCGGCGCATAAACTGTTCGGGTTGCGCCCCGTAAGCTGTCCGGAGATGAGTAACAATGAGCAACGGGTATCACTCAGCACGCATTGCTCAACACTCAGTACTCATCCAGATATCTTCTCCCAGGCGAACCCGGCGATGTTCTTTGCCGTGGAGCTGAAGTCGATGCCGATCAGAAACACCGTGCCGCGGCCCAGGTACTTCTCGTGGTACCCCTTCTCCCGCACCTGCTCCAGGGCTTTGCCACCGCCGTCCACCTTGAACTCGATCACGTAAGTATTGCCGTTGAGCCTCACCGTAAGGTCGATGCGGCCGCGGTTGGTCACGTCCTCGGCCGTGATCTCAATGCCCAGGCTGGCGAGATAGGCGTACACCACAGAGGCGAAATAGCCTTCGTAGCTGCTGAGAACGTTGTTCACGTAGTTGGTGTACGGGATCGAGGCGAAGAGCGCGGTCAGGGCCTTGCGCAAGCCCTCGGGATCGCCGCTCGCCAGGGCCGCGTAGATGGCCGACTTGGTGGCGGTGAACTGGGTCTCGTTGGTCAGGTAGCGGATAAGGGTGTCGTGGAGCGAGATCGCCACCTCCTTGTTCGGTACGCCGAGCAGGTATTCGTAGCCGCCGAACGGCAGTTCCCGCGCCTCCTTGATGGTGAGATACCCGGCCTGGAACATGACCGGCTCCAGGCGGATGTCCTCGATGTCAAAGGAATTCACGAGGCTGCTCGTCACCCACAGGTCGGTGAGCCTGGGGAGGAAGTAGTCGCTTTCCCGGATCAGCTTGATGAGAAAGCTCGGCGTGCCGGTGGCGAACCAGTAGTTCTGGAACTCGAAGCCGCTGTCGATGAACAACAGGATGTCGAAGGGGTTGTAGACCGGCTCGCCCAAAAACCGGTAGCCGTTGTACCATTCCCGCACCCTGTCCATGTCCGCGCCGCGCAAATGGTCGGCGAACACGGTCTCGAGATCGCGCTGGGTATAGCCGCAGATGGTGGCGTAGCGCTTGTCCAGGGAGATGTCCTTGAGGTTGTTCAGGCCGCTGAAGATCGAGACCCGGGCGAACCGGCTCACCCCGGTGAGGAAGGCGAATTTGATGAACTCGTCGCTGTCCTTGATCGTGGTGTAGAGATCCTTTAAGATTTCCCGCGCTTCGGCGGCCACCGCCACTTGATCCAGGTTGTCGAGGATCAGCTTGTCGTACTCGTCCACCAGCACGACCACCTTTTGGCCGTATTTGCGGCAGGATTCCTTGATCAGTTCCCGGAGGCAGCCGCCCAGATCGCTGGTCTTCTTGCACTGCAGGCCGAGCCGCTCCTCGTTCTCGGCCAGGATGTTCTCGATATCCTGGCGCATGTCGGCCACGGAGCGGGCGACCCCGGCGAAGCTCAGCTTGACCACCGGGTAGGTGGTGTCCCAGTCCCAGCGCTTCTCGGCCGCCAGGCCCGCGAACAGCTCCCTCTTGCCCTCGAACAGGGCCTGCAGGGTGGAGATGAATAGACTCTTGCCGAACCGCCGCGGCCGGGAGAGGAAGTAGTACTTGCCGGATTCGGCCAGATCGACCGCCAGGCCGGTCTTGTCCACGTAGAGATACCCCTCTTCCCTGATCTCGCTGAACGTCTGGATGCCGATGGGGAGTTTTTGCCTCAGAGCCGCCATGCCCCTCATCCTGCCTGGATTCCCATGCGGTGTCAACCGTGATCTCAGGTGCTGTAGCCGGCAAATAATATTGAAAGCCGGACAACTCCATTTACCGGCCGCACAACGGCACCTGCCGGCTTGCAAGCCGTGCCACAACTCACTATAATAGCGCACCCGCTTTGGAGGGCAATCGCAGGGGCCACTTCTTCGAACCGCGCCCCCTGACAGGCGAGACGCGCGAGACCAGCGTGCGCCTGGCAAAAAAAACGAGAGCAAGCAAGGAGAAACAGGACGATGAAACTGGGAATCAACGGCCTTGGCCGGATCGGCAAGCTCACCCTTTGGCACCACGTGGGCCGCAAGTACTTCGACGAAATCGTGGTCAACGTTGGCCGACAAGTCGGCACCGGCCTCAAGGACATCGCCGACTACATCGCCCGGGACTCCACCTACGGCCGACTCGGCAACTACCTGCACGGCCACAAGGTGTGCAATGTCATCTCGGATCTCGACGAGGCGGCCGGAACCATGACCATTGATGGCGTCAAGGTGACGATCCTGCGCCAGAGCCGCAATCCCAAGGATATCCAATGGAAGGAGCATGGCGTCCAGCTCGTGGTGGACACCACCGGCGTGTTCCGCGACCCAACCGCTGACCACGATGCGCCGCGCGGCTCGCTGCGAGGTCATCTTTTCGCTGGCGCGGAAAAGGTCATCCTGTCCGCGCCGTTCAAGATCAAGGACAAGGGCATGGCCATGCCAGAGGACGCGGTGACCACGGTGATGGGGATCAACGACGACGATTACATCCCCTCCAAACACGCCATCATCTCCGGCGCCTCCTGCACCACCACCTGCCTTGCCTATATGATCAAGCCGCTCCTCGACCATTTCGGCGCCGACCGTTTTCTCTCCGCCTCAATGGTCACTGTCCACGCGGCGACTGGCAGCCAGCAGGTCCTCGACCGCGTACCCAAAGCCGGCGCCACCGACCTGCGCAAGAACCGGTCGATCATGAACAACATCATCCTCACCACCACGGGCGCGGCCAAGGCCCTGCCCCTGGTCATTCCAGAGATGCAAAAGATCGGCTTCATCGCCGAATCGGTACGCATCCCCACCAATACCGGCTCGCTCATCGTCCTGGTCCTCAACCTGCAAGACGACCTCAGCCAGCCGGTCAAGCGCGACCTGTTAAACTCGATCTACGCCAAGTTTGCCGAAAACTCAAAGTACCTCGACTATACCGAAGAGCAAAACGTCTCTTCGGACATCATCGGCACCCCCTTTGC
>WFOD01000266.1 GCA_015488275.1 Deltaproteobacteria bacterium
CCCTGGTCCGCATGGGATCACGCTGATCCCTTCTCTCTTGTTCCCTTTATGTTTTTCGCGTTTCCGCCCGCGGGGCGATCTTGCGTCTCCCCAGACGAATGGTTAGGGTGGAGAAAATGTATCTTGGTCACAGGGCGTCCTGTAACCAGATACCCGGTCCGCAAAGCCGCGGCTTCGGCAGACGAAGAAGGCGGCTCCCCGTGACCAGCTGCGAGAAAATCGCGGGCCGCAGCGGGGCGGTCCGCCCGCGCCTTGACCCGGCCGAGGAGGAATCGCATGGACAAGAAACAGTCGTTTTCCCTTTCGTATTTGGCCTTCACCCTGGCCATTCTCTGGCTCATCCAGATCTGGCTCGCCCCACAGGTGATCAACGTCTCCTATTCCCAGTTCAAACGTTTGGTGCGCGAGGGCAAGGTCACCTCCGTGGTGATCTCCAGCAACCAACTGCGCGGGTTCGAGAAGTCGCCGGAGGAGCGGGCCGAGCCCATGTTCCCCTCCCGCATCTACCGCACGCCGCGGGTGGACGATCCCGGCCTGGTCGCCTTCCTGGAAAAAAACAACGCTGAGATCATCGCCGAAAACGACGCCACCTTTTTAAAGGCCCTTATCTCCTGGGTCATGCCCGCCCTCGTCTTCGTCGGCATCTGGATGCTGGCCATGCGCCGTCTCGGCCAGGGCGGACCGGGGATTATGACCCTTGGCCGGCACAAGGCCAAGCTCATCGCCCAGGAGGATATTGGCGTCACCTTTGACGACGTGGCCGGCCAGGACGAGGCAAAGGTCGAGCTGCGGGAGGTGATCGAGTTTTTGCAAGACCCGGAGAAGTTCCAGCGCATGGGGGCCCGGATTCCCAAAGGGATTTTGCTGGTCGGCCCGCCGGGCACCGGCAAGACCATGCTGGCCAAGGCCGTGGCCGGCGAGGCGGGGGTGTCGTTCTTTTCCATCTCTGGTTCGGATTTCATCGAGATGTTCGTTGGATTGGGGGCGGCCCGGGTGCGCGATCTCTTTGAGCAGGCCAACAAGGCGGCGCCGTGCATCATCTTTATCGACGAGCTCGATTCCCTGGGCAAGGCGCGGGGGATTGGCATGGCCGGCGGTCACGACGAGCGGGAGCAGACCTTGAACCAACTTCTTGCCGAGATGGACGGCTTTGAGGCCAACAAGGGGGTGGTGATCCTCGCCGCCACCAACCGGCCGGAGATCCTTGATCCTGCGCTCTTGCGGCCGGGCCGTTTCGACCGGCAGATCCTGGTGGACCGGCCTGATCTCGCCGGCCGGCGGGCGATCCTTGAGGTGCATACCCGCAAGGTGAAGCTGGCCGACAACGTGGATCTCGATGTGGTGGCGCGCCGCACCTCGGGGTTCACCGGCGCCGATCTCGCCAATCTGGTGAACGAGGCCACCTTGCTCGCCATCCGGCGGGGCAAGGCGGCGGTCGCCATGAGCGACTTTGAGGCGGCCATCGACCGGATTATCGCTGGGCTGGAAAAGAAGAACCGGGTGCTCAACGACAAGGAAAAGACGATCGTCGCCTATCATGAGACCGGTCACGCCCTCATCGCCGCCCTGCGTCCCACGGCCGAAAAGGTGCACCGCATCTCCATTGTGCCGCGCGGCATAGGGGCCCTGGGCTATACGCTGCAACTGCCCACGGAAGATCGTTTTTTGCTTTCGCGTACCGAGTTGCTCGAAAAGATCGACGTGCTCCTCGGCGGCCGGGCGGCCGAGGAGCTGGTCTTTGGCGATGTGACCACGGGCGCGCAGAACGACCTCCAGCGGGCCACCGAGATCGCCCGGTCGATGGTCGCCCTGTACGGCATGAACGACAAGCTTGGCCAGGCCACCTATGCCGAAACCCAGGACCAGTACCTGCAAGCCGGTCTTGTGCGGCGGCCGGAGATTAGCGAGGAGACGGCCCGGCTCATCGACGAAGAGGTGCGGCGTATCCTGGCCGATCGCATGGCCTCCACCCGGGAGACCCTCCAGGCTCTGTCTCTTATACACATCTGAC
>WFOD01000267.1 GCA_015488275.1 Deltaproteobacteria bacterium
AGGCGCGCAACTGGCAATCAAAGATCTCGGGCTCGCGCAACGATAGGCGAATGGCCCGCAGCCCTAGGGCTGGGTTCTTTTCCTGGCGGTCCACCGTGTCGTAAAACGCCTTGTCGCCGCCCAGGTCAAAGGTGCGGACCGTGACCGGCAGGGGGCGCATGGTCTCGACCAGCCGCCGATAGGTGCGGAACAACTCCTCTTCATCTGGCTGGCCCGGATTGCCGAGATAGAAAAACTCGCTCCGGAACAGACCGATACCGCTTGCCCCGGCGGCCAACGCGGCGGCGCACTCCTCGGCCAGTTCGATATTGGCCGATACGGTCACTGGCCGGCCGTCATAGGTCTCAGCGGCGAGGTGGGCGTACACCGCCAAGCCATCGGAAAGGGCGCGCCGGCGCTCTTGCTCGCACCTGGCCTCGGCTAGCTGTTCTTCAGTGGGCCGGAGGACGACCAGGGCGCGCCGGCCGTCGAGGACCACGGCGTCGCCGTCGCCAGCCCAGGCCAGCACCCCTTCGACGCCAAAGACCGCCGGTATTCCCAAGGCCCGGACGAGAATCGCGGTATGGGAGGTGGCGCCGCCCCGCTGGAGCACGATACCGGCGACAGACCGGGTGCGGAGATGGAAGAGGTCTTCTGGCGTCAGGTCGTCGGCCACCAACACCGCGCCCCGCGGCACGGAGTCGAAACGAAACGGGACAACGCCGGCCAGATCGTCGAGCAGCCTGCCGGCCACCTGTTCGATATCGCGCCACCGCTCCCGCACCACTGGATCGGCGATGCGGGCAAAGGAATCACGGGCGCGCGCCAGGGCCTGCTCCACAGCCCATTCAGCGTTGACGCCCTGGCGCTCGATGATCTGGGGGGGGATCTCGGCAAAGAGCCGGTCGGAGAGGATCAGCAAATGGCCGTCGATGATCGATCCATACTCGCCAAGCTCGTCCACCAACTGCCGCCGCAAATGCTGCAACGCCGCCTCGGTGCGGGCAAGCGCGGACCGGTAACGGCCCACTTCCGCCTCAACGCGCTTGGGGGCCAGATACCGGTGAGGCAACCGCGAGCGCACCGACGGGCCGCGGCAGACCGTGCCAATGACCAGCCCAGGGGCAATGGGCGTGCCGTACAGCACGGTGGGCGTATCTGGTTCAGCCGTCGCCATCATCGGTCAACACTTGCTCCACGGCGGCCACCGCCATTGCCGCCTCTGGTCCTTCGGCCCGCACCACGAGCCGGCAACCGGGGCCGCATCCCAGGGCCAGCAGATCGACGATGCTCCGCCCGTCCGCAACCTGGGCACCGCACGAAAAGGATACAACGGCATCAAACCGTTCCAGCTCCGCCACCAGACGCACGGCCACCCGGCAGTGGAGCCCTTCATGCGCGGCCGGCACCACGAGTTCCTTTGTGACGCTCACCTGCGGCGAGAGGGCAACACTACTTGATCACCCGCAACCGGCCGCGTCCCCCGCTTCCTGGAGGCTTGCGGCCGGAGGGCTCTTCCGGCTCGCCCGCCTTGCGGCCGCTGGCCACCACCGACGGCGACACCGAGGGCGGGGCGAACTCCAGCGCCTTGACGAACCGCTTGTCCCCCCCCATTGTGAAGATCTCCTTGCCGGTGAACTGGGGTTCGCGCAGGGTCCAGGTCACCCGCTGGGGGGGAAGGGAAAGGATGTCCATTGTCACATGCCACCAGGCATCCCGCTTGGTGGCGTCCCGTTCGATTTCCGCCACCCGGGCGTAGAACACGGCCTGGGGGTTTTCCATCACCACGAGAACGATATCGCCGGGCGCAGTGCTCTCCTTGAAGGTGAAGATCTTTTCCAGCTCTGCGAGCATCTTGTCCATACAGCATCACCACTGTCGTTGTGCCGGCGGGCCGCCGGCCGGGTATTTTTCCAGGCAAAACCGGTTTTCACGTTGCGTCCTGCCGCGGCTGCCGGTTAAGTTGATGCCTCCTTCAGCGGGCCAACATTCCGTGTGATCCACTTGGCTGACGCCGCACGGCGGCATAGCAGCCCGTTGAACAAGGTAGTACCAGAAGAGACGCTGGACCGCCACTCGAAAAAAAGCATTCCGTCCAGAGGACCCGGCCGAATCATGGAACCTCTCGGCATCGCCCTGTGTCTATCAATAACGATCCTGCTGGCCTTCGCGGCCCCAAGCAAGGGGCCCGATGTCAAAACAGAGGCCACCAGGCTCGTGCGCCTCTTCCGCCAGGGCGACAAAAAGGCGTTCGATCGTATCGTCCTGTTGCTCCAGGACCGGATCTACAACCTCACCCTCAACTACGTCAAGCAGGCGGAAGAGGCGCAAGACCTGACGCAGGACATCTTCGTCACCGCCTACCGGGCGCTTCCGAGCCTGAAAGACGACACCAAGTTTGTCGCCTGGCTCTATCAGATAGCGGTCAACCACTGTCGCAACCGCTACAGCCGCCTCCAGCGGCGCGGCTTTTTCAATTCGCTGTCCATCGACGAACCGGACATGCCGCTGCACCTGGCCTCGGAAGACCAGCCGCAGCGCAACGTCGAGCAAGGAGATCTGTTCAAGGCCGTGCTCAACGCCATGGACACGTTAAACGAGTCGGATCGGGAAATCTTACAGTTGCGGGACTTGCAAGAACTCTCCTACGAGGAGATCAGCCAGGTCCTGAAGCTGCCCCTGGGCACGGTGAAGTCCAAGCTGAACCGGGCCCGCATCAAGTTGAAGAACAAGTTGCGACACCTGCTATGACGACGATGGACTGCCAGAAATGCCAGGAACGTTTTTCTGAGTATCTCGACCGGCAACTCATGTCCGACGACCTGGAGGCGCTGGAGAAACATCTTGCGGCCTGCGCCCATTGCGCCGACGAGTACCGTCTCCTTGCCCAGGCCGTGGCCCTGTTGCGGCAAGCGCCCCAGGTGGAATGTCCCCCCACCGTGCTCGCCGGGATCAGGGCGAGGATCCATCACCAACCGTGGCCCGCAAGGCTCTTGCTCTTTCTCCGCCGCTGGCACGCCAAAGGCTTTTCCTTCACCGTACCGGCGGCGGCCGCCACCGTGGCGGCCGCGGTGCTCGCCATGCTCGTGGTCAAGGGTATGACGCCGGGACCTGGCGGCCAACGGCTGCAAGGCCCCAACGTCAGCGCGCCAAACCGGCTCGCCAGCTCATCGGTCACACCAAGCCGGCCGCTTCCACCCGCCGGTCAAGTGGACCTGCCGCGGCACTTGGCGCCGATCTACGCCATGTTCGCCAGCTCCCTCTCGCCCTATACCGACAACAACATTGAAGGGCCCGACGCCAGCGGCCGGCCGGCCTCGCTGCTCAACGCCCAGCCAGACTTGGCGGTAACGGTCCGCAGCCGCAGCCGGCAAGACCGCTTCGCCCTCTGCCGCCGGCTGATGACCGACAGACGGTGGCAGACAACGATCATCGCGCCGGACGCCCTGCTCGTCACCCTTGATCCCGCCGATCTGCACGCCTTTCATCACCTGTTCCAAGGCGAGCAGGTGGCCGTCTATCCGCCAGCGGCCCGTGAGCCTGGATACGGCCAGCCCAAGCGCCGTCTCGCGGCAGTGGTCGTGCTGCGCTGAGGCAAAAAAAAATCGTATGTGTCACATACCCGGTCCGCAAGGCCGCGACTCGGCATAGCAGCCCGTTGAAAACGGGCTGTGTGCGGCACAGGGACGGCCGCCGAATTCTGCCGGCTCTTTTTGTGTTTTCCCCAGCCGGCTGCCGTGCCAAAGGCTCCAAGGGCGCGGACCGAACCGGGCCGTGCCCAGGGAATATCCAAAAAAGAGCCAAGGAATTCGTGAGGTTGGCCGAAGCTTGCGCTTTGGCCAACCGTGGTCGAAAAGCCAGGGACGGCTTTTTCGACGGACTGATAGGTGACGGGTGCGCCGTGACTCAGTTACAAAAAATCAGGAACCCTTCCTGCACTCCGTGGTCTTAAACTACAGATGCGAACCCGAACGCATCTTTTCTTCCTTTTCCTTCCTCCCCCAAAGAACCGGGTCTCCCGGTTCGGAAGCCGCCCCCTGGGCGGCTTTTTTCATGTGCGCCCAGCATGGGCGCACCCCTGCGGGTGGAAGTCCCGCCACGAGCTGGTCACGGCGAGTGAAGCGAAGCGCAACTGCGGAAGGGTGACCGACCGTGGGGAGGAAGCGTGGAGCGTAAACCGCGAGCCGACGAACAGGAACCGGATAGAAGGCGCTGCCGAGCAGGGCGAGCGGGCATGAAACCGCGAAGCTCTCGTGACCAAGGCGGAGCGGCGTAGATCCGGCGGTTGTGCGGTGAAGGCGTGCGCGCCTTACCTGGGGAGATCTCGCCTTACGCCTGAAAGGGTGACGTGGTAACACGGAGCGAGAAGTCAGCAGAGGCCATAGTAGTGAAGAAGCCCGGGAAAGCGGGTGGAGCGAAGGGCCGAACGGGAAGGAGGACTTGGCGGCCGTGACATTCGAGACGGTAAGGCATCAGAAGACCGACAAGTCGGTGCGTGCCGGACAGAGGGGAGGTGAAACCGCCCCAAAGCCGGGACGTGATGAAACCTGCTCGGCATGCCATGGAAACGCGAGTCCGGGGCAAGGCCTGCTTTCGCGGGTGCTTGCGCGAGAGAACATGGCCGTGGCCTGGAAACGGGTCAAGGCCAACAAAGGCAGTGCGGGGATTGACGGACTCACGGTCGAAGAGACTGCGAGATACCTACGAAGCGCCTGGCCTCGGATACGGGAGGAACTCCTGAACGGAAGTTACCGGCCCCAGCCGGTGCGGCGAGTGGAGATTCCCAAGCCCGGAGGCGGAGTGCGGGAACTGGGTATCCCGACGGTGACGGACCGCCTGATCCAACAAGCCCTGCTGCAGGTTCTCCAACCGATGATCGACCCCAGCTTCTCCAAGCACAGCTACGGTTTCCGCCCTGGCCGGCGTGCACACGACGCGGTATGTAAGGCGCAGGAATATGTGCAAGCCGGCTACCGTGTGGTCGTGGACGTGGACTTGGAGAAGTTCTTCGACCGGGTCAATCACGACGTGCTCATGGAGCGGCTGTCGCGAAGGGTAGGGGATAAGGCCGTATTGGGCCTGATCCGGCGTTACCTTCAGGCAGGCATCATGTGCAACGGCGTGAAGATGGAGCGGTACGAGGGCACACCGCAAGGCGGCCCGCTATCGCCGCTTCTGGCCAACGTGCTGTTGGACGAAGTGGATCGGGAGTTGGAACGGCGTGGCCATCGTTTTGTCCGTTACGCCGACGATTGTAACGTATACGTACGCAGCCGTAAGGCAGGCGAGCGGTTGATGGCCGGACTGCGGAAACTCTATGGACGGCTTCGTCTTAAGGTGAACGAGGCGAAGAGCGCGGTGCGCAGCGCCTTTGGCAGCAAGTTTCTGGGGTTTTCCTTTTGGGTGGCCCCAGGAGGCCAGGTCAGGCGTGCCGTGGCCAAGGAAGCCCTTGGCACCTATAAACAGCGCATCCGCCAGATAACCCGTCGCAGCGGCGGTCGCAGCCTCGCAGAGGTTGGAGAGCGTCTCCGGCAATACGTGACCGGTTGGAAAGGCTACTTTCGGCTGGCACAAACGCCTGGAGTGTTCAGGCGGCTGGACGGATGGCTCCGTCATAGGTTGCGAGCCTTGCAGCTCAAGCACTGGAAGAGGGGTAAGACCATGTACAGGGAATTGAAGGCAATGGATGCGCCGGAAGATGTGGCGCGCCGTATTGCGGCGAACAGTCGTCGTTGGTGGCGTAACAGCCGCTACCTCCTGAACGCCGTGATGCCGATATC
>WFOD01000268.1 GCA_015488275.1 Deltaproteobacteria bacterium
GGCTTCTTCGCCTCCCACTTGCCCAGGTGCTCCAGGATGTGCCGCACCACGTCGTCCTCGGTGATGAACGAGATGATCTTCATCTCCGTCCCACACCGAGGGCAGCGCAGCGGGGCCACCTCCCAGACCCGCTTGATGCACTCCCGCCATGTGGGCGAGGGGATACGACGGGGGCGGTATTCACGGATATCGATCAACATCTCGCCGAGCCGGGCCTGCGGCTCGCCCTCCTCGCTTGCCGCCTGCTCCTTGGCCCGTTGCCCACGGCTGCGGTTGGAGTGCCAGCCGTAGTAGCGCACCATCTGAAAACCCTTGTCCGGGATGTGCTGGGTGATCCGGGCGATGAACTCGGCGGCCGGCACGACGAGGAAGTTCTGCCGCGCCTTGCCGTGGGTCATGGCGGAGTGGTAGATCACCATGCCGGTCTCGGGATAGTAGCGCAGCTTGTCGAGCGAGAACGGGTTGCGGATGATGTACTGGGCCAGGCCGATGCGGCCCTTGGTGTCGTGCGGTCCGATCCTGACCCCGTTGTGGATCGAGAAGCCCGAAACGTGCCGCCAGGTCATGATCTTGCGCACCAGGCCGTGGTCGATGCAGCCGTGCTTTTCGAGCATGGCGAGGACCGCGGCCCGGAACAGCTCGGCCAGGGGGCGGAGCGAGGCCTGGCCGTCCATGACCAGGAACGAACCGGATGGCAGAAACACGCCGTCGGCCACCACGGCGTGGAGGTGCGGGTGCCAGCGGGCGTAGTCGCCAAAGGTCTGGATCGCCATGACCGCGCCGATCACGCCATCGGGCCGGCCGGTGACCGTGCGCAGGTAGGTGACCAGGCTCTGGTGGGCGCAGCGGCACAGCTCGGACAGGAGCTTGCGGTTCCGGCGGAAGATCTTGCGTAGGATCCTGGGGATGGTGAACACGTACTGCCGGTGCGGCACGGGAAAGAGGATCTCGCGATGGAGCCGCTCGCCGAACTGGACCACCTTCTTGGCGTGGCACGAGGGGCAGAACCAGCGGGCCTTGCAGGAGAAGGCGAGCAGGTACTCGTGGCGGCAGTCGGGGCAGCGGACCCGGGCAAAGCCCTCGCGCAGGTCGCCGCATTTCAGGAACGCCTGGACCACCTCGTCCACGATGGGCCGCTGCCAGCCGTACTCCTTGACGAAATCTTTTTCATAGTTGGCGACAAAAGAGTTGTAGTGGTCGTGGATGATGGACCACAGGGGAGATGCGTGCGGATCGCGCGGCCGGTATATCTCGGGATCGGCAAGGTGCTGGGCCTGCTCCATGCCCGATGGCGTTGAGCAACCAGCGTGCCTGGAAAACGGACCGCCTGGGGCAACACCTGCAATGGCGCTTGATTTTTCTTTCGTTCCACGTCATATTGGCATGAAAAAAGAGAAAGAATCTCCTGTTGCAGCATGATGCGCTATCCGCTCGTTCCCGCCGCTCTGCTCGTCTTCCTGCTTCTGCCCGCCAGCCTCCGGGCCGCGAGTGACGTGCCCGGTGACATCGACGGCAGTTGTGCCCCGCCGGCCGCTTATGCGCCGGGCTGCGTCAACCTGCGGGATGTGATCATGGGCATGCAGCTCTTGGTCGGCCGTGGCGCGGACAGGATCAATCCGGACGCGGACGTGGACCGTGACCACGGGATCGGCGGCGCAGAGGTGGTCTGGGCACTGGCCGCGATTGCGGGCAGGGTGCCCGGCCTCGTGGAGCGGGGCCTGGCCGCCGCGAACGAGGGGGTGGGCTACACCCAGTACCTGCGCTGCACGAGCGGCGATATCGAGGTAGGCGCGCTCCCCGCCTGGCTGGCGTTCGAGCGGCGAGGACAGGGGCTGGGCGTGCTGGCCGGCACGCCGGGCCACGAGGTGGTGAACCACACGACCGACGGCAGCCTGCGCCGCTACGAGATCGCGGCCGCGTGCCGCGGCAACGCGGGTGCGGCAACGCGGCGCTTCGCGTTGGCCGTGCACGACGACGACCAGGCCTTTGTCATCACCAGGCAACCAGAGTGAGAAGAGGTGAACGTATGATCTCCTGCGCCTTGCACCATGCCGGTATCTTTCTGCTTGCCGCAGGCCTCGCAGCAGCGCCGGCCGCAGCCCTGGCCAAGAGCATCCCGGCCGGCACGCCGTACACCGACGAGGTGAAGGGGTACGACCCGGACGCCGAGGACACGGTCTCCTGCCGCAAGACCGCCGGACCGCCGGGGCTGCAAATGACGGCCCGGCCGGACAACAGCGGCTGCGACATCTCGTGGGCCAGCCCTGTCCCCGGCGACTACACGGTTGCGGGCGAGATCACCAGCGACGCGCCGGACGCCAAGAGCGTGCCGTTTACCTATGCGCTGCACGTCAACGCCCGGCCCCGGATCGAGACACCAACTTTGGGTCAGGCGACCGAGAACCAGCCCTACGAGGCGACCGTGCGCTGCGCCGACCCGGACGGCCCCGCGCCCACGCCGGCCCTCGCCGGCCTGCCCGCATGGCTGCACGCCACGGACAACGGCGACGGCAGCCTCACCCTTGCCGGCACGCCGGGCTACGACTACGTGAACCACGCAACGCACGGCTCCCAGCGCGCCGCCACCCTGACCGTTACCTGTAGCGACGACGCGGGCGGGAGCGTGCAGGCCAACCTGCCGCTCGTCACCAACGACACCGACCGGCCCATCGTCCGGCTGCCGTAGCCGCGGCCTGGGAGAAAGACCTCGCCGCCGGCCTCTCGCCTTCGCCCACCCTCAGGCCCAACAAGCCGCGCCGAAGTGGTCAAGGCTGGCGGCCCAGCCGCCATCCGACACAAGTTCAGTTGTGCCGGGCAGAGACATGTTGTGTCTCCGGTGCTGGTTGAGGCTTTTTACGAGATCGGCTTCAACGGGATGTCACAGACGGAAAACAGGCAGGCCGGCTTTACGCAGGGCGTTGCGGAATCTTCTGTCAAAAGTGGCGATGCAAGTGCCCTTGTTTTTCGCGCAATATGCGGCAAGAACCGCGTCCCCGTAATCCGGAATCCTTTGCGGCCAGAGAGAAAGAAGCGTCCGCATATCCACATCCGCGGCATATTCCACCCCCGGCATGGATATGAGGTCTGCAACCATCCGGCGGACATTTTCCGCCTGCACCGCATACACGCTGCTCAGGACCCAAACGAACTCACTGATGACATGCTGATGGCAGACAACCCTTTTTTTCAGTTGCTTGCAGGCGCCGAAAAGGACAGAGACCTTTTCCTGTTGGTTCACGTCCCTGTCGGTAACGAAAGAGAGCAGGCAGTTGGTATCGATGATGATCTTTTTCACCTGTGAGGGAACCGCAACAATCCTTTATCAGCGCCGACGGCACAAAACGCAACCGATACGGTCACCTGTATCTCTCCGCCCGTTTTTTTCTCGCCTGCTCAATATCCTCTCCAACATCTCCCGCCCCTACGGCGATCGAGTTTCTGTACCGCAAGAAATCGGCCCGGGGAGAAGTGACGATAATTCGATTTCCCTCCACTTTCCATTCCAGGGTGTCACTCACGGCAAGAGAGAGTTGCTCCCTGATCTTCTTGGGAATGGTGGTCTGGAACTTCGACGTTATGACCGTTTGCATGGCCGCCTCCGATTTTCCTTACGTTCCTATCAAAAGTAAGAAAAAAATCCCGGCATGTCAAGATCCTGAATCCGTGAGCGTGCGAGAGCGGGGCGGCCCTTCAACGGGATGGCGTCTTACCCGGGGCGCCGGCGTATGCAGGCACGATCGAACCACGGCCGGGTGATAGGGGTGAGGTGATAGGAATTCGCTCACCACCCGGTCATTCGCTTCGCTCACCACCTGCGGCGTTGCCGGTCGGCTTACGTAGCACCTACGTGACAATAGTACGCTGCGCCGAGGTGACAGGTCACGGGGCCGCCGGCGGTGTTTGACTGGCAAGCCTTGGCCCGTAAGACTCAGGGTGCCATTTCAGCGAGGGCAATGTCCCCACCTGAAGCGACGATGAAGCGGGCCGCCGGCACTGCCGACGCCGGTGGTCGCTGGTCGGCGGTGCCGCTCGGCTCGCCGTAATGAAGTATGATGCCCGCCCATATTTATGTCGGCGAAGCGGACCGGGAGGCGATATGGTAGATGCGGCTACCAAAAATGGTAGATGCTTCTACCAAAACGTGATACCGTATGCGCCATGCGCCAAATCAAGCGGGATTTCACCCGGATCCTCGAACAGCGGCTCAAAGAACCCCTCAACTTCATCCAGCTGGTCCTGGGACCGCGTCAGGTGGGGAAGACCACCGGCCTGCAACAGGTCGTCGCCAGCTGGCAGGGGCCGAGCCTGATGGTCTCCGCTGACGAGATCGCCGCCCCGGGGGGGCAATGGCTGACCGTCCAGTGGCAGCGGGCACGGCAGATGGGGGATGGCACCCTTTTCGTGGTGGACGAGGTCCAGAAGATCCCGGACTGGAGCGCCACGGTCAAGTACCTCTTCGACCAGGACCGGGCCGGCCGCCGGATGAAGATCGTCCTTCTCGGCTCGGCCAGCCTCTCCCTGCAACGGGGGCTCTCCGAGAGCCTCGCCGGCCGGTTCGAGGTGATCGTCGCCCGCCACTGGGGCCTGCCGGAATGCCGGCGGGCCTTCGGCTGGACCCTGACCGAGTTCATGCAATTCGGCGGCTACCCGGCGGCGGCGGAACTCGCCGCTGATGTCGGCCGCTGGCAGGCCTTCATCAGGGACGCGATCGTCGAGCCGGTGCTGGTCAAGGATATCCTGGGCCTGACCACCGTGGGCAAGCCCGCCCTCTTCCGCCAGACCTTCGAACTCGCCATGTCCTATCCGGCCCAGGAAGTCTCCCTGCAAAAACTCCTGGGCCAACTGCAGGACCGGGGAAACGTCACCACCATCAAACACTACCTGGAACTTTTGGAAGGGGCCTACCTGCTGCGGGTGCTGTCGAAGTACTCCGGCTCGGCGGCGCGGAAAAAGGGATCGAGCCCCAAGATCCTGCCCCTGAATACGGCCCTGGTCCACGCCTTCCGCTCCCCGCAGGCCGTTCTCCA
>WFOD01000269.1 GCA_015488275.1 Deltaproteobacteria bacterium
ATGCCATACACTGTGGCCAAGCCGAGGCCGGTGCCCTCCCCTTCTTTCTTCGTGGTGAAAAACGGATCAAAGATTTTGTCGCGGATCGCTTCAGGAATTCCCTCCCCTGTGTCGGCGACGCGCAACATGGCGTAGCGCCCTGAAGGCAGCAGTCCCACTGGTTGCAACAGCGCCTCCTTTCCCACCTGGATGGTGATGCGGCCACCGCCGGGCATGGCGTCGCGGGCGTTGAGAACCAAGTTCATGACCACCTGCTCGATTTGCCCTGGATCGCCGTTCACTGGCACCGCACCTTCATCTATCATCACCTGGAGTTCTATCCTGCTTCCCAAAAGACGTTGCAGCATTTCACTCAACTCCTCGACCAGACGGCCGAGATCAAAGCGGCTCAACTCCAACGGCTGCCGCCGGCTGAAAGCGAGGAGCTGGCGGATGAGCGCGTTCGCCTTGCGCCCGGCGTCAACAATGACCTGAAAATGCTCTCTCAGGGGATCTTCCGGCGGGAGATCCTGCATACCTATTTGAGCAAAGCCGAGAATTGAAGAAACGATGTTATTGAAATCATGAACGATGCCGCTCGTAAACCGGCCTATCGACTCCAGTCTCTGGCTGCGCATCAACTGCCTGCGCAACTCGTGTGCTTCACTCTCATCCTCCCAGGTGATCAGATAGTGGGTCAGCCCGCGAACAGGATGAACAATGGGCGCGGCCGTCAACTGATCGACGAACCGCCGTCCGTCAGGGCCGGACACCGTAAGCTCGGTGCGCCAAGTGGCGCCGCTTTCCACCTGAGCGATCAGTTCGGCGTAAAGCTCGTCATCCAATCCGGAAAGAAGGCAACGGAGGCTCCGCTGATAAAGGTCGTCCAGGTCGCAGTCGGCCAGGGCCGCGGCAAAGAGATTGGCGTAGCGTATCCTGCCGTGACGGTCGCTGATCACAATGCCCTCCCTGGCCTGATCCACAGCGGTGAAGATCAAACGCTGCCGTTCCTCCAAAAGCCGCCTGTTCACCGCCTCGGCAAGCAGGTTGGCCACGTCGGAGAGGAAACGCGCCTCGTCCTCGCACCGCCCATGACCGGGCGGCAGGTAAAACACCATAACGCCGAGCAACGTGGAGCCGAAAAGAATAGGGACACAGTAATGGCCATGCTCTGTTATCTCTGGATAGACCACGGTGTGCTCGGCCGTGCAACGCGCGGCATAGACCAGCCGCCGCTCCGCCGCCGCCTGACCGCACAGGCAATGCCCAAAGGAAACCGTGGCGCAAAGCTTGGCCGCCTCCGGCGGAAAGTTGCGATGCACCACGAGTCGCAGCCGGGAAGGTTGATCAGGGTCCACGAGAAAGACACCGCCCTTGCTTTCCAGCGTGAGCCATTCAAGGGACAGAAGAGTGGCGAGCGTTCCGTCCAACAGTTCCTCCACCGTGGCGGTGGAAAGCTGGAGCCGGAGGATCTGGGAGAGGGCCTCTTGCCTGCGCAAGATCTCTGAGAGCTGGCGTTGTTTGGCCTCCACATCTTGCCGCTGTTGCGCCAACGCCACCAGAGCGTCGTTGGTGCAACGGGCAAGCCGCCCCACTTCATCCTCCTGGGGCGGGAGATCGATTGTGGCGCGGCGTCCTTCAGAGACTTCCTGCATTTGGCGGCTCAACGCCAGGATAGGATACAGGGAGGAGCGAAGGATCGCGGCAAGAAACAACAAAACGAAGACCAAGGCAAGCGGATAGAGCGTCTGCTGCAACAGGAGGATCTTCCGCCGCTTGGCATCGATCACGGTCTGGAGGTACTCCTGGAGGCCGGCCACCGCCTGGTCGATCTTCCCTACCTCGTTGTGCAACTGTTCAAGAAGCGGCGCAGGGACACTCCCGGCCCGGGAACGGAGCATATTGCCCGCCAGCCGCTCCAGGCGGATAAAGGCCAAGCCCAGCCCCACCAACTCGGTCTCTGTGCCGATCTCCCGCGACTCCCGCCCGTGGGCAAGCTGGGCGAAAAGAAGGGGGATCTCCTTGATCAGCCGCTGAAGTGAAGGGGAGTCGGTGCGGCGGGCCAGCGTATCGATTTCCATCCGGTGGGCGATATGCTTCACCCGATCGAGAACCTGCACGGTCTCCAGGAGAGAGGCATACAGGAGCCTCTGATAATGGTTGAGGAGGAAGAGCAGGGCCAGGACAATGAGAATCAGGCTGGAGAACAGATAGGCGCGGGTTTTGAGCGTCATGGAATACGCTCCTCCTCGGTATGGTAGCCGTAACGGCGGAAGGTGGCCCCTGCGTGGCGCAGGATGAAGCGGTAGAGCCGCCGCGCCCTTGCCGGCTGGCGGGAGGTGGCGAGCAGCGCGAGGCGCAGAGGTTCACTCACCTGATAGCCGGGGGGCAGGGGCAGAGCGATCAACCCCGCGCCCGCCGGCGTATAGGCAGAGGTCTCCCAGTCGAGCGCAGCGTCCACTCCTCCCTGCTGGAAAAGCTGGAGCACGTCCCAGGAGGAGGAGCCGTACACCACCACGTTGTCGAGGATCGCACGGCCGAGGGGGTGGCGGTCGAGCACCTTGGCCACCAACAGGCGGCCGAGGCTGGCCATACGGGGATTGGTCATAACGATCTTCACGCCGGGACGGGCGAGGTCGGCGAACCGCGTCACCTTTCTCCTGTCCTCGGCCGGCACGAGGACCGCGGCATCATGACGGGCCAGAAAGTCGTTGCGCGTCACAAGGCCTGCGTCGGCCAAAAGCAGCAGGTTCTCCACATCGCCAGGGAGGAAAAGGTCGCCCTGCCGGAAGGTGAGGATGTAATCCCGCAAGATGGCGGAGCCGTCGTAGCGGACATCCACGGTGACCCCGGTACGGGAGGAAAACTGGGCGATCAACTCGGCGATGGGCTCGCGCATTCCAGCGCCGCAAAGAAAAAGAAGAGGAGGCTGCTGGCGCTGGACGATCGGGGAAAAGAGCAAGGCCCAGGCTACGCTGCTCACCACAAGGACGATGGCGAGCCACCAGGCGAATTGTTTGTACATGCGCGCTGACCTCGGCAGCGGTCTGCCGCCCCCCTCCCCCTAAAAAACTGGGGCATATGCCCCAATGTAACCTATTTCTTGCCGCAAGGGGAGAGAAAAGGCCGCAGTTTATTGCGCGGCAAAGCAGGTCCCGAAGCAAACAAGAGACGAACAGCCCCCTGCTGCAATGCCCTTTATGGTTGTCAGTGCGTCATGTATGATGGTATCGCAAAAAGTCCTCGTGGAGGCGCATCCGGGAATCCCGGTTTAAGCCGGAGGGAGGACTTTTTGCGAGTTCATCATGTATAGATGGTGGAGTACGGCAGAGGAGGGGCGTCGGGAAATTCGGTCAGGCGGGGCACAAGGAGTTGGTCCACCACGGAGAGCCACTGGTAGTCGGGCCGCAGGCGCCGGAGGCGGCCGTCCTCCGGCGGTTTGGCGTAGACCGAATTACGGTAGACGACATGGAGGATCCCCACCCCCATGTCATCGGTGATGTCCACGAGATACCGGTCGCAAAACTTGTCCATTCCCAGGCCAGAACTCTCGCTCAGGGTGAACACATCGTCGATGGGCAGACGGACGAGCACGTACTTGCTCACCCCCCGCTCGCTGATCCGCACCAGGGTCCGGCTCTCGGCCGAGGCCACGTACACGGTAGAGATGAAGTCCATGCGCCGCAGGAGCTGGGCGGCGATCACCGCCGCGGTCCGCCGACCGCCCACCACATGGTGGAAACCGTACTTCTCAAAGAGCTTGTGTTGGATCTGGTGGGCGTACCGCTCGCCCCGCTCGTACAGATCCTTGGCGATGTAGCGCAGGGTAAGGCCAAGATCCTCGGCCGCCTCGTCAAGCGGCCAGTCGATGCGCACGTGAAAATGGGCAAGGGCATACCGGTTCTGCCGCCGCACCGTGGGATCCTGCTGGATGAGCAGGGCGTAGTCCACCTTGGAAAGATCGAAGAGAAAGCGAAAAAAATCCAGGTGCTCGAAGTAGCGCAAGTTCCGGCTATAACGCTTGTAGAGCGGCACGCTGGCGATCTCGCGCAGGTTTTCTTTGGTGACCTTGTTGGAATCGAAAAAACGGATGTACTTCTTGTATGCCGCCGGGATGGTGCCCTCGCAAAACAGAATGAGAAAATGGTTCTGCAACGGATGCTCGATCTCCACCACCTTGGCCCGCGGCTTGAGCTCCCGCTTGGTCACAAAGGGATAGGGCTCACCGGCCTTGACAAAGTTGCGGTACGACTCCACCAGGGCGTAGTGGACGAGATGGGCGTCGAGTTGGTCGCGCAGCACCTCGTACAGCGACCGCCGCAGGCGCTGGCGCAGGCTGAGCTGGTAACGGTACGGCCAGGTCGCCATCCTAGATCGTCTCTCCGCTCGCCAGTTCGGCCGGCAATCCGCACACCCCGGGCCGGACGATGCAGTTGCGGCCCACCGCGCATCCGGCCGTGAGCTCCGCTCCCTTGCCCACCAGGGTGATGCCGGTATAGACTGTCTCTTATACACAT
>WFOD01000270.1 GCA_015488275.1 Deltaproteobacteria bacterium
GAGGTGGAGTCCGAGTCTGGCGGCAGGGGGGCGGCGCGGGGGCAGGAGGAGCGGTTCCAGGCCGTGGGCGTCCTGCTCCGCCGTATCGATCCAGTGCGGCGCGGTCTGAGCGCCGCAGTGCTCGTGCGGGCCAACAAGACGGCCAGTGCCTTGGCCGATTTTTTGCGGCAGGCCCATCCCGATCTGCCGGTCCGCCTGGAAGGGGTGAGCCGCCTTGACGATACGCCGCTATTGCCCGTGCTCCTTGCCCTCATCCGGTTTGCCTGCCACCCAAAAGACGGTTTCAGCCGGGGACTTTTGGCCATGAGCCCCCTGGCCGGCCGCTTGGAGGAGGTGGGCTACGATGTGGCCGCCTCCCAGGTGCGGCGGCAGATCGCCACGCATGGCTTCCGGGCCTGTTTGGAAGAGTGGGCGGCCCATTTGCCTTTGGACAGCTTTGGTCAGCGCCGGCTTGCCGAGATGCTGCAGGCCGCCGACCGGTTCGATCTTGTGGGAGAAAGGGACGCCGACGCCTTTGTCGCCGCCATGCGGGCGCATACGAGCCGGCAAGAGGGCGGGGCGGATGCGGTGCGGATAATGACCGTGCACCAGGCCAAGGGGCTTGGTTTTGACGTGGTTGTTCTGCCCGAGCTCCAGGGACGGAGCATGGACGTGGTTGGGCAGGCGATCGTGCGCCGCTGGGCGGGAGGCTGCGTGGGGCGGGTTCACAAGCCTTTTGTGCGGCTCGATCCTGTGTTGGCCTCCATCGACGAGGCGGTCCGGGCCGAGGCCGCCTACGAAGCCCTGTGTCTGTTGTACGTGGCCATGACCCGCGCCAAGCGCGGACTCTATCTCGTGACCTCCACGCCGGCCGGATCGTCCACTGTCCGGGATTACGCCGCCTTGTTGCGCCTGGCGCTGGCGCGGGAAGGCGCGGAAAAGGGAGAGAGGCCGGCCTGCGAACTCGACGGCGTTGCGGCCAAACAACTCTTTGTGGCGGGCGATCCACACTGGTATCGAACGGTGCGTTTGGCCGCCGATTGGCCGCGAACAGAAAAGCGGCCGCCGCTCTGGCGGCCCCGGCCAGCCGGCCGGCGGCCGCGGCCTGTGGCGCCATCATCCGTGGCCGAGGAACGGCTGCGCGCCGCAGAGCTTCTTGGGCCGGCGGCCCAGGAGCGGCTCGACCTGGGCACGGCCGTGCACCACATCTTTGAACAGGTGCGCTGGCTGGACGAGATTGGCGATATGGAGCGGTTCCTCGATGCCTGGCGGCAAACAGCGCCGTTTGCCCCGGAGATCCTTGACCAGGCGGCGGCCCATTTCCTGCGGGCGGTGGCCGTTGCCGAGATCGCGGCCGTGCTGCGCCGGCCCGCCTCGCCTGTCCGCCTGTGGCGGGAAAAGCCTTTTGACGTGTTCCTGGACGGCCAGCGGGTGACCGGCGTTTTCGACCGGGTGGAGATCAGCGGTCCGATGGAGCGGCCGGTGGCGGCCCGCATCTTCGATTACAAGACCAACCGGCTGGCCGGCGAGCAGGAGATCGCCGCCGCCTGCGACCGTTACCGCCCTCAGCTCGCCCTCTACCGCCGGGCCCTGGCCGCCCTTCTCGCCCTGGCCGAAGAGCGTATCGTCTGCACCCTTGTCTTCACCCATTGCGGGGTGGTCCGGGATCTTGCCAGTGAGACGGGCCCCGGCTTATCGCCCAGTTCTTCAACCGGGGCCACGTAACCATCCCTGCTTTTCCTGGCTCAATGGCCGGCATGCGCCTGAAAGCATGGCAAGCGCATGGCCTCGGTGAAACTTTTCACGTGGTAGTCGGCGGCGAGCTGCGGGTTGCGGAAGGCGATGAGCTGCACGCCGGCCCGGCGGGCGTGTTCCTCGTCGATCACCGAGTCGCCGATGAACACCCCCTCTTCCGGCCTGAGGCCAAAGTGGGCCAGAATCTTTTCCAATGCCTCGGGATGCGGTTTGGGATGGCGCACGTCCAGGGCGGTGATCACCATCTCGAACCGGTCGGTAAGGCCGTTCATCGCCAGGACCGCCGGCATGGTGGTCGTCCGGTTGGTGCTGATGGCGGTATGGCAGCGGCCGGCGAGAAAGTCGAGAAAGTCGGGCAGGTCGGGCTCCATGCGCATGTAGCGAAGAAAGGGCGTGTAGTCCATCTGCCGCCGCAGCTCGTGCGCTCGGCCGAGATCGTCGGGGTAGTGGCGGAAGATGTGGTCAATGGAGTCCATCACGTTGTGCATGTGAACGAATGCAAGTTCGTCGTCCGACATGGGTGGATGGCCGAAGTGGGAGAGGAGGGCGTTGTAATAGTGGAGGTTCGCCTCTTTGGAGTCAAAGAGGACCCCATCGCAGTCGAAGATCACGATTTTCGGCGTCAGCATCGCAGTGTTGTGTCCCAGCGGGGTTCAAGCTATCGATGTAGATTCCATTTTGAATCCGTGGTATCTGGTTGCAGGGCCCCCTGCGGGCTTTTACCAGTCCGCGCCCTTGGAGCCTTCGGCACGCTACCGGCTGGGAAAACGCAAAAAGAGCCGGCGGAATCCGGCGGCACGTCCCTGTGCCGCACACAGCCTGTTTTTCAACGGGCTGTTACGACCGAACAGGCGGCTTGCATGGCGCAAACCAAATACCATCAACATTCCGTTGCGGATTCAGGACCATGACAAAGACATCTAGCATACCGGATTTTCTCATCATTGGAAGTGGTATTTCCGGCCTGTCTTTTGCCCTCAAGGCGGCCGAGTTCGGCGAGGTCCTGCTGGTGACCAAGAAGGGCAGCATGGATACGGCCACCAACCTGGCTCAGGGCGGTATCGCCGCCGTGCTGTCGGCCGAGGACCGCTTTGAAGACCACATCGCCGACACCCTGCGCTCGGGCGCGGGGCTCTGCCATCGGGAGGTGGTGGAGATGGTGGTGCGGGACGGACCGGCCCGCATCGCCGAACTCCAACGTATCGGCGTCCGCTTCTCCCGCACGGCCAGCGGAGAACTCGATCTCGGCCGCGAGGGCGGGCATTCGGCCCGGCGCATCGTCCATGCTCACGATCTCACCGGCCGGGAAATCGAACGCGGTCTGCTTGCCGCGGTCGCCGCCGCGCCCAGGATCACGGTGCGGGAGAACGTGGTGGCCGTGGACCTTCTCGTCGGCTCCAAGGCGGGCGTGGCGCCAGAGGAAAAGGGGCGCGGCGACGTCTGCCTGGGCGCTTATCTCCTCGACCGGCAAACCGGTGAAGTGGAGAGCTGCCGCGCACGGATCACCGTGTTGTGCACCGGTGGCTCGGGCAAGGTGTACCTCTATACCAGCAATCCGGACATCGCCACCGGCGACGGGGTGGCGATGGCCTTTCGCGCCGGCGCCCGGATCGCCAACCTGGAGTTCGTCCAGTTCCATCCCACCTGTCTGTTCCATCCACGGGTCAAGAATTTTCTTATTTCCGAGGCGGTGCGTGGCGAGGGCGGCCGGCTGGTGGACGAACGGGGCGTGCCCTTTATGCGCAAGTACGATCCGCGGGGCGATCTCGCCACCCGCGACACCGTGGCCCGGGCCATTGACGCGGAGATGAAGGCCAGCGGCGACGATTGCGTGTACCTCGACATCTCGCACAAGCCGGCCGCGTTCGTCAAGAAACGGTTCCCCAACATCTATCAGACCTGCTTGCGGCTGGGTATTGACATCACCCGCGAGCCGATCCCCGTGGTGCCGGCGGCCCATTACCAGTGCGGCGGGGTGGTGGTGGACCGCGACGGCCACAGTTCACTGGAGAATCTGTACGTGCTTGGCGAGACCGCCCATACCGGCCTGCACGGCGCCAACCGGCTGGCCTCCAACTCCCTGCTCGAGGCCGTGGTCTACGCCCATCGGGCGGCCGGGGATTGCCGCCGCCGGATAGCCAAGGTGCGGAGACGGCCAGAGGTGGAGGTGGCGGCCTGGTCCTCTGGCCGCGCCGACCGGCTGGAAGAGTGCGTGCTCATCAGCCACAACTGGGACCAGATCCGCCGGCTGATGTGGAACTACGTGGGCATCGTCCGCCGCCGCCGCCGGCTGGAGCTGGTGGAGCAGCGGCTGGCGCCGGTGGTGGAGGAGGTGCGGCAGCATTTCCACGACTATCTGCTCACCCCCGACCTGGTGGAGCTGCGCAACATCGCCCTGCTCGCCACCCTTATCGTGCGCTGCGCCCTCTCGCGTCGCGAGTCCCGCGGCCTGCACTACATGGTGGACTACCCCCACTCCGACCCCAGCCTGTGCCGGGACACGGTGCTCGACAAGTCGGCGCTTTATCCCCTGTAGCAGGCCGTTTTTTTACGGACTGCTAGGGTTGGCCCTTGCCGGCCGCGGCGGCCTGCTCCAGGGCGGCGAGTTCCTCTGTCGCCTTTTGCGCCAGCCGTGGGGGCGGGTTGGCGGCCAGGACCTGTTCAAAGGTCTTTTTCGCCGTTTCCAGGTCGCCTTTGTGCCGGTAGGCGACCCCAAGATAGTAGAGGCTGTCCACTCCAGAAGGGTTGGCCTGCAAGGCCCGTTTGAACCTGGCGATGGCCGCGTCGTAGCGCCGCGTGTTCAGGGCCAGCAGACCGAGGTCGTTGTTGACGTGCACGTTGTCCGGCGCGACCTTCTCCGCTTGGAGGAAGGCGGACATCGCCTCCTTGTACTGATGGGCTTCAAAGTAGAGGTCGCCCAGGGCGATCAGCGCGTCGAGATTCTGGGGATCGGTCTGGAGGATGCGCTGGTATTCCGCGATCTGCGCCGAGCGTTCCTGGGCCTGCGCCTGCACAGGAGGCGTGTCGGCCGCCTGGTCCGCCGCATGACGTCCGTCGTCCGTTCCGCCGATCAGGGCGAAGAGCCCCATTGTCAGCAACACGCTCCAGAAAAAGGTGATGGCCACAACCTCCTTGGTCGTTCGCTGGTTATGCATCCTGTTCTCTCCGTTCGGCCAGGGTTTCTTCGAGCATCGCCACCCGTTGGGCCAGGTGGCGCAGGCGGCCGCCGTTGTAGGCTATGTAGGCGAACACGCCGCTCCAGATGACGAGGTAGGCAGCGACCAAAAAGGTGAGTTTCATGGCATGTCTCCGTCCAGTCGTTGTTCCAGGGAAAAGAGCCGCTCGTCGAGCTCCAGGGCCTTGATCCGTTGGCGCAAGAGGATGAGCCACAGGAGGCTGAAGGCCGCCAGCGAGGCGACGAGGGCGACGATCATCGCCGGCGCCATGTCGATGCTCCCCGCGCGGATGACCACCGGATGGATGGTGCGCCACAGGCGGGCGGAGAGAAAGACCACGGGCACGTCAATGAAGCCGATGATGGCCATTACCGCGCAGTAGGTCGCCCGTTTGTCCGGTTGGGGAACCGCGGCGCGCAGGATGAGATACGCGCCGTAGATGAACCAGAGAATGAGCGAGGTGGTCAGGCGTGGATCCCAGGTCCACCAGGTGTTCCACACCGGCCGTCCCCACAGGGAGCCGGTGATGAGGACCAGGGTGGTGAAGACCATGCCGACCTCGATGCTGGCCGCGCCCAGGCGGTCCCAGCGGCGTTGCCGTTTTGTGAGATAGGCGATGCCGGCGATAAAAGCGGTGCTGAAGGAAAGGGCGGCGGCCAGCGCGCTGCCGAGATGGACGTAAAAGATCTTCTGGATCACGCCCATCACCTTTTCCGTGGGCGCATAGAAGAAGACCAGGCTGATGGCGAGCGCGAAGAGCCCCCAGGCCGTGGCGATGGCGAGATTGTCGCGGATCCGTTCTGGCATGTTGTGGACCTGGTTGTCAGTGGTTTGGTTGTGCGGCGCTTTCAGAGCCGGCGGAATTCGGCGGCACATCCCTGTGCCGCATACCGCCCGCTTTTTAACGGGCTGTTATGCCCTACTGTTATGCCCTACTGGCGCAGCACCGGCCGCATGAGGAGCATGCCTGCGCCGGTGAAGATGAGGGCGTAGGCGCCCATGACGTAGAGCCACGAGACGTACTGGGCCAGCGGTTCTCCTTGAAAGATCATGCCGGTCACCTTCACGGTGATGGCCAGAAGCGGCATGACGATGGGATAGAAGAGCAGGGGTAGCAACGCTTCGTTTCTCGTGGTGCCGGCGGTGAGGGCGGAAAACAGGGTGCCGGTGGCGGCCATCCCGCCGGTGGCCAGGATGATCACGCCGGCGAGCACGGCCGGCGCGCGGAAAAATGTATCTCCGTAGAGCACGAAGAACAACGGCACGATCGACAGCTCACTGGCCGCGATCAGGGCAAAGTTGGCGGTCAGCTTGGCTGCGAACAGGGTCTCGGCGCTTACCGGGCTGAGCAATAGGCCGTCGATGCAGCGGTTGTCTTTCTCCCTGCTCATCGTCTTGCCCAGTCCCAGGACAGCGGCGAAGCTGATCGCCACCCACAATACGCCGGCCGCGCTTTCAGGGGCCAGTCGCGCGCCGGGCGGCAGGGCGACGTTGAGGAGCACCAGGAGCAGAAAGCCGAAAAAGACCATTGAGACCACGGCCTCTGGCCGGCGGAGTTCGGCCCGCAGATCTTTGTGCACCAAAAGCCAAAACAGGTTCATCGTTTCTCCGCGCCGCTGGCGCCGGGTGGCGCGCCGACCAGCTCCTGGTAGAGATTCTTGAAGTCCGCGGCCGTGACCTGGGGCCGCGCCGCGTAAAAGACCAACCTGCCCGCGGCGAGGATCGCCACGCGGGTGGCCAGGGCCAGGCCGCGTTCGATCTGATGGGTCACCATGATGAGGGTGCGCCGCCTGCCGTGGAGATTGGCGAGCTGTTCCTGCAAGCCGACGGCTGCGTGCTGGTCGAGACCGCTGAACGGCTCGTCGAGGAGCAGGAGGTCTGGATCGTTGATCAGGGCGCGGGCGATGCTCAACCGTTGGCGCATACCGCGTGAGAAGCCGGCCACCGGCGAATGCCGCCGGCGGTGGAGTCCCACGGCCCGCAACAGCTCTTCGGCCCGCTGGCGGCGGTCGGCCACACCGTACAGGCCGCCGTAAAACAAGAGGTTTTCCAGGGCGGTCATGTGGTCGTACAGCAAGCAGTGGTGAGAGATCATGCCGAGCCGCCGCTTGTAGCGCTCCGGGTCCTGCGAGACATCGCGGCCGCCCACCTCGACCCGGCCGCTGGACGGGGAGATGAGGGTGGAGATGATGCCCAGCAGGGTGGACTTGCCCGCGCCGTTGGGGCCAAAGAGCACGAGAAAGTCGCCAGCGGCAAGCGATAGGCTCACCTGACGCAGAATCCGCCGGCCCTCGTATTCCTTGCAGACCTCCCGCACAGCGAGGAACCCCGCTTCGGGCGCGCCGGAAAACGAGGCCTGTCGCCCTATGGCCATCAGGAGGCCCCCGTACCGGTCGTTGGCCCTTGGCCTCCGGCCAGCTTGTCCAGTTCAGCCATCGCCTCGGCGGCGCGCATGGTATAGAACCGCTTCAGCCGTTCGTAGTCCTGGCTGTTGATCTTGCCCGATGCGTGTTCGAATTCCACATCCTTGATCGCCCGCAGGAAGGATTCCTTCTCCGCCTCCAGTCGCCGGCGGGCGGCGTCGGGATCGGTGTCGGCCAGCCAGCGCTGGACGGGCCGCCGCAGGGGCGCCAGGCAGAACAGCGCCGTTGCCACGGCGATGACGACGAATACCGTAATCATGAGTCCTCCTCCAATTGGTCGAGTTCCTTTGCCACCCGTTCCTGGAGCCGTTGGTAGTCGGCTGGCGGGGAGGCGTCGCCGCTCTCTTTGCCTTCAGCGCGCCGGGAGCCGGCGGCCGCCCAACGCCGGACCAGCAGGCCGGCGATGGCCAGGCCGATGACCAGGGCGACGAAGGGGGCGGCGTAGGCCACCAGGTTAAAGCCTTTTTTGGGCGGCGTGGTGAGGATGTCCTCGCCGAACTGTTGGACGAAAAAGGCGAGGATGGTCTCCTTGTCCTGGCCCAGGGCCAAGCGGCGGTCGATTTCGGCCCGCATCCGGTCGCCGCCGCTGCAACGGTCGATGCTGAGCGGCTCGCCAGGGCAGGCGTAGCAGAGCAGGTGTTTTTCCACTTCGCTCCGGGTGAGGGCCTGGGCCGACGGCGGCAGCAGAAGCGGCAGGAGCGGCACAAGGCAGGCCAGCAGGACGCGCCAATCGGTCCCTGACGCCATTTTGATCCTGGGGATCGGGGAACGGAAAGGAAAGATGTTCATGCCGCCTGCCTCCTGCGTCTGCTAGGGATGATGGCCATGACGCCGCCGAGGACCATGAGCCCGCCGCCGAGCCAACCCCAGAACAGCAGGGGGTTGACCGCCGCCTTGAGGGTGATGACCTTGTCGCGGCCGATCATCGGCATGGTCAGGTAGAGGTCTTCCTTCAGGGTGGTCCGCAGGCTCACCTCGGTGGTGGGCTGCCGGGCGTTGATGTAGTACCGCCGTTCCGTCTCCATCTCGCCGAGGGGCACGCCGTTTTTCGCCACCGCAATGGTGGCGGCGTACACCGTGCGGTTCCGTTTCTTGTACGTCTTAAAGCCGGTGTACTCCAGGCGGTAGTCGCCTATGGTCATGGCTTCCCCCATGCGCAGGGTGGCCTCTTTTTCCAGCTTGAAGGCGGTGGAGCCGGTGATGCCGATCACCATGAGCACCAGACCCATATGGACCACATAGCCGCCGTACCGCCGCCTGAGCTTCCAAACCACCCGCAGCAGGGCGGTGATCGCGCTTTCGCCGGTGAGCCGTTGCCTGGCCCTGGCGCCGCCGACGAATTCCTGGATAATGGTGGCGGCGACGAACAGGCACAGGGTGAAGGCCGCCAGGGGATAGAACTCCCGCACGCCGGCGATGGCCAGCGCCGCGCCGCCGGCGAGCGAGAGGAGAAAGGGCAGGAGGAAGTTTTTCTTCAAGTTGTCGGCCGACGCCTTGCGCCAGCTTATGAGGGGGCAGAAGCCGGTGATCGCCAAAAGGATGAGAAAGAGCGGCGTGTTCACCTGGTTGAAGAACGGTTCGCCAACGGTGAGTTTCTTGCCGGTCACCATTTCGGAGATGAGAGGGAAGACGGTGCCGAACAGGGTGGAGAAGGCGATGGCCAGCAGGATCACGTTGTTGAACAAAAAGGTGGACTCGCGGGAGAGGAGGGATTCCAGGGAGTGTTTGGTGCGCAGCTCGCTGTAGCTTTCGGCGATCAAGAGGGTGCTGGCCAGGGAGACGATGACCATGAAGAAAAGGAAGTAGCCGCCCAGGCCGGTGGCGCCAAAGTCGTGCACCGACTGGAGCACGCCGCTGCGCACGAGATAGGTGCCAAAGATGCAGGCGACAAAGGTGAGGACGATGAGCGCCATGTTCCACACCTTCATCACGTTGCGGCGTTCTTGGATGATGGCCGTGTGGATGAAGGCGGTGGATATCAGCCAGGGAATGAACGAGGCGTTCTCCACTGGATCCCAGGCCCAGAACCCGCCCCAGCCCAGCTCCACGTAGGCCCACTGGCCGCCGAGAATGATGCCGATGGTGAGAAAGATCCAGGAGACGACGTTCCAGCGCCGGGTCTTGCGCAGCCAGTCCTGGTCCAGCCGGCCGGAGATCATGGCGGCGATGGCGTAGGCAAAGGGGATGGTGAAGCCGATATAACCAAGGAACAGGGTCGGCGGGTGAAAGATCATCCCTGGGTTTTGGAGCATGGGGTTAAGCCCCTGGCCGTCGGCCGGGGTATAGGGCAGCAGGGCGAAGGGCGACGACACGGTGGTTAGGAGGAGAAAGAAGAAGCTGACCACGCCGGCGAGCACCAGATAGATGTACGGCGTATTCTTGCGCCGCAACTCACCCCTGGTGTTCCAGGCGACAAGAGCGATGTACAGGCTGAGGACCCAGCCCCAGAAGAGGAGTGAGCCCTCCTGGCCGGCCCAAAACGATGTGGCCTTGTAGAACAGGGGCAAGGCCCGGTCGGAATACGATGCCACGTACTCCACCTGAAAGGCGTCGGTGAAAAAGAGGCGGGAGAGGGCCACGGCCGCCATGCTGGCGAACAGGGCGACGGCGAACAACGCCCGTCTTCCAGCCTCGATGAACCGCAGGTCGTTGCGCATCAGGCCGATGAGCAGCAGGATCATGGCCGCAAACCCTGCCAGCAGGGCCGCGGCTTGGGATAGGTTTCCCAGCGTAACCATCGTCATCTCATTTGTTCTCCTGGTCGGTTGCGCCCTCGTACTTGGATGGGCATTTGGCGAGGAGGGTCTCGGCGTAAAAGGTATTGTTCGTCCGCTGGTAGCGTCCCTCGAGGATCACCTCAACTTCGTCTTTCAAGGCGTCTGGCCGCACGCCCTTGTAGACGACCTGCATCGTGAGCGTTGGATCGTCCATATCACGCACGGACAGGGTGAGGGTGAGGCGTTCCTGATCGTAAGCGATGGAGCCGGCCACCACCTCGCCGCTCACCCGCACGCCTCGGCGCTCGCTTTGCTGTCCAGCGATCACCTCGCCCACGGTCAGGTAGTAAACACCGGTCTCGGACACGGTTTTGAAGATCAAAAGCGCCACGCCCGCCAGAAGGAGGAGGATGGCGACAGCGGTCTTGACGGATTTGCGCATCGCGTGTGGGGCCCAGTGGGGTTTATAGGAAGTTGGTGAAAAAGCAAAGGCCGCTGACGCGGGGGCGGCCTGCCTCGGTTGTAGAA
>WFOD01000271.1 GCA_015488275.1 Deltaproteobacteria bacterium
CAGAAGAGGAGAAAGAACCGGTCCGCGGCATAGGTGGCTGGGGCCGGGAGGAGGCCGTAGAGGGGGATGAGCGCCGCAGTGCCCAGGGTGGTGGCCTTGAGCACCCGTAAGGCTTCGCGGATCGTGCCGGTCATCCGCCGGGAGGTGTACAGGCCGAAAAAGAAGAAGATCGTGTGCCAGAGGAAGATGAGGGCGAGGAGAAAAAAGAACTGGCCCGTTGGAAGGGGATTGCTGAGAAAGGTATGGAGCGTTCTGGCGAAATACCCCGGAAGTTGGGTGATGGGAAGGAAGGTCAGGCTGAAGATTTGTCCTTGGTAGGTGTTGGCGAGGTGCTTTGCATAGAGCCAGCAAAAGGCGAACAGGAAGAGGTCAGAGGCCATGAGGAGCTTGACCAGCAACTTGCGCCGCAGAGAAGCACTGAACATTACCTGGTCTCCTCTTGCCTCTGTCTATCCCCTTTGCGGGTTCGCGCTTTCTTGTCTGACGCCCTCTTTTTGCAGCCCGTGGAAAAACGGGCTGCCTGCGGCACTTGGATGTGCCGCCGAATCCCCCGGCTTGAAAAATCCAAGGAATTCGGGGGGTGGCCGAAGCGTTGTTTTGCCCAATCGAATGGCCGAAAAAGCCAGGACGGCTTTTTCGGCGGACTGTTAGAGGTTGGGCAGCGGCCAGGAGGCGGTCACTCCCGCTCTTGCGCGCTTGCGCTGGTGTCGATATCAAAGGTGAGCACAGTGCTGGTCGCCTTGCTGAACAGGTCCATCATGCCGGTCGGCATGATGAGCGAGGCGTAGAGCGTTTTATCCGCCTTTGCTCCCTTGGGCGCGGGGCGGAGGGCGATATCAGTGACAAAGCCGTCGATCCGGCGGGTGCGCCACAGCACGTCCAGGCCCACGCCGTTCCATGCCAGTCCGTAGATCTCGCTCGCATCGTAGCTGCGCACGTTGGCCAGCATGGTCGAGTACTTAGGCGCGTTGCGCACCACGATCACATCGTCCGCCTGATCGCCGTTGAGATCGGTGACCACGATCTGCGGCGAGACGGTGATCTTTTTCCATTCGTCTGGATACAGGGCGTTGCGCGCATCCCAGTCTGCATCGGCCTCATCCCTCTCCTTGCCCACCGTGATGGGCGAGCCGCCAAAGATGGCCGACGAGCGCCAGATCTGCCCGCCCCCCGGCCGGAAGACCTGGAGGAAGAACTTTTCGTCTACGAGCACGATTTCATCCGCGCCGTCGCCATCCACGTCGGCGTAGGCAAAGTTGAAAATATCCGTGCCCTTGGGCAGGTTCACGGGTTCGCCGGCCACGAGCCGCTCCCCCTCGCGGCGCAGGGCATAGATCTTTTTTTCCAGGGGGGCGTGATCGCCTGGCCGCTGGCCGATGAGCGTGGGACCGAGCACCGGCAGGTCGAGGGCGCGGAGGAAAAACTCCTTGGTGGAGACCAGGAGAATCAAACGCTCGCCCTCCAGGCGGAACCCTGCGCTATAGGGCTCGCCTTTGGCGGTGGCGGTGACGTAGATCTCGTCTTGCCGGTCGCCGTCCAGGTCAGCCACCGAGAGGTCGATGATGGCGTATCCCTTGGCGATCGGAGCGTAGGCGATCTGTTGCAGGCGGTTGTCGATCCGCCGGTAGCACTTAATGGTGTCCGACTTGGCGACAACGATTGCATCCGTACCACTACCGTCAAGATCCCCCACGGCCATTGCCCTGACGAAGAAGTGGAGGTTTTGGCTCTTGGTAAACTGGCGAAAGGCGCGGCGAAAGGGCCGGAGGGCAGACCCCTTTGCCGCACCGGCAAAGAGGGCCCGTTCGGGATGCATGGTTGGGTCAAAGGCCGTACTCCGGGAAGGAGCCGGAGAGGAGGGAGCGGCGGCTCCCGGCTTTTCCGCCTGGCTGGCGTTGTCCGCTTTGGCGCCGAAGATGGTGGCGCCGATCTCGCGGGCCAGGCGGTCGATACTGCGGATGATATCGGCGTCTTTGTCCGCGGTGGCGTAAAAGTGTTTGGCCTTGGCAGGGGTATGGGTGTCGGTGACGTAGAGATCAAGGCTCGCGCCGCCGCCAAGGGCGGTGATGCTGCCGCCGACGAGATAGTCGATCCCTTTTTCCCGGCCGATTTTTTTCAGATCCTGGGGATACTTGATCGCCTCGGCCTCAACGCCGGCCTCCTTGACCTCGACGCCTGCGTCGGCCACAAGCCGGCTGGTGAGCATGGAGCGGATCCCTTGCTCCAGGTAGCCGATATCCTTGTCGGCATAGGTGACGAGAGGAAGGATGGCCACGGTGGGCGGAGAGGGGCTGGCGGCCAGGCCGACGCCCGCTGTGAGCATGAGAGCGGTGAGGATGAAAAGCAAGACAGGCGGCAGCTTGCGGCTACGGCGTATGGTGCACATGGCAAGGGCTCCTTGTTTGGTTGATTCCAGCAGTAAGCAAAAGCAGGGTATCTGATCACAGGGTGGCCCGCAACCAGATACCCGGTCCGTAAGGCGCCGGCCTCGGCATGCGAAGAAGCACCCTCGGGACCAGGTATAAACAAAGCAGGGACCGGCACCGTCACCGTTGTTTGCGGGAGGAGCTGCTCCTCTCGGCCAGCGGGCCGGCGCCAGGGCATGGGCGGGTGCTGGCAACATACAACGAAAGCGCCGGGGGGTGCAAGTCATGATGGTCGCGTAAAAAGTCCCCGCGAAGGCGCAACCGGTGGTTTCCAGGAAAAAGCGATTTGTGGTGAGGCGCGGTAAAAAGCCTTGCGTGTAAGGGGGCAAGGAATTCGTGCCGTTGGCCGAAGCGTTGTTTTGCCCAACCGATGGCCGGAAACGACAGGGCCTTTTTCGGCCGGCTGCGGAAGCCGGGGAGAGGATCGTTTACGAAGTCCTCAGTCATGGCGCTGGTATATTGACGTGCTGCCGGGGGAGAAGTTCCCGAAAGCTATGGATGGCGGGAAAGCGGGAGGAGGGTTTGGGCGGCAAGGCGCTGCTCGGCCGGGCGATGTGGATGCAGTGGCGGATGCCATACTTGCTGGCGCTTTCCAGCACCGCCTCGGTGTCGTCGGCCAGCAGGCTTCCCGCTGCGTCGTAATCTATCACCTGATGAAGCCGGCGCCAGAAATCCGGGTCTTCTTTTGGCGCGCCCAGCTCATGCGACCGGACAATGCGGTCAAAGTATCCGGCCAGGGCTGTGCGTTCCATTTTGATCTCCAGGGTCTTGTGGTGGGCGTTGGTGACCATCACCACCTGTTTGCCAGCCGTGCGCGCCCAGGCGAGGAATTCGGGCACGTGCGGGTGGACGGCGATCAGGTGTTCCACGTGCAACTTCAGGGCCGGAATATCGAGTCCCAGGGTGGCGGACCAATAGTCGAGGTCGGTCCATTCCAGGGTCCGCTCCTTGGCGCGGTAGAGCCGCAAAAGGCGGGTGCGCGCTTGCGGTACGGTGAGGCGGTGTTTGCGGGCATAGACCACGGGCACGTACTGTTCCCAGAAGTAGTCATCGAAATGGCGGTCGAGGAGGGTGCCGTCCATGTCGAGGAGCACGGTGGAAATGACACGCCAATCAATGACCGGGGGATGGATGGGCTGCTCGTCGTCCATGTTCCTCCTCCTGGCTATGGTTTTTCTTGCTGGTGGGACGGTTGACCGCTGATCAGGCCGAGGAGTTCCTGTATCACCTCCTTGGCCTGCTGCCACTCTCTGTTGCTGAGCAGCAGCCCGGGGAGAGGATGACAGGGGCGTAGCGGCCCGGCGTTATCCCTGGCCGCCGCCCCCTTTGCCTCCACTGGGGCCAGGACCAGGGGGAGCAGGGACCACAGGCTGCCCCACTGCCTGCCGTCCAGGTGTTCCACCGCCTGCATGAAGACCGAGCCGATGCTGGTAAAGATCTCTGGCGGTAGGGCCGCCTCGTGGCATGGCCTGGTCGAGGCCATGACCCGGCACGCCAAGGGACGGGCCGGATAGACCTGGCACCGGCCCCTGGCGTCGAGAAAGAGGCACGGCGCGCTTTGGGGCTGGTACGGATCGTCTGGCTCAGGGCTGCGGGCCAGACAGAGGGCGGCGAACTGGTTGGTGGTCAGCCGTGGGGCTGGCCACTGCCGGTCAGAGACCTGCGCCAGGATGGCCGTGGTCTCTGCCGGAAATGCCTGGGCAAGATACTCGGTTTCCAGGCGGGTGGCGAGCACGGCTTGGGTGCAGCAGGCGGCGCATCCAGGCTGGCAGGCGAGAGAAAACCGTTTTTCCCATTGGCGCCAGAGAGCGTAGATCTTTTGCAGGGAGGCGAGGGCCCCAGGAGAAGGGAGGTCGGCCATAGTGCTGTTGGAAAGCGGTTATCCCTCGGCTGCTGCGCCGGTGCGCGCCGCCGCGCCGATGATCTGCTGCACGTCGTCCAGGCCGTGCTGGAGGAGATAGGCGGCGATGCCGTCAACCACCCGCACGGCTGCGGCTGGATCCACGAAGTTGGCCGTGCCCACCTGTACGGCCGTGGCGCCGGCCAACAGGAACTCCAGGGCGTCGCGGGCAGACGATATGCCGCCGATGCCGATCACTGGAATCTTCACCGCTTGCGCCACCTGCCACACCATGCGCACGGCCAGCGGCCGGATGGCCGGACCAGAGAGGCCGCCCATGACATTGCCGAGTACCGGCCGCCGCTGGTCCACGTCAATGACCATGCCCAGCAAGGTGTTGATGAGGGAGAGGCCGTCGGCGCCAGCCTCGGCCACCGCTTTGGCGATCACCGTGATGTCGGTGACGTTGGGCGAGAGCTTGACGATCACCGGCAGGGAGCCGGCCGCCGCCTTGACCGCTGCTGTCACCGCGGCAGCGGCTTTGGCGTCCGTGCCAAAGGCCACGCCGCCCGCCTTGACGTTCGGGCAGGAGATGTTCACCTCAAGGGCGTCGATGCCCTCTTCTTGCGCCAGGGCGCTGGCGAGCCGTTGATAGTCGCCGATGTCGTCGCCCAGGATGTTCACCACCACCCGGGTGTTGAGTTGCCGGAGATAGGGCAGTTTCGCCTGGACAAACCGGTGGAGGCCGACGTTTTCCAGGCCAATGGCGTTGAGCATGCCGCAGGGCGTCTCGACCACCCGCGGGGGGGGATTCCCCGCCCGGGGCTCCCAGGAGATGCCCTTGGTTACCAGCCCCCCCAGGCGTTCAAGGTCGAGATAGGGGGCGAACTCCCTGCCGTAACCAAAGGTTCCCGAGGCGGTGAGCACTGGATTGGCGAGGCGCAGGCCGCCAATGCGTACGGCCAGGTTTGGGCGGCCGCCGGTTTGTCCCGGATGACGC
>WFOD01000272.1 GCA_015488275.1 Deltaproteobacteria bacterium
ACCTGGTACAGCGCATCCTCTGGCAGCCCAACCGGCCCGTGGCCGTGCTCCTGCCCGCCAGCCAGGGTGCGATGTTTCTTTATTATCTAGAGCAGTTCGGCGAGTTTGGGGCCATTTTTCTCGCCGTCTTGCCAGACAACAAGCTTATCGAAATCTTCGGCGATATGCGTTACGGCGCCAACGGCTTCTTCTTGGTCACCGACAGCCAGGGCACCACGCTGCTCGCCGATCCGGTGCTGCCCACCGGACCGCCACCGGCAAGCGTGCCCCCCTTCTGGCTGATCGAAGGGCCGGAGGGGCAGCTTCTGCCCATCAACGGTCAACCGTGTTACGTGGCGGCCAGCCCGGTGCCCGGTGGCGACTGGTGGCTCGTCGGAGTCTTGCCGCAAGAAGAGCTCTCCGCCCCACCCCTCCGCCTGCTCGGCCGCCTGGCCCTTATCGGCGGCCTCACGCTAGCGGCCTGGATCGCCGCCACCGTGCTTTTGACCCCACGCAACCAACACGCCAACGATTCCTCCTCCAAGGCAAACGCGTCATGACCTTGCAGACTGTGGGCATCAAAAACGTCAACCTGCCGGTCAAGGTGCGGCAGAAAACGGGCGGCCATCAGGAGACCGTGGCCGCCATCACCTTGGAGGCCGAGCTGGGCCGCCGCCACCGCCAGCGCTGTGTGACCGAGTTCATCACCATCCTCAACCAGTATCAAAACGATCTCGGCGCCACCCGCCTGCCGTCTCTGCTCCGGGAGACCCGCCGCCGGCTCGATGCCGCCGCCGCCCGTATCACCCTCACCTTTCCCTATTTTCTCAACAAACGGGCGCCGGTGACCGGCACCGCCGGTCTTATGGAGTACACCTGCCGGTTCACGGCCAGCAGCAACGAACAGGGCGAGGAGATCATGCTCTCCGTGTGGGTGCCGACCACCACCCTCTGCCCCTGCTCCAAAGAGATCAGCGAACAGGGAGCGCACAACCAGCGGGCGGAAATCAACCTGAACGTCCGCTACCGTAACTTCATCTGGCTCGAAGATCTGATCACCTTGGTGGAGGGATGCGCCTCCTGTGAACTCTTTTCACTCCTCAAACGGCCAGACGAGAAATACGTCACCGAACAGGCCTACGCCAACCCGATGTTCGTCGAGGACGTGGCGCGGAGCATCGCCGAGGCGGCAGGCGCCCACCCTGACATCCTCTGGTTCTCGGTAGGCGTGGAGAGCTTTGAGTCGATCCACAAACACAGCGCCTACGCCTTCATCGACAGCGCCCAGCTCTGATACAGCGAAGGATGGCGCCGGAGCACGGGATTGCCCTTCGTCTGCCGAAGTCGCAACCTCGCGGACCAGTTGCCAAGGGATCAGTCTTTGTCCGAATGACAGACGAAGCAACCGCAACTGCTGTTGGCCGTGGCGTTGCGGCAGGTGCTGTAGTCCCAGCGCAGCATATCGGCATAGGGACTGCCGTGCGCCCGGTGGCAGGAAAGGCAAAACACCACGTCAGATCCCGGCGTCACCGTGCCGCTGGCCGCCGTGGCGCCATCGCTAAGGGACTGGCGGGCCACTGGGGCGAGAAGGGAATAGGAGGTATAACTGGAATAGGGCGCTGCGTTCGGCAGCACCGCGTCGGTAGGGTGGCGGATCCAGGGGCCGGAAGAGGTGAGGCCGCTGCCCGAGTGGAAGTTGCCGTGGCATTCGGCGCAGAGCTGGCTCATGGTGCTGATGTCGGACCAGGTCTGGCTTGAACGGCTGGAATTAAAGGAGGCCCCCCGGTACTCGTTGTGGTCCGTGGCGCTCGTCGTTGCTTCCCAATCGGCATCCTCCGCACCGTGCACCTTGTAAAGATAGCGGTAGCTGGTGCCAACCGTTGCGCCTTGGCCGGTCTCGGAAAATCCGCTCCCAAACTGCAAGGCTGAGTCGTCGGCGTGGTGGGCGCCGGAAATGGCGGCGATCTGCCCCTCTTCGTCCCGGTTGCCGTGACAGCCGTTACGGCCGGCGCACATGATCTGGCCAGAGGTGGTGTCGTACCCCGCCGCTGCAGGATCGAAGTTGGCGTCGTAACCAGGCGGGGTGTTGGCCAGGTTGCCGTCCGTGCCGATGCTGGTGCCAAAGCCGTGCACGTTGTGACCGTAAGTATCGTTGGTAAACACGTAGCGGAAGTTGCCACCCGCCAGATCAGTGGCCGCGTTGTGCGCCACCTGCGGCACCCCGGAGATCACGTTACTGGTGCCCGTGCTCGGACTCTGGGCATGACAGCCGATACAATCACGGCGCAAGAGGACGCTACGGGCGTCCGCATGGCAATCGCTGCAAGTGCTCGATCCTCCCGCCGTGGGCGTGCTGTCCAGCTTCATGCTCACCCCGGCCTGGCTGTTGTGCATGGAATGGCAGTTCACACACGCACCGCTGACCGCAGCCAGG
>WFOD01000273.1 GCA_015488275.1 Deltaproteobacteria bacterium
GAGACAGGTGTTAACGACCGGCTCGACGGGGTGATCGCCGGCCTGGCGTGCAAGGCGGCGATCAAGGCCAGCCACCGCCTCGATCTCCAGGAGTGCGAAGCCCTGGTGCGGCAGATGATCGAGGCCGATATCTTCAGCCACTGTCCGCATGGCCGCCCGGTGGTCAAACGGTTCGCCCGCCAGACCGTGGCCCGTTGGTTTGCGCGCACGTGAGAAAACCGGTTGGGCCTGGCGGCGGGCGAGTGATACAATGAAAAAGTTGGAAGCTGGTGGCTGCGCGCCGATACTGTAGTCGAGTTGTCAAAGGGAGGTTTGGCCATGATCCGTAGCCAGTCGTGCCGTTCACTGGGAAGATTTTTGTTGTTTATCCTGGCCGTGTTGTTGCTTGCCAGTGGCCAGGCGCGGGCCGTGGAGGTGGTCGGCAACGGCGACTTCTCCACCGGCCTTACCCCCTGGTATTTGGAAAGGGGGTTTGACCCCACGTGGAGCCCGGTCACCCAGGGCGCGGCGGACCTCAATCCGCCGACTGCGAGCGGTTGGTATCAAGGCCCTGTACTCGTCCAGCCGGTCAACGTCACCGGCATCGGCGGCCAGACGGCCACCGTTGGGGTGGATCTGTGGCAGACCCTGCAAACGGGCGAGCAGCCACAGGCCAACCCGGTGGTGGGCATACTTTGCGAATATGTGGACACTGCCGGTCAGATCCATGAGGTTTCCTTGCTCGCGGCTGCGGGAACAGCCGTTTCCACGGATGCGGCCAATCCGGCGCGCCTGCAGGACACGTTCACCTTTCCCGCTGATGCGGACCGGCTGGTGGAGGTGAGCCTGGCGCGCCTTACTGGCGGCGGCACGTTTTACGCGGACAACGTATCGGTGGATGTGGCCGGCGCGTCGGCGCTTCCCGTGCCCCAAATCACGGGCGTGACTCCGACGCAGATCGCCTACGGGGATACGGTGACCATCACGGGCGCGAACTTCGGCGCTTCCCAGGGCAGCGGCGAGTTGCTGCTCAACGACCAGGCCGCTGGCCTGACGGTGACTTCATGGAGCGACAGCCAGATCGTCGTGCAGGTGAACGCGCCCGCCATGCCGGGCTCTTTCGTGGTGCGCCAGGGGACCGAGAGCGCCCCCTCGCCTGGGATCAACATCACCTCGCCGTTCTTCTATCTCCGGGTAGCGGATCTACCGGAGCGGGTGTTGGTGCTCGCCGGCGCGACGCTGCGCCTGCCTCTAGGTATCGGCTTTGCCAACGGCTACACGCTGCCCGCTAGCGCGGCCATCAATTGGAGCCTGGTGGACAAGAGCGGTGCCGCGCCGCCGTCCCACGCCTTTAAGCCCCAGTCCTTGAGCGGGCCTGGCGGCACCCTCCTTACCGTGGACACATCGGCCATGACGCCGGGCCTGTACACTTTTGCGGTGCAGGCATCCGATGGCGTGACCACGGTGAGCGGCGAGGCCGAGGTGGAGGTGCGGAAAGTTGGCAAGGTAGAGTTCTTCGATACCGTCAACCAGCAGGTCATCACCAGCGTTACGGTCAACCAGCAGGGAGAATTTGGCAACGAGGTTGAGCTGAAGGTGTACGACAGCCAGGGCCAGCCTTTCCCCCGTGAGATCGCACCGGTGGAGATCGTCTCCAGCGATCCATCAGTGGTGCTCGTGAGCTCCTCTATGGACGACGTAAAACTGTACGCCGTGGGCAACGGCCAGGCGAACATCGTCCTCACTTTTGCCGATGGCTTTCAGGCCACCCTGCCGGTGACCGTGAGCCTGCCCGCCAGCTCGCCCCAGGTGACCGTGACCGTCACCCCGGCCACCCTCACCAATACCCAGACCGGACCGGTGACCTTTGCCGCTACGGCCAGCGCCGGCAGCTCGCTCACCAATGCGGGATTTTCCGCCTCCTTCTTGAACCTGCAACAGGACGCCTCCGCTGCTTGCGGCTACAACAGCGACAACACCCAGTACTCCTGCCAGTACAACGTGGACCTCAACGATCCGGCGAACTTTCCAACGCCGGGGATCAGCTCCGCCGTTTTCCACGCCAGCGCCACCTCGGGTTCGGCCACGGCCACCGGCTACGCCCTGTTCACCGTGACCAACGACGATACGGCCTATGCAAAGATGGAAGGCGTGGTGGCCTCCTTTGATCCGCAGATCGATTCGACGATGATCGAGAACGGGGTTTTTGAGTTTTACGATCCCACGAACACTTCCCAGCCCAGCTTTATCCGGAACCGCATCGGACCGCCGAGCGAGAACGGATACTACCGCCTGGCCGGCATCTGGCCTGGCACCTATCTCGTCCGCTACGTGACGCCCTCTGGCATGGGCCAGTGGTTCCCTGGCGGCGGCGACGCCACCGGCGCCCAGCAGCTTACCTTTGTCGCGGGCCAGCTTGTTTCGGATATCAACTTCCTGTTCGCGGGGCAAGGTATGCCCAGCGATGGGGGTGATGGTTCGGACACCACCGGCGGCACGGGCGACACGACCGGTGATACGGGTGGCACGGGTGACGCCACGGGCGGCGGCAGCGGCATCCTCTTCACTCCCCAGCCGACGAGCGGGCCCGCGCCCCTTGACGTCACCTTCACCTGCGCGCCAGATCCGGCGAGCGGCGCCAGCGTGGCCAGCGCTGACTTTGACTTTGACCACGACGGCACCTATGAGGTAACCGGCGATGCCGACGGGATCGTCACCCATACCTATACGGCCGCCGGCACCTACGATGCCATCTGCCGCCTGACGGATGACACGGGCAAGGTTGGCGATTCGCTTCTGGTCACCATCACGGTGACCGATGGCACTGGCGGCACGGGCGGCGATACGGGTGATACCACCGGCGGCACGAGCGGCGACACCACGGGAAGTGGGGTCGATGCGCGTAAGTGGGACTGTAACGGCAACGGAATCGTGGACTTGCCCGATATCCTGTGCCAGCTCATGCAGTTGGCGGGCAAGGTGACGGTTCCGTAATCATCCACAGGCCGGCCCGCCTGGCCGGTCCATGTTGGGAATCTGTTGTCACGGGCGGCTTCGGCCGCCCGTGGTTTTTTTGGGGGAGGCGTCCAGCAGGAGGCGTTGCTGCGGCCGGGAACCGCCGCTGGCTGGTGGGCTGAAAAACACGTGGAAATGGCCGGCCGGCTTGGGGTAATATGCTTTGACAGTCCATTGAAAAACGGGCTGTGAACGGCACGGGGGGACGGACTTTCTGCGATCCCATGACAAAGGAGGAACTCCGACGATGAGTAAGACCGACCAGCATCTTGCCGAGGCATTTGCCGGAGAGTCCCAGGCCAATCGCCGCTACCTCGCCTTTGCCGCAAGGGCTGAAAAAGAAGGGCATCTCCAAGTGGCGCGGCTTTTTCGCGCTGCGGCCGAGGCGGAAACCGTTCATGCGTTGGCCCATCTGCGGGCCATGCGTGGTATTGGCTCCACGGCCGACAACCTGCGGGCGGCCATTGAGGGCGAGACCCATGAGTTCAAGGAGATGTACCCTGCGATGATTGCCGACGCCGAGGCGGAAGGGGCTAAAGCGGCCTTGCGTAGCTTCACCTTTGCCAACGAGGTGGAAAAAATCCACGCTGAGCTGTATCGAAAGGCCCTCGACGCCCTGGAGCGGGGCGAGGAGTTGCCTGGTGCGCCGTACCAGGTGTGCACGGTCTGTGGTTACACCTGCGAGGGTGAGCCGCCGGACAAGTGTCCGGTTTGCAATGCTGGAGCTAAGGCGTTCCGCAGGGTGGAATGAGCGGTTCGCCCTTGCCAGTGGGGATTATCGGCACTGGCCGTCACGGCAGCCGCTATGCCGAGCATATTCTGCGCCACGTGCGAGGGCTGCGCCTTGCAGCCATCAGCCGCCGTTCTTCAGCGGGCCGCGCCCAGGCGGCCGCATGGGGATGCCGGTTTTATCCTGACTGGCGGGACTTGGTCGCCGATCCTGGGGTCGCGGCAGTGATCGCGGCCACCACGCCCAATCTTCATCTGGAAATCGCCCGGGCGTGCGCTGGGGCCGGCAAGCCTCTTTTGGTGGAAAAACCCCTGGCCACCGAGGTGGCGGCAGGCCGCGCCATGTTGAGGGCCTGCAGGGCGGCGGGCGTTCCCCTTACCGTTGGCCATACCTTGCGCTGTAACAGCGTCGTGCGCGCCCTCAAGCGGGAGGTTGGCCGGATCGGCCGGCTCCATCTCGTGGCCGCCAGTCAACGGATGGAGGAGACCCAGCATGCGTGGCTCGACGATCCCGCCATTGCTGGCGGAGGGGTGGCCTTGCACACGGCGGTTCATATATTCGATACCCTGTATTTTGTCACCGGCCGGCGGATTGTCCGCGTGCGGGGAGAGAGCCGCTGCCGTCATACCCGGCGTTTGGAGGATCTCCTTGTCGCCACTGTGGAACTGGAAGGCGATGTCCTTGGTCTCATTGATGCGGCCAAGGTGGGAGACGGCCGGTGCGGCCGTTACGAGCTGGTGGGAGAAAAGGCGCAGTTGCACGCTGACCAGGTGCACCACCGCCTGGAGTTGATCTCCGGCCGCGGTCCTGTTTCCCTGCCGTGCGGCCCGCCGGTCTTCGCCATCGTTCCGCTATTGCGGCAGTGGGCCGCCTTCCTGGCCGGCAGGGGGGACAATCCGGTGCCCGCCGAAGATGGCCTCGCCGCCGTGGCCGTGGCCGATGCCTGCCGCCGGTCGGCCGTTTCAGGGAAGTGGCAGGAGGTGGAGGCCGTTTAGCGGCACAGCTCTTTCGTGCGCCCAAAAGGCTTCAAACCGACGAAAACACAAAAAGGAGAGTCCGAGACTTCATGCTGCGTATCCAGCCAACCGTGCATCGCGCCTTCCTTGTTTCTCTGCTCCTTGCGGTCATGCTGCTCCTGGCCGCCTGTGGCGACAACAAGCAAGGCGGGCCATCCGTGGCCGTGATTGGCCAGCCCGCGCCAGAGTTCACCCTCGTTGATCTCAACGGCCGCACATGGAGCCTTGCCGGCTTGCGGGGCAAGGTGGTTTTTTTGAATTTCTGGGCCACTTGGTGCCCACCTTGCCGGGAAGAGATGCCGGCAATGGTGCGGCTGCGCTCCATGCTCGCCGGTAAACCCTTTGAGATGGTCACCGTCCTAGTGAACGATCAGCCGGAAAAGGCCCGCCGCTTTCTCGCCAAGGTGAAGGGGGAAGACTTGCCCGTGTTGCTCGATCCTCAAGGGACGGTGGGCAACGCCTATGGCATCACCGGCGTGCCCGAGACCTATATCATCGACCAGCAGGGGGTGCTGCGCAAAAAGTACATTGGCGCTTATCCCTGGGATTCGGAAGGGGCCTTGATGGTGCTGGGCGAGTTTTTTAAATAGTCGGTGAGAAACCGCTCGGCTGCCGCCATGTCCGGGAGGGTGACCTCTACTGTTACGCTGTCGCGTTCAAAGGCGGGCGCATGGCGCACCTGGACGGTGGAGGGGAGATCGAGGGTTTGCCGCCAGCGGGCAAAGGCTTCTTCCGCCGCGCTCAGGCGGGGAAACCGCTGCCGTTCCAGCCAGCGCATCAATTTGGCCGTCTTTTGCCCGGTCGTGGCTGTTGGATGGTTGAGGATGGCTTGCGGTTCTTCGCCTGCGAGAAGGGCCATGACCGAGGTGGCGCGCCGCCGGGCGAGCTCGCAACAGCCGGCCACGAACTTGCGTTGGTTGCCAACGCTCAGCCGCAGGCCGACGATATAGTCGTGCAAGACCAGCCGGTCGCGCAGTGGCAACCGGCTGAGTTCGAGTGCGGCCTTGTTGTCCAAAAGCTGGTCGTGAATCGCCTGTAAAAGGGGCGGCTCCAGGCGGAGCAGGGACTGGAGGCCGGCTATGGTCTGGCGGCGGGCGGGAAGACCGAGACGCGGCAGGAGGCGCTGGACGAGCTCGTCTTCGTCCATCATGTCGGCCAAGGCGGTCACCAGCACGGCGCAACGCAAGATACAGTCGCCCCGCTGGAACCGGTTCTCCTCGTAGGCGAGCAGCATGGCGTCATGGACCGTGGTGGAGGGAGGCAGGATGCGGCACCAGGATTCTGGCTCCTGGCCGCTGGCCCGGAGCGCCTCCAGCCGCCGCCAGCCGCTCACCACGGCATACCGGTCCTCTCCCCGGGGAAGGAGCAGCGGCGGCGTAAGCAGGCCGCAGCGTTGAATCGAAGCGGCGAGCGCCCTGGAAGGCGGGTCCTCAACGCCAGCCGGCAACAGGCGGCAGGCCCGGTCGTGAAAGTCGATGTTCTCAAGTGGGATGCGGCGTACGTCGTAGCGCATGGCAACGGTGGTCCTGTGACGTTGACGGGCCGATGACGCCGCAGATGGGAGCGCCCTGTGGCCAAATACGGAAGCGGCCCGGCCCGCAGACCGGCGTAATGTACCACGTTCGCCGGCCGGGAGCCCAGATTTTTTACCTGGCTGGCCCTCGAATCGCCGGGCCGTTTGGCCTGAAACGATGATGGCCTGTTCCTCCGGAGGAATCCTCCTGTGCCTGCGCCGCTGATGATCATGATGGCCGCTGTCACCCTGGACGGCCGTATCGAGCCAACGCCCCTTGGCAGCCGGCAGGACCGGCGGTTACTCGAGGAGATGCGGCTGGGAACCGGCGCGGGACTCATGGGGGCCGGCACCCTGCGCCGCGCCAATCCCGTGATGGCTGGCCCTGGGGACGCGCCGCCTCCAGGGCGGCTGCGCTGCATCGTGACGGCCAGCGGCGCGCTGCCGGCAGAACGCCGCCTCTTCACCACGGGCCCCAGGCCGGTGGTGTTTACCGCTGCCGCCGTCCGGCAACGGCTGGCCCCGTTGCCCGCCACGGTGGTCGTTGTACCGGAGATGCGAACTGGCGGCCTGGATCTTGTCGCGGTGCGGGACTGGCTGGCCGGCGCCGGCGTTACCCGTGTGCTGGTGGAAGGGGGTGGCGGGCTGAACGCTGGCTGTCTGGCCCAAGGGCTGATCGACGAGATCCTGCTCACCGTGGTGCCCTGTATCTCTGGGCACAGGGACGCCGCTGCTCTGGTGCGGCCGTGGCGCGAAGGGCTGCGTCCCCTGGACGCTTTCACCTTGCGTGATTGTCGCCGGCTTCATACCGGCGAGGTGGTGTTGCACTACTGCCGCCCCCCGGCACGGCCGGGATAAGGACAACGACGACCGAGGAGAACTCATGGACGCCCAGGAACTCGCCATTCTCTATTCAGGAGGCACCGACTCCCTGGCCCTCTACGCCCTGGCCGCCACGGGCAGTCATCCGGATCTCGGCCGGCCGCGGCGCATTCATCTGTTGCACATGCTCAACGGCATGGGCCGCTTTCCTGACTGGCCCCGCAACCGGTTCGAGACCGCCCGGCGGATCCTTGCCGCCCAGGTGGCCAACCCCGCCGATTTTCCCGAAGCGGTCATGCAGGAGCTCGATATGGGCCGGCTCTTTCAGGGATTGTGGCTCGACCGGTACGAAGAGCTCATGCCGCGCTACAACGGCAAGAACCTGGTCTGCGTGGCCTGTAAGGTGGGCATGCACACCCGGGCCCTCCTGTACTGTATCGAGCACTACGTGCCGGTGATCGCTGCTGGCTACGCCAAGCGGCAAGAGTACTATCCCGAACAGACGCCGGTGTTCATGGACAAGATCAGCGAATTCTCGGCCCGCTTCGGGGTGCGGACCGTGTTCCCGGTGTATGAAGAGTTCGTGGACCAGCTCTATACCCGGCATGTGCTTGAGGATTTCGGCCTGCCCTCTACCGGTGGCGGCGAGCGTAAGTGTCTGTTCTGCCAAACTTTGACCACGGCGACCGAGACGGAGATCGGCCAGTATCTCGACGAGATGCTGCCCCGGGTGGCCGAATACGTGGAACACAAGCGGGCCGGCCGCCTCCGGCAAGCGGCCGACTGCTTTCCCCCTGGCCGCTGAGCGCCGATGCGGGTGAGCGCCATAATCCCGGTGCGCGACCGGCGGCGGCTGGTCCTGGAGGCGGTAGCCAGTGTCTATTGCCAGCACCGGCCGGTGGACGAGGTGATCGTGGTGGACGATGGCTCCACCGATGGCTCTGGTGAAGCGGTCGGCGCTCGCTTTTCGCAAGTGACGGTGCTGCGCACCCCCGGGGTGGGGCCGGGAGCTGCGCGCAATACGGGCGCGTACCGGGCCCGGGGCGAGGTTCTTTTTTTCCTCGACTCCGACGATTTCTGGCTGCCGCAGCATGGCGAGCGGCTCGCCGCTGTCCTGGAACGGGGTTTTGCCGTGGCCTATGCTGTGACCTGGACCCTGGATCTGGTTTCGGGGGGCGAGTTTTGCATCCCTGATGCCGGCGCAGGCCAGGAGGGGGATCTGTTTGGCGTTTTGCGGCGTTGGTGTTGTCTCGTTCCTTCGGCCTTTGCCGTGCGGCGCCGGGTGTTCTTGGCCGCCGGAGGATTTGGGCGGGGCGACCTGGGAGAAGATTGGGAGCTTTTCTGCCGCCTGGCCAGGGATCATCCCTTCGGCTTTGCCGGGCCAGAGCCCACCGTGGTGCGGCGGCTGCACGCTGGAAGCGCCTGCGCCCGCATTGATGCGGCCCGCATCGCCGGGATGCTGGACCGCCTGGCGTCCCATGACCCAGGCTATTTTCACGCCCTGCGGCAGTGGACCTTGGCGCAGCCAGCGGGATTCGCCACGGTCCAAGAATGGTACCAACGCCTTTCATCTGCTTTCCCCCCTTTTGCCAAACGTTAGAGAGTGCACGTCACATGTCATATGCATCAGACAACGAGTTGTTCTTCGACCCTGCGGTGCACCGGCGCGTTCTCGCCAGCGAGATCGACGTGCCTTGTCAGCGGCCCTCTTTCTCCCTGCCCCTTGACCGGGTAGGCATTGCGGCCAAGACCCTGTGGGTGCGCCTTCCCCAAGGCCGTGTGCCGTTCACCGCTGAGGTCACGGTCTCCCTGACGAGGCACCGGCGCGGTATCCACATGTCGCGCATCGAAGAAGAGGTGACGCGCCTGGCCGGCCAAACCTTTGCCGATCCAGCCGCTTATGCGAAGGAGCTTTGCCTGCGGGTGGCGGCGGCCCAGGAGGCGCGGCGGAGCGAGGTGGACCTGCGCGGCCTTTTGCCAGTGGAGCGTACCGGCCGGGTGAGCGGCCAACGGTCGCAGGACTCCCTGGTGGCGGCGGCCCGCTGTCGCTTTGAGGACGGGGACCTGACCTGCGAGCGACAGGTTGGGGTGTACCACATTACCGCCTGTCCCTGTACCCAGGTCTATACCGAGGGCGCGATAGGGCAGGGGCTTCCCGGCGGTTGCCCGTATCCCAGCCACAGCCAGCGTTCGCTCACCACGTTGGCCCTTGGCTCCAGGGAGGACGTTGCTGTGGGCTTCGACGATCTTGCCGCCGTGCTCGGGGAGGCGCTGCACTTGGTGCACGACCTGCTCAAGCGGCCCGACGAGGCGGAATTGGTGCTAGCCTGCCACCAGCACCCCCAGTTCGCCGAGGACGTGGTGCGCCAGGTAGCGCTCGCCTGTGGCCGCCGCTTCTCCGGCGTCCTCGCGCCAGACACCACGATCCGCATTGAGAGCCGCAGCCAGGAAAGCATCCATATCCACGACGTGGTGTGCGCGCTTTCCACCTCGCTTGGCGGAATTTGCCAGCAAATGGCCGCCACTGCCAGCGACAACGCGCCAGCGGTTGGACCGGCGGAGGGCGAGCGGTGAAGGGCCGCCAGCTCGCTCCCCACCCTGTCGTTGCCGCCTATCCCCCCAAGCTGTACCACGGCCTGGCAGCGGTGCGCCGGCGTCTGGGCGTGCCGCTTTATGTCACCGGCGGGACGGTGCGCGATTGGCTCATCGGCCGGGTGAGTCACGATATTGATATCACGGCGGACGCCGATCCCGGCCAGTGCGCTCGCATCTATGCGGCGGCCGCTGGCGGGACCGTGGTGCCGCTCGACGAAGAGCATGGCATCGTCCGGGTCGCCGGCGACCCGGATGTGGACTTCTGCCGCTTTCGCGCCGCCTCCCTTGCCGCTGATCTCCACTCCCGTGATTTTACGGTCAACGCGCTGGCCTTGCCGGTGGGGAGCGACGGCCGGTTTGCTGTGGAGGGCGGGGTCATTGATCCCACGGGTGGAGTGGCGGATCTCAAGGCCGGCCGCATCCGGATGACCAGCGTCCAGGCCTTGGAGGAGGACCCTCTGCGCCTGTTGCGGGCCTTCCGCTTTCTTGCCGTGCTGGCCATGGAAATCGAGGCCGGGACCGAGCGGGCCATCCGGGAGCGCGCCCATCTGCTCGCCCGTCCTGCGGGGGAACGGATCGCCGCTGAGCTAGACGCCCTGCTCTGCGGGCAGTCCTCTGGCGCCGCCCTGCGGGCCATGCAGGCCTGCGGCGTCCTTGCGGTGGTGTTGCCGGAAGTTGCGGCCGGAGGCGGTTGCCGCCAGCCGGCAAGCCATCATCTCGACGTGTTGGGGCATAGCATAGAGGCCGTGGAGCAGATGACGCGTCTCTGCCGAGAGCCAACTGGGGCCTTTGCCCCCTCCGCCTTCACCGGCCATCTTGCCAGTTATGTGACGGTGGCGGCCAACCGTGTGGCGCTGTTATGGGCCGCGCTGCTCCATGATATTGGCAAGCCGCTCACCTGCGGCCAGAAAGCGGGCGGGCGCATCACCTTTTACAATCACGACAACGCCGCCCTGCCCGCCATTGCGGCCATCGCTCACCGGCTGCGGTGGGGCCGCCGCCAAAAGGAGCGCATCTCCCGCCTGGTGCAACGGCACATGTGGCCGTTTCATCTGTGTAACGTCATCCGGCGGCAGCCGGTATCGGGCAGGGCGGTCCTGCGTTTGGCGCGCAAGATGGAGGATGATCTGGCCGGCCTCTTTCTCCTGGCGATGGCCGATAGCCTCGCTGGACAGGGGCCGGGCAAGCCGGCGGATTGCGAGGAGCGTCTCGTCGCCCTGTACGACGAGGTGATGCGCCAGTACGAACAGCGGATCCGGTCCGTGCTCAAAGGTCCGCGGCTGGTCACCGGCCACGATCTTATCGCGCGGTTTGGCCTGACGCCAGGTCCCCGGTTCAAGGAAATCCTCAATGGCGTGGCCAGCGCCCAGGCTGCGGGTGAGGTAAGCGATCGGCGCGAGGCCCTTGCCTGGGTGGCGCGTTTTTTGGCGGAAGAGAGGCGCAAAGGTTGAGGGCGATGGGATGACGGTGCGTGATGCCGCAAGGAGCGCTCCTTTGCCTTGATGGGGTAGAGCGCCAGCCGCCCGCCGTTGACTGCGGCCTGGCTGCGAGGCGTGTCACGCATCCTCCATCAGGCGCATGGCAGCCTGGGTGATGGCCGTCTCGTCGATCTTGCCCACCTTGCGGAGGATCTTTTGCGTGCCGTGCTCCAGGAAGCGCTCGGGAAGCCCGAGAATCTTGGTCTTGACGCCGGTCAGTCCCTCCCGGGACAGCTCTTCCAGCACTGCGGAGCCAAATCCTCCCCGCCGCACGTTGTCTTCCACGGTGACGAGCCGGCCGGTGCGGGCGGCGTAATCGCAGATCAGCTCGGTATCCAACGGCACAATAAAGCGGGGATTGATCACCGCCGCGTCAATGCCAACTTTGGCAAGCCCTTCTGCTGCGGCCAGGGCGGCGCCTACCCGGTTGCCCACTGGCAGGAGGAGGAGGTCTTTGCCCTCGCGAAGCACCTCCCCCTTGCCAATGGGGAGTTCGGCCAGGCGGTCGGTAAGGGGGACGCCTTCGCCGCTGCCGCGGGGATAGCGCACCGCTGCCGGGCCGGGATGCTGGAGCGCGGTGTAGAGCATGTCCTGCAGTTCGCGTTCGTCCTTGGGCGCCATGAGCACCATGTTGGGGATGAAACGGAGAAACGACAGGTCGAAGACCCCGTGATGGGTAGGGCCGTCGTCGCCCACCAGCCCCCCGCGGTCAATGGCAAAGGTCACAGGCAGGTTGGGCAGGCACACGTCGTGAATGATCTGATCCAGGGCCCGCTGGAGGAAAGTGGAGTAGATGGCCACCACGGGCCGCAGGCCCTCCACCGCCTGGCCAGCGGCAAAGGTGACCGCGTGCTGCTCGGCGATGCCCACGTCGAAGAACCGGTCTGGAAACCGGCGGCTGAACTTGACAAGCCCTGTGCCGGCCGGCATGGCGGCGGTGATGGCCGTGACCCGCTCGTCCTGTTCGGCCAGGTGGACGATGGTGTCGCCGAACACTTCGGTATAGGAGGGTGGGGCGGGGGAGGCCGGCCTTTTCGGTCTGCCGGTGGCGATGTCAAAAGGGCCGGTGCCGTGATAGTCGCCCGGCCGCTCTTCCGCCACCTTGTAGCCTTTTCCTTTGGTGGTGAGCACGTGGATGAGCACCGGGCCGGAGCTGAACTCCTTGACGTTGCGGAACGTGGTGATGAGGTTCTCAAAGTTGTGGCCAGGGATCGGCCCAACATATTCAAAGCGCAGGGCCTCAAAAAGCATTCCAGGCGTGAAGAAGCCCTTGAGGCTTTCCTCTGTTTTCTTAAGCACGTAAAGGATGTTTTCGCCCAGATTGGAGAACGATTTGAGAAAGTGCTCCATCTCCCGCTTGGCGCGGGTGATCGTTTTGCTGGTCAGCTTTTTGGAAAGAAAGCTCGACAGGGCCCCCACGTTGGGCGAAATCGACATCTCGTTGTCGTTCAGGATGACGATGAGGTCACGGCCCAGATGGCCCGCCTGGTTCAAGGCCTCGAAGGCCATGCCGCCGGTCATCGAGCCATCGCCGATCACCGCGATGGCCCGCCGCTTGTCGTGGCGCAGGTGCTTGGCCACCGCGATGCCGAGCGCGGCCGAGATCGAGGTGGAGCTATGGCCGGTGTCGAACACGTCGTAGACGCTTTCCTCCCTCTTGGGAAAGCCGCTGATGCCCTGGTACTGGCGCAAGGTATGGAACCGGTCCCGCCGGCCGGTGACGAGCTTGTGGGCATAGGCCTGGTGGCCCACGTCCCAGATGATTTTGTCCTCTGGGGTGTCGAAGACGTAATGCAGGGCCAGGGTCAGCTCCACCACTCCGAGGCAGGGGGCGAGATGGCCGCCGGTGCGGGAGACGGTTTCGATGATCCGATGGCGGATCTCGGCCGCCAGGATCGGTAGGTCGTCCTGCGACAGGCGCCGCAGGTCAGTGGGTGAGTCGATGGTGTCGAGAATGGAAGGCATGGTTGCGGTCAACGTCGGCGTTCCTGGATATAGCGGGCGAGTTGCCGCAATGGCTCTGCCCGTTCGCCAAAGGGTTCGATGCAGGCGATGGCCTGCCGCACGGTCTGTTCCAGTTCGTTTTTCGTCTGCTCCAGGCCGAGGAGCGCCGGATAGGTGGCCTTTTGTCGCTCAGCGTCCGAGCCCACGGCCTTGCCCAACTCCTCCTGGGTCCCCTCGACGTTCAGCAGGTCGTCCTTCATCTGGAAAGCGAGGCCAATGGCGTCGCCATAGGCGGTGAGCCGGTCGAACGCCTCGTCGTCCGCATTGCCCAGCACCGCTCCTGTCTGGACCGCGGCGGTGATGAGCGCGCCGGTCTTGCAACGGTGAATGAGGCGCAAGGTGTCGAGGTCCACCTCCTTGCCTTCGTGGGCCACGTCCAAGGACTGGCCGCCCACCATGCCGGCCGAACCGGCCGCCTGAGCCACCAGGCGGATGATCCGCACCTGGGCGCCGGGATCGACCACCGCAGCCAGCTCTGGCGTGGCCAGCAGTTCGAAGGCCAGGGTCAGCAGGCCGTCCCCGGCCAAGATGGCCTCTGCCTCGCCAAAGACGACATGGTTGGTGGGCTTGCCCCGCCGCAGGTCGTCGTCGTCCATGGCCGGCAGATCATCGTGGATGAGCGAATAGGTGTGGATACACTCTAACGCGCAGGCCGCCGGCAGGCAGGGCGTGCTGTCTGCCCGGAAGATTTCGGCCGCCGCCAGGCAGAGGATCGGCCGCACCCGCTTGCCACCAGCCAGAAGGCTGTACCGCAGGGCGGTGTAGTGGCCGGCGAGGGGGCCCTCCTCTGGCAAAAGGGTGGCCAGATATTCCTCCACCACCTTCCGCTTGGCGGCGAGATATTCTTTGAGCGCCAGGCTCACGTTCCGGCGTCCTCCTCGCCGTGCAGGTCAAAGGGCGCCTCCTGCGTTTCGCCGTTTTCTTCAATCAGCATGGTGACTTTTTGCCGGGCCTCCTCCAACTGGCGGGAGCACTGCCGCACCAACCGCATGCCTTCGTCAAAGGCGGCCAGGGACGCTTCCAGCGAGATCTCGCCGGCCTCCAACTGGCGGCTGATCTCTTCTATACGGCTCATCGCCTCCTCAAAAGAGAGCTGGGGGGAGAGATCTTCTTTCATGGTCCAGCCATAATAAAAAAAAAGGCTCTCCCCGGCAATCTCTTTAACAGTCTGGCGAAAAAAGCCATCCCTGGCTTTTGGGATCACGGCTGGCCAAAGCGCATGCTTCGGCCAACCTCACGGATTCCTTGGCTCCTTAAAAAATCTCTCCCCCATACTTTATCGCCTTGCCAGGGTGTGGTAGAAAATCGGGACCATGAAGAGACGCAGCGGCCAGCGCAACCTTCCGGCCGCCTCCCAACCGGCGGCCTGTCAGGCAACAGGGCGGGAGCAGGGCCTGGACGATTTCTTGCGCTGGCTGGAAACAGAAAAGGGATATTCCCCCCACACGGTGGCCGCCTACCGGCGAGACCTGTCCGAGTTTTTCGGCGTGGTCAACCGCAGGGCCGAGGAGGTGGACGAGCGGGAAGTGCGGCGTTACCTCTATGCGGTGAATCAGCGCAACCGGCCAGCGACCGTGGCTCGTAAGCTTTCGAGTTTGCGGAGCTTCTACCGTTTTCTCCGGCGCGAGGGCAGGGTGGCGCACGATCCTCTTGCCCGCACGGTGGGCCCGCGCCAGGAAAAGAAGATACCGGTCTTCCTTTCTGTGGACGAGGTGTTCGCCCTGCTGGCCGCGCCCGAGGCAGGCCGTGATCCCTTTCCCTTGCGCGACCGCGCCATGCTCGAACTCCTCTACTCTTCAGGGTTGCGGGTCGCCGAGCTTGTGGGGCTCGATCTCACCGATCTTGATTTCGACGTGGAAATGGTTAAGGTACGCGGCAAGGGAGGCAAGGAGCGGGTGGTTCCGGTGGGCGGTCAGGCCCTGGCCGCGTTGCGGGCTTACCTCCCGGAGCGGTTGGCCCTCTTGACCTCTGGCAAAGAGAGGGGCCGCGCCGTGGATGACGCCGCCCTGTTCCTGAACAACCGTGGCCGCCGGCTGACAACCCGCTCGGTGGAGCGGCTGGTGGCCGGTTATGCCCAGCGGGTTGGCATCCAGGTGGCGGTCACGCCCCATGCCTTACGCCATTCCTTTGCCACCCACCTGCTTGAGATGGGGGCTGACCTGCGGGCCGTGCAAGAACTGCTGGGTCACGCCAGCCTGTCCACCACCCAAAGATACACCCACCTGGACCTCGACCGGTTGATGGCCGTGTACGACGCCGCCCACCCAAAGGCGCGCCGTTGACGACAAAGTGTTTTGCTTGTAGTAATTATACTTGTAGTAATTATAATCGTGATGTCAATATGTTAAGGAAGTAGCATGAGAGATTACATGAAGAAAAGAGAGGTGCGCTCGACCACGGTGATCGCGGTGCGGCACCAGGGACGGGTGGTGGTGGCGGCCGACGGCCAGGTGACCCTGGGCGATACGGTGATGAAACATTCGGCCCGCAAGGTCCGCCGGCTGGCTGGCGGCACCGTGCTTACCGGTTTTGCCGGCGCCACGGCCGACGCCTTCACTTTGTTCGACAAGCTGGAGCAAAAGCTTGAGCGGCATAACAAGAACCTGATGCGGGCCGCCGTGGATCTGGCCAGGGATTGGCGAACCGACAAGATCCTGCGGCGACTGGAGGCCTTTCTCATTGCCGTGGACGCCCGTTATTCCCTGCTTATCACCGGCACGGGCGACGTGATCGAGCCGGACGACGGCATCCTGGCCATCGGTTCTGGCGGTCCCTACGCCCAGGCGGCGGCCCGCGCCCTGGCGGCCCATAGCTCCCTCGACGCCGAGGCCATCGCCCGTGAGGCCATGCGGATCGCCGCCTCGCTCTGCATCTACACCAACGACACCGTAGCGGTGGAGTCCTTGGATACGACATCATGAGCACGATCGACGAACAACCAACTCCTCGCGAAATCGTCGCCGAACTCGACCGCTACATCATTGGCCAGCAAGAGGCCAAGCGTTCGGTGGCCATCGCTTTGCGCAACCGTTGGCGCCGCCGCCAGGTGCCGCCGCCGCTTTCTGAGGAGATCGCGCCGAAAAACATCATCATGATCGGCCCCACCGGCGTGGGCAAGACCGAGATCGCCCGCCGCCTGGCCCATCTGGCCCGCAGTCCCTTCCTCAAGGTGGAGGCATCCAAGTTCACCGAGGTGGGGTACGTGGGCCGGGATGTGGAGTCCATGATCCGCGACCTGGTGGAATTGGCGGTGAACATGGTGCGGGAGGAAGAGCAGGAACGGGTGGCGGCGCGGGCCGCGGCCCTGGCCGAAGAACGGCTTCTCGACCTGCTCGTGCCGCCGCCAGCGGTCAGCCGGTACACCGGTGCCGCCCGCGACCAGGGAGAGGGGGCGGCAAACTCCACGCGCGAGAAATTCCGCCAGATGCTGCGCGAAGGCAAGCTCGACGACCGGATGGTGGAGATGGAGGTGGAGGAGGGGCCGACCCTGCCCATGTTCGACGTCCTTGGCGCAGGGATGGACGAGATGGGGGCCAACCTGCGCGACGCCTTCAGCCGTATGTTTCCGGGCAAGAAGCGGCGGCGGCGGATGAAGGTCAAGGAGGCGCTGGAGATCCTGCACGCCGACGAGACCGACCGCCTGGTGGACATGGAAAAGGTCACCCGCCTGGCCATCCAGCGCACCGAGGAGTCGGGCATCATCTTTATCGACGAGATCGACAAGATCGCCGCCCGTGAGGGAGCAACGCACGGCGCCGAGGTCTCCCGCGAGGGGGTGCAGCGCGATCTCTTGCCCATAGTGGAGGGCTCGACGGTGAACACCAAGTACGGCATGGTGCGCACCGATCACATCCTGTTTATCGCCAGCGGCGCTTTTCATCTCAGTAAACCCTCTGACCTGGTGCCCGAGCTCCAGGGGCGTTTCCCTATCCGGGTCGAGCTTGCTCCCCTGGGCGAAGAGGAGTTCCACCGGATCCTCACCGAGCCGAAAAACGCCCTTATCCGGCAGTACGTGGCGCTGTTGGCCACCGAAGGCATCGATCTGGAGTTCACCGACGAGGCGATCCGCGAGATCGCCCGCATTGCCGCCGAGGTCAACCTCAAGATGGAGAACATCGGCGCTCGCCGCCTGCACACGGTAATGGAAAAGGTGGTGGAGGAACTGTCGTTCGACGCCCCTGACCGTGAGGAAAAAAAGGTGGTGATCACCGAAGAGTACGTCCGCGCGCAGCTGGAGGGCATTGCTGGCGACGAGGATCTGCGTCGTTTTATCCTGTAATGGAGTCGCGAAACGTCTGTCCTTGGACTTGACAGCCCGTTGAAAAACGGGCTGTGTGCGGCACAGGGACGTGGGGCCGAATTCCGCCGGCTCTTTTTGTGCTTGTCCAGCCGACCGCCGTGCCGAAGGCGCCAGGGAGACGGACTGAACCGGGCCGTGCCCAAGGAATATCCGAAAAGGAGCCAAGGAATTCGTGAGGTTGGCCGGAACTCGGTTCTGGCCAACCGTGGTCGAAAAAGTCAGGGATGGCTTTTTCGACGGGCTATTGAGGAGGATTCTTTTTTCGATGTACGATCCTGAATGCAAGTACTGTCCCCGTTGCCGGGCCGAGTATATTCCCACGGTTGACCGCTGCGCCGATTGCGATGTGGATCTCGTTACCGGCCAGCAGATGATCGAGTTGGCCGAGACGGTGCAGCGCGCCCGCGAATCGCGCGCCGGCGTCATTGGGCCGGAGGACGAGGTGGTGACCGTGTTTCGCGGCCAGGTGCACGAGATCCGCGCGTTCGAGGAGCTGTTGGCCGAGGAGCGGATCGCCACCGTGGTGACTGGCGACGGCCAATCTTGTGGCAAGGGATGTTGTCCCACCACCCTCTATCTCAACGTGCGGGCAGACGACGCAATGGACGCCTTGCGGATCATCCAGCAGGAGATCGACCGCACCACGGCCATTCACGGCCATGACCTGTCGCACGCCGACGCGGTGTTCAATCCCAACGCGCCGGAAGTCACCTGCCCGGCCTGTGGCGCGAGGTTCCAGCCCAACTCCACCGAATGCCCTGACTGCGGCCTCTGTTTCTAGCAGCCCGTCGAAAAAGCCTTTTTCGATCACGGCATTCGGCGGCGCGTTTGTGCGCCGCACACAGCCCGTTTTTCAACGGGCTGCTAGCCAGGTTCGTCTGTCAGGCGGGCTGGGAGAGGATGGCCTCCAGGGCCTGGCGGGCCGGTTCGGCGAACTGGCTGGCGATTTCGGTGAGGGGCCGGCCGGCGCGCTCGGTTTTACGGATGAGCGGCGTATCGGGGAAGCAGGCAATGGGCGGTTCGCCCAGGGCCTCGGTGAGAAACGCGCGGTCTTCGTCGTCCGCCACCAGGTTGCCGATAAAGCCGATGCGCGGGATGCGGGCCTGGCGGGCCAGCTCCTGGATCTTCTTGGCGGTGCGGACGCCGGACTTGGAGGGAATGACCACGATAATGAGATAGTCGGCGCGGGCCACGGTGCCGCGGCCCAGATGCTCCACTCCGGCCTCCATATCGATGAGCACGAACTGGGAGGGGGTGAGGAGCAGCTTGGTGAGCAGCCGTTTGAGCACGGTATTCTCGGCACAGGCGCAACCGCTTTCCGCCGTTTGGATGGCGCCGAGCACCATGAGGCGCAGGCCGTCTTTTTCGAGCATGAAACGGTCGGGCAGGTCGTCCACCATGGGGTTGATATTGTAGAAGGGGCTGCCCTCCTGTTTGCCGGAGCGCTCGCGCAACAGGTCCTTCATCTCGGCGATGGGCACCACGCCCGAGGGGTCCTCGATGCCAATGGTCTGGGCCATGTGCGGGCTGGGATCCGCGTCGATCAACAACACCTCCTTGCCCATCTGCTTGAGATGGTGGGCAAGAATGGCGAGGATGGATGTCTTTCCCACACCGCCTTTGCCGCTGATAGCGATTTTCATGTAAGACTCCTATGGTTATTGTTTGGCCGAGCCATTCTTGCCCGCCCCAGGGATGGGGCGGCGCCAGCGGACCGCCCTTGGGCGGGCCGTTGGCGAGAGCAAAGCCGAGGCTCGTCCTTGGCTTTGCGTAAGCCAAAAGTCCAGGGAAGGACTTTTGGCGTAGGTGATCGCCAGGCGAGGATGGATGTCTTTCCCACACCGCCTTTGCCGCTGATAGCGATTTTCATGTAAGACTCCTATGGTTATTGTTTGGCCGAGCCATTCTTGCCCGCCCCAGGGATGGGGCGGCGCCAGCGGACCGCCC
>WFOD01000274.1 GCA_015488275.1 Deltaproteobacteria bacterium
CGCGCCGGATCGTCGATCCTGTGGCCCAGTTGCAGGCCGCCTTGCTGGAGCGGCGGCGCGGCGGCCAGGGGCCTGGTTTCGCAGCCGCTCCTTCTCCCTTGGCCGTGCTGGCCGATCTGTCCCGGAGCGCGCCAGAGGCCGACAAGCTGGTGGTGGAGGAGGTGGAGATCGCGCCGGAGAACGTATCGCTTCGAGGCAGGGGGCCATCGTTCAACACCCTTGACCGGTTACGCGAAAGCCTCGCCGCCCTTGCCTGGGCGGATCGGGTGGAGATCGTTGGCGCGGAACTCGACCAGCGGGGAGGCGTGGTGCGGTTTGATCTGGAAATCAAGCGGCGGAGGCCGTGATGCTTTTTTCTCTGGCCCATTCCCGCGAGCGGACGGCGGCGATCGTCCTTGCCGTACTGCTGGTCTCGGCCGCGGCATGGCGGTTCGGCCTGTCGCCTTTCCTCGACCGGCACCGGGTGTTGGCGCGCCAGGTGGCGGCCAAGGAGGAGGCCCTTGTCCGCCTGCGTTCTCTTGCCGCCGAATACCGCGCGTTGGCGGCCCGTTTTCCGGATCCGGCAGTGGCGCTCGCCAATCGGCCGGCCGGTTTTTCCTTGTTGTCGTTCGTGGAGGATGCGGCCCGCACGGCCGGGGTGCGGCGGCGGATCACGGGGATGAAGCCCGGGCCTGCGGATGTGGGCGGCGATTATGACGGAACGGTGGTGGACGTGCGGCTCGAACGCCTGCCTCTCGCTGCTCTGGTCCGCTTTATCGAGCAGGCGCACCGGCCGGAGATGGCGGTGTATGTCCGCCGACTGGGCGTCCGGCGTTCTGCTGCCGCGGGCGGTGGCCTTGACGTGCGCTGTGAGATCGTGGCCCTGGAGGAGAGGCGATGAAGAGGGCCGCCGTGGCGGGCTATGTGGTGTTTTTCTGCGCTGCTGTGGTGGTCAGCGGTATGTTGCGTTTTCCGGCCGCTGATCTTGGCCGGGTCCTGGCCGCAGAGGTCCAGCGGCGCAGCGGTGGCCTGGCGCGACTTACGCTTGGCCGCTGCCGTTATGGCTGGCCGCTGGCCTTGGTTTGCGATGACGCTTCCCTGTCCGTGGCCGGCCGGCCAGCCGTGCCCCTCGACCAGTTGCGGTTGGCCGTGGCGCCCCTGGAGTCAGCGGTGCTCGTGGCCGCTGACCTGCTTGGCGGATCGGTGGACGCCCGTTTCGCTCTCCGTAAACCGGTGGTGGAGGCCGTGTGGCGCCGGCTGGACTGCGGCCGCCTATGGCCTGGTATGCAGGGCAAAAGCGACGGCCGCCTCCGCCTGGTCTTTGACGGGCGGAACAGATATCCCAACGAGGGGTCGCTGCTCCTTTCCGTGGCCAACGGGCGGTTGGTGCCGCAACAGGGCGTGTTCACCGGCAAGGGAATCGACTTTGGCGCCGCTGTGGTGCGTCTCCGTCTTGCTGGGGCAACGGTTAGGATCGAGGAGGCCCGTTGGCGCGGCCGGTCGGTGTCTGGCGAGGCGACGGGCGAGATGCGTCCTGCCTGGCCGCTTGTGAAAAGCGAGGTGGAGGTCGGCGGCAGGCTGCGGGTGCATCCTGAATTTGTGCCTGCTCTGCGGCGGGCCGGGCTCTTGCCATCCGGCGGCCGGACGGCCTTCGCCTTCCGGCTGACCGGCCCGCTGGACGACTGGCAGGTGCGGCTTATGGAAGGAGACGATTCTTGATGGATCGCTTGGCGCGCATCCTGATCGTGGCGGGTGGCTTGGCCGCGGTGGCCTGGTGCGGCGTGGGGCTCGCCTATCGGCTGCTTCTCGTCTCTTTGCCTGTGGCGGTAACAGACTCAGGGGCCGTGGAAGCCGCGGCTGTCGTTACTCCGAGCAGCCAGGGCGGGGAGGTGGACGTGGCGGTGATCTTGGACCGGGATATATTCCGTTCCGCTGCGCCCGTTGCCAAGGCCCCAAAAAAGCCGGAACGCCGGGATATCGGTCTGCGGCTCTTGGGGACGGTTCTTGGCGCTGATCCAGCGTCCAGCCGGGCGATCATCCTCGAGGAGCGGACAAGGCGTCAGGGGCTGTACCAGATCGGCGACCAGATCGCCGGCGCCGTGGTGGTGAACATCCTGGCCCGCAAGGTGGTGTTGCGCCTTGGCGAGCGGCTGGTGGAGTTGCAGGTGGACAATGCGCCAGCCCCTTCGCCGGTCGCTCCTCCCCCAGGGTCGGCCACCGCGGCCGCCGCCGGCCTTTCCGCCGGGACGGAAGTGATTTCCGTCAGCCGGCATCGGGTGAGCAATGCCATCAAAATGGCGGGCCGTATCCTCGGATCGCTCAAGGTGACGCCGTACGAAGAGAACGGGGTGCCCCAGGGGCTCCGGATCAGCGGACTCAAGGTGGGCTCCTTTCTCCACCAGATGGGCCTGCGGAACCGGGACGTGATCCTGGAGGTGAACGGCGAGCCGCTGACCGGCATGGAGGCGGCGGCCCAGCTGTTTGCAAAGTATCGGGATAGCGACGAGGCCACGGTGACGGTGTTGCGCCGGGGCGAACGGAAGCAGATCCACTACCGTATTCGGAGATGAGATGACTGGACGCAGAGCAAAAGAGGTGACTGGTCACGGGGCTGCCCCTTCGAACGCCGAAGCCGCGACCTCGCAGACGGCGTATCTGGTTCCAGGGCGCGCCAGATGCGCGGTGGCGGTGCTGGCCGCCGTGCTGGCGGTCTTGGCGGCTGGAGGCCTGTTTTCGCCAGGCGGCCGGGCCGCGGCCGCGCCCACGGCCGCCTCCCCGGCCGACGGCCGGTTGGCCATTGACTTCAACAACGTCGATATCCGGGTGTTCATCAAGTATATCAGCCAGCTTACCGGCAAGAACTTTGTGGTGGACAAGGACGTCAAGGGCGCGATCACCGTGATTTCCGCCACCCCGGTCTCTGCGGCCGACGCCTACCGGGTCTTTGAGTCGGTGCTCGATGTGCACGGCTACGCGGCGGTGGAGGCCGGCGAAGTGGTCAAGATCGTGCCCAAGGCTGGGGCCAAGAACCGGAGTATTGCGGTGCGCACCAAGCTCACCGGGCCGGCCGGCGACCGTATGGTGACCCAACTCGTGCGCCTGGAGCACAGCGACCCTGAGATGGTGCGTAAACTGCTTGCGCCACTGGTGCCGAAAAACGCGGTGCTCACCGCTTACCGGCCCGCCGGCCTGCTCATCATCACCGATACGGCGGCCAACGTTGAGCGGTTGGTGCAGATCGTCCGTCAGGTGGACGTGCCGGGCACGGACCGGCGGCTTTCCATCCTGGAGCTGAAAAACGCCGGCGCCGCGGCCGTGGCCCGCACCCTGCAACGGGTCTTCGCCTCTGGCGCGCCAATGCGGGGCAAACAGGCGGGCGGCGGCCAAGGGCGTGCGGCCCAGGTGAGCATCGTGCCCTACGAGCAGACCAACATGATCATCGTTCTCGCCTCCAAGGCGGACACCCAGGCGATCCGCGACCTGGTGGCCAAGCTCGACGCCCCGCCGCCCACGGATCAGGGAAACATCCATGTCTACTATCTCCAGTACGCCAATGCCGAGGAGTTGGCCCGGGTGCTCACCCGTCTGCCGGGCAAGGGGCAGGGCAAGACGCCGGGCAAGGTGCAGACCTTTGCCCGCGACGTGCGTATCGTGGCGGACAAGGCGACCAACGCCCTGGTCATTACCGCTGATCCCAGCGATTACCAGATGCTCGAGGGGGTGATCCGCGACCTCGATATCCCGCGCCGTATGGTCTATATCGAGGCCCTCATCATGGAGGTGAACGTGGAGCGTAACTTCTCCCTGGGCGTCGAGTGGCTCGGAGCGGGGAAGACCGATATCGGCAAGCGTGACGGCGGGGTGTTCGGCGGCTTTTCCGGCACCCAGAACACGGCCACGGGCACGGCCTACGATCTGCTCGGCGGCTTGGCCCGGATCACGGACAGCGCCGGCGCCGTGGTCAAGCAGTCGCTCCTGCCGCCCGGCTTTGCAATGGGCGTGTACTCCCAGGGAATCACGGTGAGCGACGGCAACACCACGGTGGTCTTTCCCAGCCTGGGCGCCCTGCTGCACGCCTACCGCAACGACGCCGACGTCCACATCCTCTCCACCCCCCAGATCCTCACCACGGATAACGAGGAGGCCCGGATCCAGGTGGGCGAGAACGTGCCGTACCTCACCAAGGAGGCCAAGGGCGACCAGAACTACGAGACCTACGAGTACCGCGACGTGGGGGTGACCCTCAAAATCACGCCGCAGATCAACCAGGACGGCCTGGTGCGGCTCAAGATCTTTCAAGAGGTGATCAAGCTCAAAGGCAACGTGGACACCTTCCGTCCCGCCACCCTCAAGCGGGTGGCCGAGACCACGGTGATCGTCAAGGACGGCAATACGGTGGTCATTGGCGGCATCATTGGCGACGATTCCACCTCCAGCGACTTCAAGGTGCCGCTCCTCGGCGACCTGCCGGTGCTTGGCCGGCTCTTTTCCTATTCCACCCGGCTGGGCAACCGCACCAACCTGTTCGTCTTCATCACCCCGCGGGTGATTGGCGATCCGTCGCGCGCCGGGGCCAAGGCCGGCCCCACTGCTTCGAGCGCCAGCGGCACCCCCCTTTCGGTGGCCGCCCGCCTGGTGGCCCTGGGGTACGACAACCTGGAGCGGGGCGATTACGCCACGGCCGAATCCTACTACCGTAAGGCCCTGTTGCTCGAGCCGGACAACCCCTACGCCCTGCTCAACCTTGGGGTGATCGCCCAGCGCACCGGCCGACCCCTGGAGGCGGCCGATTTGTACCGCCGGGTCATCGCCCTGCGGGCTGCCGCGCCCGCGGTGGTGAGCACCGATCCGGGGCTGGTGGGCCGCAGTGTGAGCGATATCGCCCGGGCCAATTTGAAAGAGTTGCTCGACAGCAATGAGCCGGCCGCTGGCGAGGCGAATGGGAACGGCGATGAACGGTGAACGGCTTGGCGAGATCCTTGAACGGCGCCTTGGGCTTTCCCGGACCGCGGTGGAGGACGCGCTGGGCCGGCAGAAGCACAAGGGCGGCCGGTTGGGGGAGATCCTCGTGGAGCGCGGCCAGCTTTCTGAGGCCGACCTGTTGGCCGCCTTGGGCGAGCAGTTCGGCCTGGAGGTGGTCACCCGCCTTGGCGAGCCGGCGGCCGAGGCCCGTAAGCGGTTGCCGCTCCCTTTTCTCAAAAAATGCCGGCTCGTCCCCGTCCACTTAGATGACGGCCGGCCGGCCGTGGCCCTGCACGATCCGGCCCTGCTCTTTGCCGCCGACGACTGCGCGCGGCTTCTCGGCTGGGACGAGGCGGCCTACGTCCTCGCCCCTGCTGGCGAGATTCTCGCCGGTATCCACGCCCTTTACGATCTCGAATCCCATTCAGAGGCGGCCGAGCAAGTGATCGAGCATATCGAGGCCCGGCCGGACGCCGTGCTTTCTGAGATGGTCCTGGATAGCGACCTGCTCGACGACGCGGGAGAGGCGCCGGTCATCCGTCTGGTCAACCTCATGTTCTCCCAGGCGGTGCGTGACCGGGCGAGCGATATCCACATCGAGCCGTACCGCAACCGGCTCAAGATCCGCCAGAGGATCGACGGGATCCTCTACGACATGCTCACTCCGCCGGCCCATGTGCACGCGGCCCTGGTCTCCCGGATCAAGGTGATGGCCAACTTGGATATCGCTGAAAAGCGGCTGCCCCAAGACGGGCGGATGGAGATTCGCATCGGCGCGGTGGCAGTGGACGTGCGGGTCTCCACTCTGCCCACCGGCTACGGCGAACGGGTGGTGCTCCGCCTGCTCTACAAGTCCTCCGTGCTCAAACGGCTCACCGATCTTGGCATGGGAGACGACACCCTGGCCCAGTTCGAGGATCTCATCGCTGCGCCGCACGGCATCATCCTCATCACCGGCCCCACGGGCAGCGGCAAGACCACCACCCTGTACGCCGCGCTCGCCACCCTCAACCGCTCGGATCGCAACATCATCACCATCGAGGACCCGGTGGAGTACCGCATCGAGGGCATCAGCCAGATGCAGGTCAATCCAGCCATTGGCCTCACCTTTGCCAGCGGCCTGCGGACCATTGTCCGTCAGGATCCAGACGTGATTCTGGTGGGCGAGATCCGCGACGCCGAGACGGCGGAGATCGCCATCCAGGCGGCGCTCACCGGCCATCTCGTCTTTTCCACCCTGCATACCAACGATTCGGTGAGCGCGGTCACCCGTCTGATCAAGATGGGGGTGGAGCCGTTTCTCATCGCCTCGGCCCTCAATGCGGCAGTGGCCCAGCGGTTGGTACGCCTGCTCTGTGGCGCGTGCCGCCAGCCGTTTACGCCGCCGGCTGAGTTGCTGCGTTCGTTGGGGCTTGCCGAAGACCGTTTCGCCAGCACGAGGCTCTATCGCGCCGTCGGCTGCCCGGAATGCCGCCGGCTGGGATACCGCGGCCGCACCGGCATCTTTGAGCTGTTTGTGCTCGACGATGCGATCCGCACCTTGGTGACCAGTGGTCGAGAGGCGGCGGCTATTGCCGCGGCGGCCCGGTCGGCCGGCATGCGGACCTTGGTGGAGGACGGGTTGCGGCGGATCGAGGCGGGCGAGACCACCATCGAAGAGGTCTTCCGGGTGACCCGCCTTTGATGGCGGCCCGTGGATGAGCAGGCTGATTGAGAAAACGCCCCTTGAGTTTTCTTTTTTGGGTGTGCCATACTATCTAGAGATGTGGTGACGAGTTCGATGCATGGCGGTAGTGTAACCCTACATCTCAGGAGGTAAGGCATGTCCGGTCAACAAACAGAAATTTCCGTTGCGGAACTCAAACGGCGGTTGGATCGAGGAGAAGTCGAATTTTTGTTCGACATGCGCAATACAGATGAGTTCGACTCCTGGCGGATCGAGGGGCGGCGTCCCATCGAGACCATCAACATCCCGCAGATCGACTTTGTGGGCGAGGAGGAGAAGTATCTCGACCGGTTGCCGCGCGACAAAGAGATGGTGATCGTCTGCGCCCACGGCGGCGCATCCAAGTATACGGCCGAGTTGCTGCAGGAAAAGGGCTTCCGGGCCGTGGGGCTGGAAGGCGGAATGGACGCCTGGAGCGAGTTCTACCAAGTGACAAAGATCCAGGAGGCTCCAGAGATCCACCAGGTGTACCGCGTGGCCAAGGGTTGTATCACCCATATCGTTATCGCCGACGGCGAGGCGATCGTCGTTGATCCGGTGCGCCACCTCGATCGCATCCTTGCGGTGCTGCGACAGGCGGGCGCGCGGGTTGTCGCCGTGGTCGATACCCATCTGCAGGCCGATCACATTTCCGGCGGCCGGGACTTGGCCGCCCAGACCGGGGCGCCTTATTGGATCAGTCCGGAGGACGCCAAGGATGCGGCATACCCCTATGAACCGCTTGTGGACGGGACCCTGTTTCGCGTTGGTTCTTGCCGGCTGACCGCCATGCACTCCCCAGGCCACACGCCGGGCAGCACCTCCTTGCTCCTCAACAACCGTTTTCTCCTCAGCGGCGACGCCATCATGCGCAGCAGCCCTGGCCGGCCCGACCTGGGAGGCCGGGCGGACGAATGGTCCCTTCTGCTGTACGACACCCTGTTCCACCGGTTCAGCTCCCTGGCCGACGATGTGGTCGTGCTGCCCTCGCACGCCGCCTCGATGCAAGAGATGAACGACGACGGATCGGTGCGGTTGACTATGGGCGAGGCGCGGGATCACGAGCTGTTCCACACAGACGACAAGGAGCAGTTCATCGCCAAGGTCGCGGCCTCCCTGCCCGAGAATCCGGAGCGGTACCAGGACATCCGCAAGGTGAACCTCGGGCTGTTGGACCCGGATGAAGACAAGCGCAAGGAACTGGAGATCGGCAAAAACCTGTGCGGCATGAGCAGTCGGTAGTGGGGATGGCCCGTTGGCCGCTACCAGAGGGATGGCGACGGCACAGCTTGGCGCAAGCGCCATTCAGCGGCGCTGGGGTGTATCGCACGCATCTTGTTTGGCGATGGGTTGAGAGGACGCGCGCGGGGCGGTCATGGGCGGCGTGACCCTCTGGATCGCCTGCCTTTTGGGGCTGGGAATCCTGGCCGCCCATCTCGTGCGCCGCCTGCGCCTGCCCGCTGTCACCGGTTATATCGCCGTTGGCCTGCTCCTCGGCCCCGCCGGTCTTGGCGTGCTCGACGCCGAACTTGTCGCAGAACGGCTCGATCACTTTGTCCAGATCGCCCTGATGCTCATCGCCTTTGGCATTGGTGAGCATCTGGA
>WFOD01000275.1 GCA_015488275.1 Deltaproteobacteria bacterium
CCGGCGGACCGCAGACGATGGCCCAGGTGCGGTCCGGGTCGAATCCTTCGTGCCCCACCCGGCGGCCGACGATTTCAGTGATCAGCCCGGTGGGCCCCCTCCAGCCTTTGGCGGCGTGCTCGACGATGATGTCGAGTTCGATGTCGAACTGGCGCCACTCGTCGTACTGGTAGGTGAACAGGAGCTCGCTGGGCCGCTTGGCGCCGTAGATCACGTTCACCCGCCCGTAGCGGCTCCGGTTTTCCAGCACCGCGCAAAGGGGCGAGCGCAGCGGCGCCAGCCCCAGTCCCCCGGCGATGAGCAGCAGGTCGCCGCCCTGCATGGCCTCCACCGGAAACGAGGTGCCGAAGGGGCCGCTCACCCCCACCTGGCTGCCGCGCTCCATCCGGGCGAGAAAATGGGTGAGGTTGCCCACCGCCCGGATGCAGAGTTCCAAGTCCCCCCGCCGGATGGGGGAGGAGGAGATGGAAAAGGGCGCCTCGCCCACCCCCGGCACCTCGAGCAACACGAACTGGCCGGGACGGAAGCGGAAACCGTGGCGGGCCTCCGGGTCGGTGATCTGGACCTGGTAGAGCTTCTCGGTGGCGGTGAGGGGATAGATGTTGGTGATCTCGGCCTGGTGCCAGATTCTGGCCAGGGTCCTCTCTGCCATGGAGGGATGGCAGGTCATGGGTGATTCAGGCATGGCCTTCCTCCCGGCCGCGGACGCTGGCGATGACCCGGGGCACGGTGATCCCGGCCAGGCAGACCAGGCCGCAGCGGCCGCAGCCCACACAGAGCGGCTCCTCGAACCGTTCCAGGAACCCCCGGTGTTTGTGATAATAGCGGTACTTGAGCCGGGTGGCGGGGTCTTTCCGGAAGTTGTGGCCGCCCGCCACCTCGGCGAAATCCACCAGGTTGCAGGAGTAGAGGATTTTTTCTTTCACCGCCGAGGCGAAATCCAGGCTGATCTCCTCGCGCACCCCGTAGCAGTAGCAGGTGGGGCAGGCAGAGGCGCAGCTGCCGCAGGAAAAACACTTTTTCCCCCACTCCTCCCAGGCCGGGGACTCGAACTCCATGTCCAGGATCTTGGCGAGGTCGGTGGTCTCCACCCGGGCGGTGAACCGTTTCTCCCTGGCCGCGGCCGCCGCCTTGTACTTTTCGTGATCCGCGTGGGCCGCCTCCCGGCACTGGAAGCCCTGCAGCAGTTCGAAGGCGGCGGCCGAGAGGATTTCGGCGAAGTACTCCTCCCCCAGGTCGGTGAGGAAGAGGTCGAAGCCGTGCCAGGCGGAATGGGTCCCCATGGAGCGGCAGAAGCAGTGGGGCTCGGGCATGCATCCCAGGCCGATGAGAAAACTGCTGCGCCGGCGGGCGAGGTAACGGTGGTCGGGGTATGGCGGGGCGGAAAGCACCTTGTCCAAGCGGTTCAAGGCGTTGATGTCGCAGGGGTGGAGCCCCACCACCACCTGGCTGACGGGATGGTCGTCGCCCGCGAGCTTTTCAAACCCCCGGCCTTCGAGCTTGAACCGGCACAGGGTCTCGCGGTGAGGCAGGAAGAACCGTTTCGCCGAGTGAATGGTGGTGGTCGCCTCCAGGGAGAGATGTTCGGGCGCGGCGAGTCGCTCGAAGTCATAGAGGGCTCTGCCGTCTCTCGACGTCCCTTTCCGCACCGGCCCGATCACCGGCCTGGCCTGGCCCAGGTGGTCGACGATCTTGAGAAACTCCGTTTTCGGCAGCACCTTGAACAGCATGGGATCGCCCCTCCTTTTTCCAGGAATAGCCCGGAAGGGAGGGCCGGGTCAAGCAAGAAAGATCAGCGCGCCACCACGAAGGCGTCCGGGAAGCCCGATTCCATCAACACCCGTTCCATGTGGCGGGCCGCCTTGAGGGTCGTCCCGCCCCTGACCTGGGCCCGGCAAAAGACCTTGTCTCCCCGCTGGTATCGGCGCACCACCGTCTTCCGCCTCCACTTGACCAGTTGGTTCTTCAGCCGTTCGGCGTTGGCGCGGTCGACGAACGAGCCGATCTGGACGTAGAAGTCGCCGTGCTCGAAGTCGGGCCGGTGGATGAACCTCCGCACCTGCCGCTTGCCTTCGCGGGCAAGGATGGTCTCGCCCAGGGCGGTGATCCGCACCCTGGCGGTGCCGGTCTTGACCATGCCGATGCGCTTGGCAGCGGCATAGGAGAGATCGATGATCCTGCCCCGGACGAAGGGGCCGCGGTCGTTGACCCGGACCACCACTTCCCGGCCGTTTTCCAGGTTCTCCACCAGCAGGTAGGTGTTCATGGGCAGGGTCTTGTGGGCCGCGGTGAGCCGGTGCATGTCGTAGGTTTCGCCGCCTACTATCCCGAGACCGGCATGGTGATCCACCACTCCGCCATGCCCCCCGGCAAGGCGCGGCAGAACTTCCTCGTCGTGCCGGCTGCTGAACTCATCGCCCGGATCACCCAGCACATCCCGGACAAGGGGTTCCAGATGGCGCGCTACTACGGCTAGTACTCCAACCGGAGCCGTGGGCAACGAGCCAAGGGGCAGGCGGCAAGCGAGAAGGGCGAGCCGCAGGCCCGGGTCGGAGAGATGTTGATCGATATCCGTGCGTACCGCCCCCGCCGTATCCCCTCGCCCACGTGGCGGGAATGCATCAAGCGGGTCTGGGAGGTGGGCCCGCTGTGCTGCCCCCGGTGCGGGACGGAGATGAAGATCATCTCGTTCATCACCGAGGACGACGTGGTGCGGCACACATCCTGGAGAGCACCTTGGCACGTGGGAGGCAAAGAAACCGCTGCCTCCGCCACAGAGGCCGCCACCCACAGAAGAAGAGCGGCCGGCGGCGGACACCTGGGACGAGGCGTTCCCGCCGGCGCCGGCCGACGAGCTCTACTTCATGGATCCCGTCCATCCCAACCCGCTTGCCGGCCGGGGCCAGCGAAAGCAAGTTCCTATCACCTACTCTTCCTTGAACTCGGCGATGAGCGCCTGGATCGACGCCTTGGCGTCGCCGAAGAGCATACGGGTGTTGGGGTAGAAAAAGAGCTCGTTCTCAATACCGGCGAAGCCGGGATTCATGGAGCGCTTGAGCACGATCACCGTCTTGGCGCGGTGGGTCTCGATGATCGGCATGCCGTAGATCGGGCTCGACTCGTCGTGCAGGGCCGCCGGATTGACCACGTCGTTGGCGCCGATCACCACGCACACGTCCACCGAGTCCATGCGCGGGTTGATCTCGTCCATCTCGATGAGCTGATCGTAGGGCACGTTGGCCTCGGCCAACAGCACGTTCATATGGCCGGGCATCCGGCCGGCCACAGGATGGATGGCGTAGGAGACCTCGGTGCCGTTGGCCTCGAGGATCTCGCCCAGTTCGCGCACCACGTGCTGCGCCTGGGCGACGGCCAGGCCATAGCCCGGCACGAAAACCACCGAATCAGCCGCCTCGAGGATATAGTACACGTCCTCAGGCGTGGCCGGTTTGACCTCACCCTGCGGCCCGCCGCCCTTGGCCGCCGTGGTGGCGCCAAAGCCGGAGAAGAGCACATTGGCCAGGGACCGGTTCATGGCCTTGCACATGATGTTGGTCAAGATAATGCCCGACGCGCCCACCAGAGCGCCGGCCACGATAAGGATGTTGTTGTGGATCACAAAGCCGGCGGCGCAGGCGGCCAGACCCGAATAACTGTTCAACAGCGAGATCACCACCGGCATGTCAGCGCCGCCAATGGGAATCACCGAGGTGACGCCGAAAAGGAGGGCTATACCGACCACGGCCAGGAAGACCGGATAGCTCGTGGCTGGCGCGGCGGTAAAGGCCGCGCCGCAACCGAGCGCGGCCAGCAGGATGGCGCCGTTGACCAGATGCTGGCCGCTGAACACCACCGCCTTGCTGGTGATAGCGCCCGACAGCTTGCCAAAGGCCACCATTGAGCCGGAAAAGGTCACCCCGCCGATAAAGGCGGAAAGAAAGGTGACGAGGGCGATAAAGGTCGTGAGTTCTGGCTGCTGGTGGTATTCGGACCAGGCGAGCAGCATGGAGGCGATGCCGCCGAAACCGTTGAACAGGGCGACCATCTCAGGCATGGCGGTCATCTGTACCCGGTAGGCGGCCACAAGGCCGATGACCGACCCCACCACCACGCCCAGGGCGATCCACTTGTAATCCAAGCCGGCGTAGAGCAGGGTGACCACCACGGCCAGCAGCATGCCGAGCGCGGACACCAGGTTGCCCTTGCGCGCCGTGGCCGGCGAGGAGAGCATCTTGAGGCCGAAGATGAACAGGACGGCGGAGACCACGTAGGCGAAGTTGATGACCAAGTTCATGCCGCCCCTCCCTTATCCTTCTTCTTGAACATCTCGAGCATCCGGTTGGTGACCGCATAGCCGCCCACCACATTGATGGTGGCAAAGGTGACGGCCAGGGTGCCGAGCGCCACGGCCACCGCAGTGTTGTCGGCGCGGAGCGAGGCCAGGGACCCGATCAGGGTGATGCCCGAAATGGCGTTGGAGCCGGACATCAGCGGCGTGTGCAGGGTGGACGGCACCTTGGAGATGAGCTCGAAGCCGAGGAAGATCGACAGCACGAAGACAAAGGTGAGAAAGACCGCTTCCATCGCTTGCCTCACTTGTTGATGATGCTCTTGTAGGTCTCGCTAAAGATCTGCCCGTCGTGGGTGATCAGCGCCCCTTTGATGATGTCGTCCTCCAGTTTGAGGACAAAGCTCTTGTTTTCCTTGTCCCAGAAATGGTCCACAAAGTTGCCCAGGTTGGCGGAGAACATCTGGCTGGCGGTGGAGGCCACCCGGCCGGGGAGGTTGGCCAAACCGATCACGTGCACCCCGTGAATGGTCACCACCTCGTCCACCACCGAGCCCTCGACGTTGCCGCCGGTCTCCACCGCCATGTCCACGATCACCGAGCCGGGCTGCATACGGGCGATCATCCCGTCGTCAATGATACGCGGCGCCGGCCGGCCAAAGACCTGGGCCGTGGTGATCACCACATCGGAGGTGGCGCACGCCTTGGCCATGCCCTCCTTCTGCTTGGCGAGCTGCTCCGGGGTGAGCTGCTTGGCGTAGCCGTCCTTGGTCTGGCCGGTCTCGCCGAGATCGATCTTCAAAAACTTGGCGCCGAGCGACCGCACCTGCTCCTCGACCACCGGCCGGGTGTCGAAGGCTTCCACCCTGGCGCCGAGCCGGCGGGCCGTAGCGATGGCCTGCAGGCCGGCCACACCGGCGCCGATGATGAACACCTTGGCCGGCTTGATCGTGCCCGCTGGCGTGGTCATCATGGGAAAGATCTTGTCCAGCCGCTCGGCGGCCAGAATCACGGCCACGTAGCCGCCCAAGTTGGCCTGGGAGGAGAGCACGTCCATCTTCTGGGCGATGGTGGAGCGGGGGATCATCTCCAGGCTGACAGCGCTGATCTTGGCCGCCCGCAACCTTTCCACCAGGTCCTTTTCATTGAACGGGTCGAGATAACTCACGTGAATGGTGCCGGGCCGCATCCAGCCGATCTCCTCGGCCGGCGGCTTGCGCAGCCGCAAGACGATATCCGCCTCGCCGATCAGGCCCTTGCGGTCACCAACGATCGTGGCCCCGGCCTTTTCATAGGCCGCGTCCTCGATACCGCACGTGGAGCCAAGCCCGGCCTCGATCCGCACCTCGGCCCCGAGCCGGACGAGCTTCTGCACCGTGGCCGGCACCAACGGCACCCGGGTTTCGCCCTTGTGGGTCTCCTTCACTCCCGCGATCTTCATGGCAGCGACTCCTTGTGTCAGGATGTCAGGATCTCCCTGTATCAGTCCGTCCCTGTGCCGCCGAATTGCGCCGGGCTTGAAAAGTCCAAGCAATTCGTGAGGTTGGGCGCGGTGTAACGGGCCTTGCCAAGTCGCATCGGCGCTGGTCTGACACGCTTGCCACGAGCAA
>WFOD01000276.1 GCA_015488275.1 Deltaproteobacteria bacterium
GGGGGGCGGGTGGTGGGGAGGGCTCGGCCTCGGCCGCAGCAGAGGTGACGGCCTCGTGCTGGCCCGCGTCTTGGGAGGGAGCGGGAGGCGGCATAGAGACCGCCGCCGCGCCCATGTGCCGCGCCGCCACTGGCGGCGACGCGACCTGGGAACAGGCGGTGAGGCCGCCGACAAAAAGGGCGGCGATGGCCATGAGGAAAAGACGCATGTCCCTTTTTTTACATGACAACGTGTTGCATTGCAAATAAAAAGGATGTTGAATACAGCGCCTCCGCTGGCGGCCGGCTGGCCGGCCCGCTGGCGGAGGATGAGGCATCATGGCGAAAAGAAAAAGAAAATCGGGATGGCGGCGGCTGGGGCTGGCCCTTCTCGTTGCCTGCCTCACTGCGGGCGCGGCCGGCGGCGTGGTTCTTTACTGGCTTATCGCCGTGGTGCCTGGTCCGGCGATCCGGCCGGAAAACATCCGTGAGATCCTGGCGGTGGAGAGCCCGGTCTTCTACCGGGACGGCGAGCACAAGATCGGCGTGTTCTTCCGGGAGCAGCACCGCCAGTACGTGCCGTACGACCGTATCCCCTCCGCCTTTGTCAACGCCATCGTCGCGGCCGAGGACGCCGCTTTCTTTGAGCACCACGGCGTGGACTTCCGCGGCGTCCTCCGGGCGCTCGTCGCCAACCTCAAGGCCGGCCGCGTGGTGCAAGGCGGCTCCACCCTCACCCAGCAGACGGCCAAAAACCTGTTCAAACGGCGCGGCCGCACCCTGCGGGCCAAGCTCAAGGAACTGCTCTACGCCTGGCGGCTCGAGTATCATTACTCCAAGGAGCAGATCCTCGAGTTTTACGCCAACCAGTTCTACGTGAGCGGCAACGGCCGGGGATTGGCCGTGGCGGCCCGCTACTTTTTCGACAAGCCTGTCGAGGAGTTGACCCTTCTTGAGTGCGTGTTCATCGCTGGGAGCGTCCAGCGGCCGAACGCCTACAACCCTTTCATTAAAAAGACGCCAGAAGCAGCGGCCCTCGCCCGGCGGCTGGCGCAGGAACGTGCCCGTTACGTGCTTGGCCGGATGCTGGCCCTGGGCATGATCGATCAGGCCACCTATGACCGCCTGGCGGATCAGCCAATCCCCTTTCGCCGTGGCCGCATGGCCTATGCGGCCAACGCCTTGCTCGATCAGGTGCGCGCCGCGCTCGACACCCCTGAGGTGGAAGAGGCCTTGAGCCGACACGGCATCGACAACATCGCCACTTCAGGGGTGCGCATCTATACCACGGTGGACAAGGACCTGCAGCAGCGGGCAGAAGAGGCCATGCGGTTGGAACTCTCCCGGCTGGAGGTGCGTCTTTCTGGTTATGATCCCGAAGTGGTGCGCGCCACGGCCAAGACCTCGAAGCGGGGGCGAGCGCCGTTGCGCAAGGGGGCCGAGCGTTACGGTGTGGTGCGCGGCCTTGCGCAAGGCGATGACGGCCGGCCGGTGGTGGAGGTGGATCTGGGCGACGGCGAGCAGGGGATCATCGATTATCTCGGTCTGCGGCAGGTGTTGCTTCCCCTGGTGCGCTACGAGCGCCACCGGTGGGTGACCGCAGGCCCCGGCGACTTGCCGGTTCTCCTCGACCGGTTGCAGCCTGGGGATCCGGTGTTCGTCCATCTCCGGGAGCGGGATGCGGCCAGCGGCGTCTGGCTGCTCGATCTGCAGCGCGATCCAGAGATCGAGGGAGGGTTGCTCGTTTACCGCCAGGGGCGGATTTTGGCCTTGGTGGGCGGCTACGACAACCGGGACTTCAACCGGGCCATGCAGGCCCGCCGCACCCTGGGCTCGGTGTTCAAGCCGATCCTGTACGCTGCGGCCATGCAGCTCGGCTGGACGAGCGCCGATCTGCTGCGCAACGCCCGCGACGCCTTTATCTTTTTCGATCAAGCGTATATTCCCCGGCCCGATCATCCAAGTCCGTTTCAAGAGGTGTCTATGGCCTGGGCTGGCGTTACTTCAGAAAACGTGGCCTCGGTCTGGCTGCTCTACCACCTCTGCGACCGGCTGACGCCCGCCCAGTTCGACGAGGTGGCCCGCCGGGTGGGTATCGGGCCGCAGGCGGGCGAGTCGGCGGCCTCGTTTCGCCGCCGCGTGCGGGACCGTTACGGGATCGTGGTCAACAAGGAGCGGTTGCGGCGGGCCGCCTTTGAGTGGGCGGCGCAGGAGATCGAGGCGGATCTCGTGTTTGCCGGCAGGCTCGACGACCTGGCCGCTCTCCGGAGCTTGCACTTTCGTATCGATCCAACCGTGCTCAACACCGACCATCCCGCCACTCCTTCCTGGCGGCGGGAGATGGAGATCCGCCGCCGGATCGTCCGGCGTTCGTTTGTCGCGGTGGAGGAGAGCTGGCGGCGGTTCCAGCGGTGGCTGGCAACGGACGGCGACGCGGAGGGCGGGGTGTTCCAGCGCAACGGCCGCTACGCCTTTTTCCGCCTTGGCCCGCCGGCCGATGACCCAGGGTGGACGCCGGTGGCCAATGGCGGGACAACGCTTGATCCGGTGCAGGCCGACGGGGTGTTGATCGAAGGGCTTCTGTCCGCGGCCACGGTGGCCGATCTCGCGCGTTTGACCGAGGAACGCTTGACCGACCTGTCGCGTCGTCCCCCCTACAGCGAGGAGGTGCTGCGCCGGGTGGCCGACTATCGTGTCCTGGTGGGCATTTCCTATCTCATCGGCCTGTGCCGCTCCCTTGGCATGACCAGCGATTTGGAGCCGGTGCTTTCCTTTCCCCTCGGCGCCAACGTGGTCACCCTGCTCGAAGCGGTGCGGGCCTACGAAGGACTCATGCGGGGCGTGGTGACCGAGGTGACGGGCGAAGAAGAGGCCTTGGCCATTCTCGACCGCATCGAAACGCCGGAAGGCGAGGTCATCTTCCGGCCGGAGCGGTCGGCGCGGCGGGTGTTGCCTCCCCGCCTCTCCGCCGCGGTGAGCGATATCCTGTTCAACGTGGTACGGTTCGGCACCGGCCGCCGGGCATGGCGGGAGGTGCGGTTGCGCAGCCTCGATCCGGCGACCGACGAATATCTGGCCGAACTCGATCTTGTGGTGCCCACCTATGGCAAGACCGGTACGGCCAACCGGTTCACCAACGCCGCCTATCTTGGCTTTGTCCCTGGCCCTGGGGACCGGGAGGGCTTGCGGGAGGAAAACGGTTTTGGCATTGCCTGCTACGTGGGCTATGATGACAACCGGCCCATGATCCGCGGCACCACGCACATTACCGGTGCTGCCGGCGCCCTGCCCCTTTGGATCCAGGTGGCCAACGCCCTGCTGCTCACCGAGGATCTGGGCCGGGGCCTTGATCTTGCCGAACTCGCCTTTGCCGGCGCGCGCCAGGTACCGGTGCACCGGCGGCGGACGGGGCTCGTGGCCGTGCCGGTGGACCCGGAGCAAGGCGGCGTGATGCTGGGCGATCTGTCGCCGGGCGAGGAGCCGCCAGCCGTTGTATGGACCCCGGGACGCCGGGACGACAAGGAGGGGCTTTCTTTGGAGCGTCTGTATCAACCTTACTGGGAAATGGAGTAGTAACCTCATGGCGCATCGTTGCTTGGTGTTCCTGGTCATGGGGGCGACGTTGCTGACCGCGTGCGTCCAGCAGCGAGTGGCGGTGCCGGTGGTGCCCGCGCCGCCAGCCTCTCCGGCGCAGAAGGAGGCGCCTCCTCCTTCTGCCATTTCTGCTCCGCCGTCGGCGCAGGCTTCGGCGCCAACGGCTTTGCCAGGGGAGGAGGCCGACGGCGGCTGCCAGGCCGATGCCGCAGCGCCCGAGGTGCTGGTCATGCGCATGGTGCGCCTGCCCGATTCCGATTTCCTCGCCGCGCGGATCGCCTTTTTCCGCCAGGAAAAAGAGCGATGGCAGTCGCAGGAGGCCGGCGGTGACGCTCGGTGCGGCCAACTCGCCGCTTCGGCTTTGGCCGCGTACCAGCGGTTGGCCTCGTTCAAGCAGAGGTATATCGCGGAGGAAGAGGGGGAGGAGACGGCCGTGGAGCCGTGGGCTGGGATCGCGGCGGATATCGCCTATCTGGAGCAGGGCTGCGCCCCGCCTTCCCCGAAGTCGGCTGTTGCCGCGGTCCCTGCCCCTGCTCCGGCGCCGCCTTTCACCGGCGACGCGGCCATGACCGACAGCAGTGTCAAGGTCTTTCACGACCTGGAGCGCTGGCAGGAAAGCGTGGACGCCTATGAAGAGTTGGTCCAGGTCTTTCCGGAATGGCAGCCTTCCCTCGCCGCCCGGCGGGCCTATGCCGACGCCCTGGTCAAACTGGGACGGGCGCGGGAAGGGGCTGCCGTTTGGGAAGAGCTTGCGGCAGACACTCAAGACCCGCTGGAGCGGGCCGTCTTGGAGCAGCGGGTTGCTGACCTGCTTTTGGCCGCGGGCGCGCGGGCGGCGGCGGCAGAGCGTTACGAACGGCTGGCCAGCCGGTTGGCGCCGTTGCGCTCGGTCGGTGACTGGGCCGAGGCGCACCGAACCGCGCTCTTGCAGGACCGCAAGGAAAACGATCCGGCCTTGAGTGTCTATCAGCTCGTGCTGTGGGAATATTTTCTTGGCAATGGCCGGCGGGTGAGCCGCAAGATGGAGCTGGCGCTCGAACAGTTGCAGACCTTTTTCCCAACCAGCCCCCTGCGCTCCTATGCCGAGCGTCTGGTGGAAAAGGTGCGGCGCGCGGCCTACGACCAGGCCCAGGAGCAACTTGCCGCCCTGGCCCAAGCGGTGGATGAGCGTGACTTTGGGGCAATGGCCCGTATCGAGCGGCGGTTGGCCGCATTTACCTTGACCGACGAGCAGCGGACGCGTCGTGATGCCTTGTTGGCCACAGGCCGGCGCATGCAAGAAGAAGAGCGGCAGCGCCGGGCCGCGGTTGAGCAAGAGCAGCTTGCTGCGGCCTGGCGACAGGCAGAGACCCTCTTCGGCGAGCAGCGCTGGGATGCGGCTATTGCCGCCTATACCGCCCTCGCCGGTTCGTCTTACGGCGACCGGGCCCGGGAGCGGATCGTCGAGGCGGCGGATAGGGCGGCCGGCGCCTTGCGTCGCCAGGCCGCCAGCCTCTTTCTCCGTGCCCGTAAGGAGCAGGCGCCAGAGCAAAAACGAAGGTTGCTCGAAGAGGCCCTGCGCCTCCTCGATACTGCCTTGCGGCGCTATCCTCAAACCACCTTTCAGGCCAAGATCATGGCCAACCGGGCGGTGATCGAGCAGGAACTGGCCCGGCTGTCGGTAAGGGGTGACGGGGATTCCGGCGGCTTGATCCCAGCTCCTTGAAAAACGGGCGGTGTGCGGGGAGGGGCTGGCGAATTTGTGCTTGGAACGCGCCTTCTTGAAATGATAAGATATTTCTGTCGCGCGTTTGGGGCTGATCCCAGCGCCGGAGAGAGATCGGCGACCGTTCGTGTGGTGAGGGAGAAAATATATGGCTGCGCAGGAAAACGCGATACAAGCTGAACTCGAACAGATGGCCTTGAAGATCGTCCTCGTTGAACCGGGCGATCTTGCCACTGTGGGGGAACTGCTCGAGCACCTGGAACGGCTGCTGACGAGTCCCGAGATTGGCTCGCGCTCCCGGTTGCGGAGCATGGGGGCGGTTCTGTGGCAGGTGCTCGACCAGATCATCCTCGCCACCTTGGACGACTCGGCGGAAAACTACGCGCACCTCGGCGAAGCGATCGGCGTGATGCAGGAGGCGGCTCGGCAGGAGGACGACGCCGACGACCGGCAGGTGGCCGCCTTTTGCGAGGTGTTGCGCAAGACCGGGTTTGCCGTGCCTGACGCCGAAGTGGCGGCCGGCACGGTGCCTCTGCCCAAGAACGTGGGCGCTGATGAAGCGACAGACGCCCAGGAGGAAGAGAGCGCGGCCGCAGGAGAGGGAGAGGCTGCGTCTTCTGCCTCTGAGCCCTCTTCCGCCGCTCCTCCGGAAGGCGAAACAGATGCAACCCAAGCCCCTGGCGCGGCTGCCGCCTCCCCTGCTTCGGACAACGCGGAGGAAGAGGAGGAGCCCATCGTTCAGGATCCCCAGGAATTCATGCAGGATATGGACCTGCTCTCCGGGTTCGTCGAAGAGGCGATGGAGCATCTGGAGACCATTGAGGTCAATGTCCTCGAGCTGGAAAACAGTCCCGGAGATCCGGAGATCATCAACAACATCTTCCGGCCCTTTCATACGATCAAAGGTGTTTCCGGCTTTCTCAACCTCAAAGCGATCAACAAGCTGGCCCACGCCACGGAGAACCTGCTTGACGACGTACGCAACGGCGTGCGGGCGATGGATTCTGACGTCATCGACGTGGTGTTGTCGGTGGGTGACTACCTTAAGGCCATGATCGACAACCTGCGGGAGGTCATCGCCCAGGGGCCGGAGGCGTACAAGAATTTCGATATCCGGGAGTACACCCGGCGGATCAAGGCGATCCGGGAGGGCAAGCCCTCCGAGTCGTCGCCGGCCGCTCCGGCCCCGGCCCCGGCCCCGGCCGACACCGCGGCCTCGGCCCCGCCGGCTGCGCCAGCCGCGGCCGCCGCTCCGGCCCCGAGTGCCGCTCCTGCGCCAGGCAAACCCGCTGCCCCCGCGCCACCGGCCAGCGCCAGGGCCTCGGTGAGCGGCAAAAAGGTGGACGCCTCGATCAAGGTGAACATCGAAAAGCTCGACGCCTTGGTCAACGCGGTGGGCGAGCTTGTGATCATGCAGTCGCTGGTGCAGGAAAATCCCCATATCCAGGCGATCGTCGATCCCAAACTTACCCGCGACTTTTCGCAGTTGGCGCGGATCACCTCGGAGTTGCAGAAGACCGCCATGTCCATGCGCATGGTGCCGATCCGTCAGACCTTTCAAAAGATGATCCGTCTGGTGCGGGACCTGTCAAAGAAGTCTGGCAAGATCGTCAACCTGGTCATGGAGGGCGAGGACACCGAGATCGATCGCAACATGGTGGATTCGATCTACGACCCCCTGGTGCACATGATCCGCAACTCCGTGGATCATGGCGTGCAGCCGCCAGAGGAGCGGCAGAAGCTGGGCAAGCCGCCGGCCGGCACCGTGGCCCTGCGGGCCTATCAGAAGGGCGGCAACATGGTGATTGAGATCGAAGACGACGGCAACGGCCTCAATACAGAGAAGATCCGCCAAAAGGCCATTGAGCGGGGGCTGATCCAGCCGGACGACAACCTTTCTGAGCACGAACTCAACAACCTGATTTTCCTGCCCGGGTTTTCCACTGCCGACAAGATCACGGATGTTTCCGGCCGCGGCGTGGGAATGGACGTGGTGAAAAAGGCGGTGGAGAAGTTGCGCGGCAAGGTGGAGGTCTATAGCGAGCCGGGCAAGGGATCCCTGTTTGTCATCAAACTGCCGCTGACGCTGGCGATCATCGATGGCATTGTCGTCCGGGTGGGCAGCGAGCGGTATATCATTCAGACCATTGCGATCAAGGAGTCGCTCAAGCCCACGCGCGAGCAGTACCAGACCGTCTGCGAGCGAGGGGAGGCCATCTTGCTGCGCGACCACCTCGTGCCGATCATCCGGCTCTACCAAACCTTTGACATCGAGCCCTCGTACACCGATCCCTGTGAAGCCATTTTGGTGGTCGTGGAGCACGAGGGACAGCAGCGCGCCCTGATGGTGGACGAGCTGCTCGGCAAGCAGGAGGTAGTGATCAAGAGCCTCGGCGGCCTGTTGACCGAGATCCCCGGAGTGGCTGGCGGCACCATTCTCGGCGACGGCCGGGTGGGCTTGATCCTCGACCTGGCGGGGTTGTTTGCCGCTGGCGGGTCCCGCGCCGGCAGCGGCGCGGGAGACCAAGTCGAGGCAGAGAGCGAGATGTTCTGACCGGCATCCAAGCCGGCATGATGGGCTAATCAATCGTATCTGGTCACAAGGGGACTCATCTGCGGCGTCATCAGCCCGCTTACGTAGCTTCCAGTAGCAGCGCGGGCTTCTTCCTTGCATCTGGGCCCCCCGTGACCAGTGATAATCAATCGACTGACGGAGGAAGGTTATGAGCACGGCGACAGCGGCCCGTAGCGACGCCAGCACGGGCATGAAAGGGTTGGGAGGGAAGTACCTGACCTTTACCCTGGGCGACGAGGATTACGGGGTGGGGATCCTCAAGGTGCGGGAGATCATCGGCATGATGGAGATCACGGCCGTGCCCCACACCCCTCCCTATGTCAAGGGCGTGATCAACCTGCGCGGCCGGGTCATCCCGGTGATCGAACTGCGGATCAAGTTCGGTCTTGAGCCGCGGGAGTACGATGAACGCACGTGTATCATTGTCGTCGAGGTACAGGGGGCATCGGAAACCGTGCAGGTGGGCATGATCGTGGACTCGGTGTCCGAGGTCCTAGCCATTCCTGACGAAGATATCGAGCCGCCGCCCGCCTTTGGCGCCAGCGGTCTGGACAGCGCCAATATTCTGGGCATGGGCAAGGTGAAGGGGAGGGTCAAGATCCTGCTCGACGTTGACCGGGTGGTGAGCCGCGAGGAATTGCAGCAGTTCGCCTCGATGTGATATGATAATATTTTTTGCCCCATTTTATGCTCGACGACGCGCTATTCAACAAGTTCCGCAGGCTGATCCATCAGACCACGGGCATCAGCCTCTCGGAGGAGAAGAAAGAACTGCTTACCGCGCGGCTTTCCAAACGGCTGCGGGCATGCGGCCTTTCCTCTTTCGCCGACTACTACAGGCTGATCACCAGCGACCAGGCCGGTGAAGAGTTTACCCATTTCCTCAACTCCATTTCCACCAATTACACGTCGTTTTTTCGCGAACAGGCCCACTTCTCCGCCCTCACCGACCGGCTGTTGCCCTCTCTTGACCCTCTTCTCGCCGGTGGCCGGCGGCCCCTGTGTGTGTGGTCTGCCGCCTGCTCCTCTGGCGAGGAGCCGTACACCTTGGCAATGGTGCTCAACGAATACTACCAGGGCAGAAAGGGGGCGTTTCAGATCTTGGCTACTGATATCTCTACCCGGGTGCTCGATATCGCCCGGCGGGGAGTGTACGCCAAGGAACAGGTGGCCACCGTGCCCCAGGCCTATCTCAAGCGTTACTTCATGCGCGGCGTGGGCCGGTCCGCCGGCTATGTGAAGGTCAAGCCGATCCTGCAGGAGAACATTCGGTTCCAGCGGTTCAACTTGATGGACCGGTTCCCTTGGCGTGACGAAATGCACATCATTTTTTGCCGCAACGTGATGATCTACTTTGACCGATCAACGCAGGAAAAGCTGGTCAACAAGTTTTACGATTGCCTGGTGCAGAACGGCTATCTCGTGATCGGCCATTCTGAGAGCATTTCAAGCCTCGATCACCGCTTCCGGCCGGTGGAGGCCACTATTTTCCGGAAATAATCGTTAAAGGGTATGTTATGAAAGTAGTCGTTGGCATTGCCGACATGAAGGTCAGCAAGAAACCGGCCGACGTCCTGATTACGTACTCCCTGGGCTCCTGCATCGGGGTGGTGATCTGGGATCCCGTGGCCAAGGTGGGGGGGATGCTCCACTACATGCTCCCTGACCCTGGTCCGGACAAGGCCAAGGCGCAGGAAAAGCCGTACATGTTCGCGGTCACCGGCGTGCCGGCCCTGTTCAAGGCGGCCTACGCCTTGGGCGCCGACAAGAACCGGTTGATCACCAAGGTGGTGGGCGGCTCCCAGGTGATGGACACTGCTGGGATCTTCAACATCGGTAAGCGGAACTACGAGATCCTGACCAGGATGTTCGCCAAAAACAAGATTGCTATTGCCAAGCAGGATGTCGGCGGGAACGTCAACCGGACCGTGAGTCTTGAGGTGGGGACGGGCCGGACGGTACTGAAGGTGTCGGGAAGAGGAGAGTTCGAACTATGAGCCGTGTGGACGAGATTTTGATGATGGCGAAGGCGGTGCCGCCTTTTCCCAAGGTGGCCCATCGGGTGCTGGCCATGCTGGACGATCCCTCGGTCAAGGCAGCGGATCTGGCCGAGATCATCCAGTACGATGCGGCCATCACGGCCAACATTTTAAAGATCTGTAATTCAGCCCTGTTCGGCCTGCACCGCAAGATCACCTCCCTGGACGAGGCGTTGGTGGTTCTTGGCCAGGATGAGCTCAAGGATGTGATCATCACCAGCAGTTCGGCCAAGTTCTATAAAGGCACCGTCGGGGCCGGGTACGATCTGGGCCAAGGAGACCTGTGGAAACATTCGGTGGCCTGCGCTGTGGTGGCCCGACAACTGGCGCCAAAGATCGCGGGCGCCAATCCTTCCGCCGCCTTCACCTCCGCCCTGTTGCACGACATTGGCAAGCGGTTCATGAGCTCCTTTGTCGCCGATGAGCTCAAACGGATCTTGGTGATGGTGGATGTGAAAAAGATGAGTTTTGTGGAGGCGGAGCAAAAGGTGCTGGGCATGACCCACGCCGAGCTTGGCGGCATGATCCTGGAGAAATGGGAGTTTGATCCGGAAATGGCCACTGCGGTCCGCTGCCATCACGATCCAGACGCCCTGGAGAAGGGGCCGCTCGCCGCCACCATCGCCTTGGCCAACGCCGTGGTGGTCTCGCTGGGCATCGGCGGCGGCGCGGATGGGTTGGCCACCCGCCTTCAGGGGGAAGGAATGAAGAAGTTTGGCATTGATGCCGCCACCATTGAAAGCTGTATGGCCGATCTTTTGTTTGAGTTGGAAAAGGCCCAGGAAGTGCTCAACCTCTAGAGGTGCCCTATGCCTCCGGTCCGCGTACTCATCGTTGACGACTCCGCCGTTGTCCGCAAGTTGCTTTCCGAAGGGCTCGCCAAAGAGCCAGACATCGAGGTGGTGGGAACCGCCCCTGATCCCTATGTGGCGCGGGAAAAGATCGTCAGTCTTAAACCTGACGTCATTACCTTGGATATCGAGATGCCGCGCATGGATGGGCTTACCTTCCTGCGCAAGCTCATGGCCCATTATCCCTTGCCAGTGATCATCGTCAGCTCTTTGACCCAGGAGGGGGGCGAGATGGCGATGGAGGCCCTGGAGGCGGGGGCCGTGGAGGTGATGTGCAAGCCGGGCGGCTCGTTTTCCGTGGGGGACATGACCCTGCAGTTGGCGGATAAGATCCGAGCCGCGGCGCGGGTCAACGTCAAGGCCAGGGCCGAAGTGGCGACCCGCCGGCGGGCCGCCGCTCCTCCCAAGACGCTTTCGCTCACCAAGACGACCAATAAGGTGATCGCCATCGGCGCCTCCACCGGCGGCACCGAGGCGATTCTTGAGGTGGTGCGGCGTTTTCCTCCCTCGATCGCCGGAATTGTCATCGTCCAGCACATGCCGGCCAAGTTCACCACCAGCTTTGCCAAACGGCTGGACTCGCTGTGCCAGATCCGGGTCAAGGAGGCGGCAGACGGGGATTCGGTGATCCCGGGCACAGCCTTGCTGGCGCCGGGCAACTTCCACATGATGATGCGCCGTAGCGGCGCCCGCTACTATGTCAACGTGCGCAAGGGGCCGCTGGTCTGGCACCAGCGGCCGGCAGTGGACGTGCTCTTCAACTCGGTGGCCGCCTATGGCGGGGCCAACGCCATTGGCGTGCTTCTTACCGGCATGGGGAAGGACGGCGCCGAGGGGCTGCTCAAGATGCGCCAGGCCGGCGCCCGGACCATTGCCCAGGATGAGCGCACCAGCGTGGTTTTTGGTATGCCCAAAGAGGCCATCGCCTTGGGAGCGGCGGAAAAGGTCCTTCCTTTGGACAAAATCGCCGAAGCGATTATCGAGATGCTTTAACCTTCTCCCGCAAAAGCAGCAGTTGTTTGATCCTCGCTGGACCGGCAAAGCCGCCAAGAGAAGCGGCTGCCACTACCCGGTGGCAAGGCAGCACCAGGGCCAGGGGATTATGATGGCAGGCGTTGCCCACGGCGCGCGCCAGCCCAGGGTTGCCGAGGTGCCGGGCAAGCTCGCCGTAGGTTTGGGTCGTGCCCCTGGGAATAGCGGCGAGTTCCCGCCACACACGCTGCTGGAAAGGCGTGGCTTGGCGGCAGAACCATGAGCTGCAGGGCACCGGCGTGGGCGCAAGGTCTCCCGCTGCCAAGGCGTGCAGAATTTCGAGCAGTTGCGGTGCGGGCAGGCCGTCGGTAGCCGCCAAGCCGGCCCGGGAAAGACGGGTTCTCGCCTGTTGGTGGCGATGGGCGTCAAAGGAGAGATGAACGAGGACGCGCCCGTTGGCAATGATGCCCAGGGGCAGGCCGGCGATGTTGCGCCAGCAGGCGCGCAAAGGGCGGGAGGAAAAGGTTGCGTGCCACTGGATCATAGTTATTCAAGGTAGTGCCACTGGCAAAAAAACGCAACAAACACCAGGGGAAGAAAAGTGGTTGGTGGTTTTTTTGCACGCTATTTCGCCAGAATAGAGTAAAAAGGGAAAAAAGTTCTTGAAGTTCGGCCGCCCCTGCTTGTATAAAAAGACCCAGTGTGGGGCTGTAACCACATACCCGGCCTGCAAAGCCGCGACTCCGGCATACGTGAGGGGTGCTCTGTGATCAGTTACGATGCTGCGGTATCGCGGACCGGATATGTGGTCGCAGGGCGTCCCTAGACGCGAAGGATAAGGGAGGATGCATGTCAGAAAGGTGGCGTCCAGATTCGAGGCTCGCCGTTGGTCTTGCCCTTGTCCTGCTGGGCGTGCTTTTTTTCGCCCCTTCTCCCGTCTGTGCCGCCGCTCCCCGTCTCCTCGCCTCGGTTCATAAATGGCGGCCCTCTCCCCCTCATAAATGGCGGCCCTCTCCCCCCGAACGCCAGAGCTCGGCCGCCAGGGCGCGCTATTCCAGCAGCCGGCTCCTCCGGTACCTCTCGGCCAAGAGCGCGGTGGTGCTCGACGCCAATACGGGCGAGGTCCTTTTTGCCCGTAATCCTGACATGCCCCGCCAGCCGGCCTCGACGATCAAGGTCCTTACCGGCCTCATCGCCCTTGAGACCCTGGACGCTCGGGCCAAGGTCACGGTGAGCCGCCGGGCGGCCCGTATGCCGCGGTCCAAGGTCTACCTCGAACCGGGCAAGTGGTACTGGGCCGGCGACTTGGTGGACGCAGTGCTGCTCGCCTCGGCCAATGACGCTAGTGTGGCCCTGGCCGAGTGGATTGCCGGCTCAGAGCAGGCGTTTGCCCGGAAGATGACCGCCAAGGCCCGGCACCTTGGAGCCCGTAACACCGTTTGTCGCACGGCGAGCGGCCTGACCGCCCGTGGCCAATATTCCACGGCCCGCGATCTTGCCGTCATGTTCGGGCAGGCCATGCGCCACCCAGAGTTTGCCCGCCGGGTAAGCCGCGCCAAAAAACGGGCCGGCTTTGGCCGGACACTGGTCAACCACAACAAGGCCCTCTGGCGTATCCGCGGCGCGGTGGGGGGCAAGACCGGTTACACCAGGGCCGCCCGCCAGACCTATGTAGGCAAGTTTGAGCGCAACGGCCGGGCCCTGATCGTGGCGATCATGGGGAGCGAAGCCATGTGGGACGATGTGGAAAGGTTGGTCCGCTACGGTTTTGCTCGTTTGCGGCGGCAAGTCCCCGCGCCCCCTGCCGCCAGGTTGGCTGGAGCGCGGCCCGCCTCTTCCGCCACTATCAAAGACCGCGTGGCCCGGTTGCGGGCCCAGCTTCACCAGGAGGCGGGGCTTGCGCCGGTACACATCCTCTCTGCGGTGAAAAAGACCGCCCCCCGCCTCTCCCTCTAGTCCTTCCTGACCCTGGCCAATGTCGTGGGGAGGTGATGCAGCGGCCCGGAAGGCGGAACTCCGCGCCGCCTTGCCGTCACCGGCGTGCTGTGACGCGAGTTACGGCCGGTTGGCAGAGCAGGTGCGGCGGGCGGAATGGTACCGGGCCGCCCGTACGGTGTTTGTCGGGCCTTCGCCTTTGCTGCGACAGGTGCGGATCAACGTGCTGGCGGACGGCAAGGCCTTGCTGATGCCGAGCGCATCCCTGCGCCGCGGCTTTCTGCTCTTTCCTCCCCGCAGCGTTCCCTTTGCCCGGCTTTCCCACGCTGTCACCCCCAAAGGCGCCCGGCGTTTCGCCCGCCGACTCAGCGAAGAAGGCCTCTGCCGCTGGCCGGTCGAGGTGGCGGTGACCGATGCCTTGCGCATCGATCGTGCCGGCGTGCGCCTGGGGCCTGGCGACGGTTTTTTTGATCTTGCCATGGCCCTGTTGGCCGCCTGGCAAGGGCTGGCCCCAACGGTGTTGTCAGTGGGCTGCCTGGCCTCGGCCGGAGATCTTGCCGCCGACCCTCTGCCCAGCGAGCCCTTTGACGTGCCGGTGCAGGTGGCGGTATGCGCCACAGGAGAGTTGAGGCTTCCCCTGGCCCCGGCCTCCTTGCCCGTCCCTGCGATTCATTGGCGCTATTTGCAGCGTCGGCAGATCCGCCGTATCGATCCGTTGTGGAAACTGTGGCGGCGACAACAGTAAGGCAGATCTTCTCGCTGAGGCGGTATAGCCGCCTTGCGGTTTACCCCTTGTTCGTCCTGAAGAGCACCTCAAGGCCGCAGAGGCGGCCGTAGGCGGCGATGGCGTCCTCCAGCCGCCGCACGTAGGGACAGTCCCACACGGCGAGCAACGTGCGGCGGATGCGAAAGGTGCGGGCTGCGCCTTGCTGCGGCTTTTCTGCTTCCAGGAGATAGGGAAAGATCTGCGGCCGGCGGCAGACCTGGGGACGTTGGGGGTACACGGCGCAGCGGCCTTGGTCAAGTCGGGGACAGCGGCTGCCGCGGGGCAGAATGAGGCTCGGCCCGGTGCGCCAACGGATCAGACAAGGGGAGGTGCGCTGGTAGAAGGGCCGGCCGTTGATGTTGAGCGGTGGCTCGTCGTAGGCTGTGGCCTTCCGGCTTGCTGGCGTATCGATGTGATCCAGTGAGGGAAACAGGGCCAGCTCTTGATCTTGCAGGGGGATTTCGAAAAAAAACTGCTCACCCGTGGGGCCAGTGCAGCAGAGATCGCAGTGGCACGGGCCGCAGAGCAGGGTGTTGATCGCCTCGAGCTCCCGTTCCAGGATCCGCTGGCCAAGCCAGCAGTCCAAGGCGGAGATCCGGTCGGCCGGTTCGCCGTTGACCTCAAGGATGGTGGCGGGAAGGGGAGCGTCGGTCTTGAACAGGGTGAGATCGGTCAAGATGTCCTCATACGGAGCAAGAGCAGCCGCCGGGTCGGCGTAGGTAACATCGCCTGTGTCGACGGGCGAGGGAAGCTGGCCAAGGAGTTCGGCCGGATCGTCCAAGGGGGTGGCCAGAAAGAGCATGGTGACAAGGCGGACTAAGGGGAGGACCGGGGCGGCGAGGGCCGCGGGCGGAGCTGACGCGCTGGCGCTGGAGGGGGACGGCGTGCGAGGGGAAAGAGACATGGCGGTTGACGAGGGGATGTTGCCCGCAGCGGTCATGGACCGGCGAGGAGGTCGCGGAAGTAGGCGATGGTCCGTTTGAGCCCATCTTCCAAGCAGACGGTGGGCCGCCAGTCGAGCACCTGCCCGGCGAGCGAGATGTCGGGCCGGCGCTGCCGCGGATCGTTTTCTGGCAAGGGGCGGTGGACGATGCGGGAGCGGCTGCCGGTGAGGCGGAGGATCATCTCCGCCAGCTCCAACATGGAGCACTCCGTGGGATTGCCCAGGTTGACCGGCCCGGTCACGTCGTCCGGCGTGGCCATGAGGCGGAGGAATCCGTCGATCATGTCATCGACGTAGCAAAAGCTGCGGGTCTGGCTGCCGTCGCCGTACACCGTGAGGTCCTCTCCCCGCAGGGCCTGGACGATGAAGTTGCTCACCACCCGACCGTCGTTGGGGTGCATCCGCGGGCCGTAGGTGTTGAAGATGCGCGCCACTTTGATCCGCAGGTTGTGCTGGCGGTGGTAGTCGAAAAAGAGGGTCTCTGCGCACCGTTTGCCTTCGTCGTAGCAGGCCCGGGGGCCGATGGGGTTCACGCGGCCCCAGTAGCTTTCTGGTTGGGGATGGACTTCAGGATCGCCGTACACCTCGCTGGTCGAGGCTTGCATGATTTTGGCCCGCACCCTTTTGGCCAGGCCCAGCATGTTAATCGCCCCGTGGACCGAGGTCTTGGTGGTCTGCACCGGATCGAACTGGTAATGGATAGGGGAGGCGGGACAGGCAAGGTTGTAGATTTCGTCCACTTCTATGTACAGGGGAAAGGTGATGTCGTGCCGGAGGAACTCGAAGAGCGGCTGGCCGAGCAGATGGGAGATGTTGTGCCGGCGGCCGGTGAAGCAGTTGTCCACGCAGAGCACCTCATGTCCGTCGGCCAGCAGCCTCTCGCAAAGATGGCTGCCCAAAAAGCCGGCCCCGCCGGTGACCAAGATGCGTTTGGCGCAGGAGACACGTGTCGCCATGTTTTCCTCCATCGAACGTTGACCGGAGACCTTCCCTGTTGTAGACTACCGCCGCCGATTTTGCCACAAGAAAGCGCTGTCGTCTGTCAATTCTCCGGGCCAGCCGTCCATGACCGCCTCTCCCCAACTTCCCAACGAAGAACTGCCCCAGCAGCCGCTCACCGAGCACTTGGCCGATCTGCGCCGCTGCCTTGTCGTGAGCCTCGCCGCCGTGGGGGTGGGCTTTGCCTTGAGCTACGGTAAGGCCGAGTGGCTGGCCGATTTCTTTTTTCGCCCCCTGAAAGCGGTCCTTCCTCCGGGCAGCACGCTTATCTTCACTGCGTATCAGGAAGGGTTTTTTTTTATCTGAAGGTCAGCCTGGTCGGCGGCCTCCTGTTGGCCAGCCCGGTGATCTTTTGGCAGTTGTGGTCCTTTATCGCCCCTGGCCTCTACCGGCACGAAAAGCGCATTCTCCTCCCCTTTTCCCTGTTTTCCACCCTGTGCTTTTTGGCTGGCTGCGCCTTTGCCTACTACGTGGTCTTTCCGCCCGCCTTCCGGTTTCTCGCCGGTTACGCCACCGACCACTTGCGCATCCTTCCCAGTGTCAAGGAGTACTTTTCTCTTTCTCTGCGCCTGCTCATCGCCTTTGGCTGTATCTTCGAGCTGCCGGTGCTCATGGTCTTTCTCGCCCGCGTGGGTGTGATCGACGCGCAAAAACTGGCAGGGTTTCGCCGTTACGCCGTGCTCGCCGCCTTTGTCGTCGCCGCAGTGGTCACTCCCACGCCCGATGTGGTCAATCAACTGCTCATGGCCGGACCAATCGTGTTGCTGTACGAGATCAGCATCGTGGCGGTACGGCTCTTGGGCGGCAAGCGCGCCCCGCACCAGGCGCGCGCTCCAGGGCGTGAGGGTGAAGATGGCGGCTGATGGCAACCCGTTGAAAAACGGGCTGTGTGCGTCTCAGTCGTAACTGGTCACAGGGCCTCCCGGCGGTGATTTCCTGAAAAAACCTCGCCCCGTAAGAGGTTACGGGGTACCGGAGATGCTAGGCACCGCTCGGCGCAGCGTACTTACGTAAGCCGGGCGGCAACGCCGTAGATCCGGTGCCCAACTCGGCCCGTTTACGGTTCAACATGTAGGTGGCGATGTCAAGCGGCAGATCGCAGACAATCCGCTTGACGTTGCGCCGGATGGCCGCGCCCTGGATCTTGCGCAGGTGCACGAGCAC
>WFOD01000277.1 GCA_015488275.1 Deltaproteobacteria bacterium
CGGCGGCACGTCCCTGTGCCGCACACAGCCCGTTTTTCAACGGGCTGCTAGCGAACGAGGTTCTCAACCATCCTCGCCAAACTTCTGCACCTGGTAGACCTGCACCCCTACCCCGCCCTGTCGCCAGCAATCGCCCGCCAGGCCAGCCTTACGGCAGAGTTGGGAAAGAAAGTCTTCCGGCCGGGGCAACTGCTCCCACACCTGCGGCAAGAAGGTCGCCCGCCGGCCGGCCGCTTCAAGGATCACGCCGTCGATCCCAGGCCGCAGCCGGGACACAAGATCCCCGGGGTCGCGGAACACCAGTGGCTCCGGCTCTGACAGCACACTCACCTCGATACGCAAATCGGCGAGCTCCCCAGCTGTCACCGGAGGGAAACGATAGTCGTGCAAGGCGGCGTTCACCGCGTTTTCGGCCACCGACCGCCGGATCGACTGCACGCCGACAAGGGTGCCGATGCAGCCTCGCAACGCGCCGCTCTTGGTGAGGGTGACAAACACGCCGGCCCGCCGGTCAAAGACCGGGCCGGCCACTGCCTGCCGCACCGGCGCAGGCACCGGCCGCCCGGCCAGCCGCTCCTCCAAGACGGCGCGGGCGTAGCGCGCCAACGCCCGCCCCTCCTCTGCGCTCAAGCCCAGCTTATCGCTGGTCGCTCGCTCCTTACCGTGGGACATGGCAACCTCTTGCACAACGGCCTGCAAACGTATCGCTCCCAGGCTGTCGCCATTGTTTCGCGTCAACTATCACAATCTCCACCATCATCTGGTATGATGGTACGGATGCCATCATTTTGCAAGCGCATCCCGAACCGGCCGCCACCAGCGCACTCCACCCCTGGAGGCTCCGGCGCGGCGACCGGCTGGGGAAATACAAAAAGAGCCGTGGAATTCACAGCTCCCAGGCGCTCCGCGCCAAAGCCAATGGAGGTCGTCATGGCCCTCGGTCGCTCCTGGCCCTCTTGCTTGTTCGCCAACATCCTGCTCTTCCTCCTGGCCGCCACGGCCCAAGGGGCCTCAGCCGCCAAGCCCTTGGTGCTTTTTGACCAGGGTCACGGCCAGCACTTTGTCATCAACCAGCAGGGCCCCCTCCAGCTCTCCAACCTGGCGGCGGTCTTCGCCGAGCAGGGCGCCACGGTCCGCGCCACCACAGCGCCGCTGACGCCCAAACGGTTACAGGCGGCCAGCGCGCTCGTGATCTCCGGCCCCTTCAAGCCGTTCTCCCGCGCCGAACAAGACGCCATCGTCAACTTTCTTTTTGCCGGCGGCAGACTGGCGCTCATGCTCCATATCCCCATGCCGGTCAACGCCCTTATCAACCGCCTCCATCTCTACGCCTCCAACGGCGCGATCAGAGAGGAAACCGGCCTATTAAAGGACGAGGCGCGGGATTTCTTGGTCAGCGACCTCGCGCGCCATCCCCTGACCCGCAACCTGCAAAACTTTGCCGTGTACGGCTGTTGGGCCCTGCTCAACGCCGACGCCCAAGCGCGGATCATCGCCAGGACATCGGCCAAGGCGTGGGTGGATCTCAACCGGAACGGGCAACGGGACGCCGGCGATCCCCAACAGGTGCTGGGCGTGGCGGCAGTGGGCAGTCTCGGCCGCGGGGCTTACGTGGTCTTTGGCGACGACGCCATCTTCCAAAACCAGTTTCTCACCAACGGCAACGCGCAGCTCGCCCGCAACCTGGCGGCCTGGCTCCTCGCCCCGTCCGAAGCATCACGCCAATCCCGCCGCAGGCCATGACCGATTCCAAGCGTCCATCTTTGGAGGCCCGCACCCTCACCTACAACCTTGGCGACGGCTGGCAGGCGATCGTCGGCCGGACCGACGCGGACAACGAGATCGTCACCTTCCGCCTCGCCCGGGGCAACGATCTTTGGCTGCATGTACGCGGCGTCCCCGGAAGCCACGTCATCGTGCCGGTGCGGGGAAAGGAAGAGCCGGGACGGGAGGTGGTGCGGCGGGCAGCCGCCATTGCCGCCTGGCACTCAAAGGCCCAAAAGGCCGGCCAGGTGACGGTGAGCGTCACGCGGGCGAAATTCGTCCGCAAACCGCAAGGCGCCAAGCGGGGCACGGTGAGCATCCGCAAGGAAAAGACAGTGCGCGTCCGGCCAGGTCTGCCTGAACGCTCTTGACCCCCCACCGTCCGACGCATATTGCCTTTACCCGCCCAAAATGTGGTATAATGAAAAGTAAGAGCAATCAGACAATCATCTTCGCCTGGAGGGCCGTCATGTCCACCGTATTGAAGCTCATCTCTCTCCTCGTCCTCGTTCTCTTTGTCCTCGGCGGGCGGTTGCCGCTCAACACCCTTTCGCCGCCAGCCGCAGACACGGGCTGGCAAGTATGGTCCCTGGCCGCCGCGCATGGCGATGGAGAGCGCTGTGGAGACAAGGACAAGGATAAGGACAAAGA
>WFOD01000278.1 GCA_015488275.1 Deltaproteobacteria bacterium
CAAAAGGAGTATGCGAGAAAGTACAGTCCCTTGCCACGTCGGCCCGCCGCCGAGTGAAGGCGGGCCAGACGCAGGTAGGGTTCGGGGTAGTCGGGCAGGGCGGCCACCAGTTGCTCGTACAGGGCGGCTGCCGCTTCCTGCGCGCCGGTGCTCTCCTCGATCCGCGCCAGCAGCCAGAGGATGTAGAGATCGGCGGGCGCGCGGCGGCGCGCTTCCTCGAGCAGCTTGCGGGCGCGGCGCAGGTCCCGGCGGGCGTAGGCGATACGGGCCAAGTCGGCGTCGAGGATCGGCTGGTCGGCGTACCGTTGCCGCACTTTGGCCAGCAGGCGTTCCGCCTCGTCGTATCTTGCCTCGTCCATCGCCACCAGGGCAAGGCCATAGGCCGACCAGACGGGGTCTTGCAGCCGGCGGTAGCGTTGCCTGCGCCGGGCGAGATCCTCGGTCAAGGCCAGCACCCGTGCCCGAAACCGCTGGAAGGCGAACTCGTCGCGGGGCGGCGGGGCCGGGTCCGCGGGCAGGGCGCTCAACAGGTCCCGGATATAGCCAGCCCGCCGCTGCGGCTCTGGATGGGTGAGCAGATAGGGCGGCGGTTGGTCGGAGCGGTATTTGGCCAGGCGCTGCATGGTGCGGATCATGGAGAGCATGGCCCGGGGATCGCGATGGTCGGCGCGCATCCAGGCATAGGCAAGGCGGTCGGCCTCTTCTTCGTCCTTGCGGCTAAAGTAGAGGTTCAGGGACTGGCCCGCGGCCATCGAGCCGGTGATCAGGGCCTCGCCCAGGGGGCCGCCCCCCACTGCCGCGCCGATGATCATCAACGCTGCGGTGCCCAGGGAGACCTTTTTGTTTTTGGCGATCCGCCGGGCGATGTGGCGCTGGCGCACGTGGCCGATTTCGTGCGCCAGGACCGAGGCCAGCTCATCTTCTGTGTGGGTGGCCTCGATCAGGCCGGAGTTGAGAAAGATGAGGCCAGAGGGCGCGGCGAAGGCGTTGAACTCCCGGCTGGCGACAATGAAGAAATGATAGTCGAAGTAGCGTGGCCCCACCTGGGCGAGGAGTTCGTTTCCCAGGCCGCTGATGTACTGGGTGAGGTCAGGGTCGTCGAGGACCTTGAACTGGCGGCGGACCAGGGAAAGGAGCTTTTGCCCCAGCTCGCGCTCCTCCTGCACGGAAAAGGCGAGGAGGCGGATAGGGGAGGCGAGGAGCAGAAGGCAGCAGAAAAAGATACAGAGACAGCGGCGCATAAGAGTTCCGAGACGGAAAAGGAAGGCGAGGTTCCCTCCAAAGTGCGGATTTCGGGTGCGGGGAATCTCCTCCGGTAGCTGATTGCGGGATTTATTATAGCCGATTCATTAACAGTCCGCCGAAAAAGTCGTCCCTGACTTTTTCGACCACGGTCGGCCAAAACAAAGTTTCGGCCAACCTTACGAATTCCTTGGCTCTTTCCCTGGAATATCGCGCTGGAATCGGGTATGTTGGGGCCGATGTTACGGGAACTCTACGTCAAGAACCTGGCCCTGATCGAAGAGCTGCGCCTGAGGTTTGCGCCCGGTTTTTCGGTCTTCACCGGCGAGACCGGGGCGGGCAAGTCCATTCTCCTGCAGGCGGTCCATCTCCTCGCCGGCCAGCGGGCCGGCGGCGGGGTGGTGCGCGCCGGCGCCGAACGGGCGGTGATCGAGGCCCGGTTCGCCATCGGCGAGCCGGTCCGCCGCCTGCTCGTCGATGCGGGTATCGAGGCTGAGGGCGAATTGGTGCTGCGCCGGGTGATTCCTGCTGCGGGCAAGAGTCGGTATTACTGCAACGGCCAGTTGGCCACCGCCCGCCTGGCCGCCCGCCTGAGCGAGGGGCTCTTTTCCGTGGCTGGCCAGCATGAGCACCAGGTGCTCATCCGGCCGGCGGCCCATCTTGAAGTGCTCGACGCTGTGGGCGGGTTGGAGGAGGCAAGGCGTGAGGTGGCCGGAGCCTACCGCGCCTGGCGCGCCTTGCACGACGAGCGGCGGCGGTTGGAGGAGAAACGGCGTGAGCGGGAGCAGCGGATCGATTTTTTGCGTTACCAGTGCGAGGAGATCGAGCAGGCCGCGCCCCAACCGGGCGAGGACGAGGCCCTGGTTCAGGAAAAGGATCGGCTGCGGGCCGGCGACCGCCTGCGGCGCATTGCTGTTGAGGGACGCCGCCGTATCGATGCCGCCCTGGCCGATTTGCTGCACCTGACCCGCAAAGACCTGGAGGAGGCGGCCCGTTTCGACCCCACGGCCGCTCCTCTTGCCTCGGAACTGGCCGAGTGCTGCTACCGCCTTGAAGACGTGGCCGCAGAGCTGCGGCGGTATGTTGACGGCCTTGAGAGCGATCCGCACCGGCTCGACGAGGTGTGCGCCCGGTTGGACTGCCTTTTCCGGCTCAAGCGAAAATACGGCTCAACGCTGGAGGACGTTTTGGATTTTCTTGCTCAGGCGCGGGAGGAGCTGAGCCGTCTCGAACGGTTGGACGACGATCTTGCGCGCTTGGCGCAGGAAGAGAAAGGAGCTGCCGACCGGCTGCTGGAGCTTGCCCGCGACCTCCGCACCCGGCGGCAACAAGCCGCCCGCCGCCTGGCGGCCGCCAGGCGTGACGAGTTGGCCGCTCTCGGCATGACCGGAGCGCGCTTTGAGGTCCGTTTTGCTGGCGAGAGCGCGCTGCGCCTGGCCGATATTGGCCCGCGGGGCGCCGATCAGCCGGAGTTCTTTTTCTCGGCCAATCCCGGCGAGCCGCCCCGGCCACTGGCCAAGATCGCCTCGGGCGGAGAGCTTTCCC
>WFOD01000279.1 GCA_015488275.1 Deltaproteobacteria bacterium
CAGCGTCAGATGTGTATAAGAGACAGCCTCAGCCGTCCGCCTGCAGCCGCGCTTCGTACTGCCGCAGCCGCTCGAGGAGTTGCCGCTCCCGCTCCTTGAGCGAGCGCACCTCGTTGCACAGGCTGTGGATCTGCGATCCCTGGTCGAGAATCTTGGCCGTGTTGGCGGCCAGCACCTCGAGCAGTTGGTCCATGCCGTCGATCTGGCGTTCGTGGATCGCGCCCACCACCACGTTGCGGCAGCTCCGCAGGATCACCGGCACCACCAGATACTTGTCCACCCGGAAGATATCGTTGACCCGTTCGTCCCGTTGCACCCGGCGGATGATCTCCTGAAAGGCGGGCTTCAGGGTGATCCCGTTGGCGAACCTGCCAAGGCCGACGCGGAAGTGCACCTGCTCGTCGATGATCTTGGCCAAAAACACGTCTGGCGTATCGAGAAAATCGCCGAGCTGGCCAAGGATTTTCTGCAGAAAGGGCCGCAGGGCCTCCTCGTCGCCGGTGAGATCGAGATCGGCCAGGCTGTTGAAGATCCCCTCCAAGATACGCACAAAATCGCGCACCTTTTTCTCCAGGTTCCAGCGCATGGAGAGCGAGTCGGCGAGCTGGAGGATCTCTTCGTCGTCGAACGGTTTTTTCAGGTAGAGCAACCGGTCGGTGAAACCGACCCGGCTGACCACCTCACTGATGGAGACATCGGAATAGGCGGTGACCACGACGATCTGGACAAACCTGTCCAGCCGATGGATCTCTTTGATGGTCCGGATGCCGTCCCAGCCCGGCGGCATCCGCATGTCCACAAAAACCACGGAATAAGGCCTGCCCTCCTCCACCGCCTGGCGGACCAGGGCCACGCCTTGCTCACCCTGGCTGGCGGTGGTCACCTGGAACCGCCGCGTCTGGTCTGCGCCGGGGTCGTCGTCCCGGCGGAGCAGTCTTGCCAGGGCGTCCAACTCCTGGGACGGCTCCCTGGTGCCGCCGGCGAGGATCTTGACAAACAGCTCCAGGATCTCCTCCTCGTCGTCGATGGCGAGGATGCGGTTGTTGTACGGCATGGTTTTCCCCTCCTTTAGTAGTCCGCCGGAAAAGCCGTCCTGGCTTTTCCGGCCGTCGGCACACGGCCCGGTTTCCAACGGGCTGTGAGATGGTTTCCGCCAAACGGCCTACTCGCCTTCGGCCGGCCGGGCGGCGGGTAGCGAGACAACGAACTCAGCCCCCTGGCCCGGCCCGTCGCTGCGGGCGGTGATCGTGCCGTCGTTGGCCAGCAGGTAGTTGGCGCAGGAATGGAGTCCGAAACCCGAGCCCGACGCCTTGGTGGTAAAGCCGAAACGGAACAACCGCTCCGCCATCTGCGGCTCAAAGCCCACGCCGGTGTCCTTGACCGACACCACCACCCGCTTCCCCTCCTCTTCCACGGTGGTGGTGATCGTCAGGCGTTTTTCGGCGATTTCCGGCGCCTCCATCGCCTCGTAGGCGTTTTTTATCAGGTTGATGAATATTTGCAAGAGGCGGGCTTGCTCCATCGCCACGGGCGGCAGGTCGCCGAACCGGCGTTCGACCTCCACGTTCCGGTTGCGTAGCGCCTCCTCCAGGATCTGGAGGGCGTCGTTGATGACCTGGTTGGCGTCCACCTCTTCCTTGGTCGTCACCACCCGGGCGTAGCGCATCTGCAGGCCGATCACCGATTCGATGTGTTCGTGTTTGGTGCGCACACGTTCCATCTCGGCGATGAACCGGTCGTACTCCTCGCGTATCCCTGTGGGCAGGAGGCGCGCCACCTCGATCAGGCGGCGGCGTTCCTCTTCTGATAATGCGCCGGGTTGCGCCAGCTCTTTTTGCACTTGCTGGAACACCTCGTCGAGACCAGAGCGCAGCGGGCTCTTTTTGAGCTGTCGCAGCACGAGGGAGACCAGGACCTTGGCTGGCGTGATGGCGTTGCCGATATTGTGCAGCACGCCCACCGCCATTTCGGCCATGCCCGCCTCGTGGGCCTGGCGCACGAGTTCTTCCTGGGCCTTTTCCAGTTCCTTGGTGCGGGCGGCGACCTTGGCTTCCAGGGAATGGGAGTACTCTTCCAGGGTCTGATAGCTGCGGCGCAGCTCAGCGGTCATGTTGTTGAACGTCTCGGCCCATTGGCGGAACTCTGCGCCAAAGACCTTGCGGAGATCGATGGTGCTGGCGAGATCTCCCCCGGAGACACGCTCCACGCCCTGGCTCAAACGGTTGATCGAGCCGAGAAGCAGGCGGGAAAAGACCATAGCGATGAGAAGCCCCGCGGCCAGGGCCGCGCCGCTGATGGCCAGCAAGGAGAGGCGAAGATCGCGCATCTGCGCGGCCCACTCCTTTTTCGCCCGTTCGATCTGGCGCTCGAGGCCGGCGAGCGAATAGCCGCTGCGCACCACCCCCCAGAGGCGGGTGCCATTGTAAAAGGGCACCATCACTTCCAGGACCGGTATCTCTTGCTCTCCCAGTTGGATCGTGCCTTCAAAAAAGCCGACCGAGGCGGCGGGGTTTTTGTGGTCGGCGAGCGAGGCGAGAAACTGGGCGGCGTTGTGCGCCAAGGGGTCGTCGAGGACCGTGCCTTGTTTCGCGGCGTTGCTGTGGGCAATGGCCATGCGGTTGGCGTCCATTGCGATGCAGTAGAGGAGTTCTGGATCCCGGTGGCTGACCTGGCGCATGAGAATGTTGAGAAAGCTGTAATCAAAGCCGGCCACTGCCTGGCTGGCGCTCACCGCCAGGCTCCGGGTAAGGGATTCACCCCGCCGCCGCAGGTCGGCCCGCATCTGGCTGACGGCCTGCTCCATCTGCACGTCGCGGAACCGGGCGGTCTTGTTGAGAAAGGAATAACTGACCAGGGGAAACAGGATTCCCAGCAAGAGGAGGTTCATGGTGAAAAGGTAAACCCCCACCCGCGCCCGGCCGGTAACGAGCCTGGGAAGAAAGGTTTTGAACTGGGTTGGCGTGCGCAAGCCGTCTGGTTTCATGGCCAGGATCAGCGGTCGAGGACCAAGGTCGCCAGGTCCAGGGCCTTTGGTTCAAGGGCGAGATCAATGGCTCTGGCCGTGCGCAGGTTGACGATGATTCTGGTGCTCAGGGGAGGCATGATGCCGATTTCCTGGGGCGTTTTGCCGTGGAGAACGATGGCGCGGGCCAGATCGGCGGCTTGCGCGCCCACGGCGACGAGATCCACATCCACCGCTACGAGCAGGCCTGCGCGGGCGATGTTGGCCGACTGGCCGATACAGACCATGCGGTAGCGGATGCAGCGGTCCTTGAGCCAGGCGATGTTTTGCAGGGTGTAGGCCACGGGATCGCTCATCATCCAAAAGGCGTCCACCTTGTCGGCCATCGTGCGGAAGGCGCTGGCGAATTCTTCTGGCCGATCAATCGTTGCCTCCACCAATTCAAGCCCTAAGAGCGCGGCCGCCTTGCGGGCCTCGGCCATCAGGGCGCCGGACTGCTCTTCGTTGTAGATCACCCCCACCCGTTTGATGCCGGGCAGCAACATCTTCACGTTGGCCAGTTGGGTGGCGTGGGCCACTTCCGCTTCTATTCCGGCGATGTTGGGCGCTTGATCGAGCCCGTAGCGCCGCCAGTTGAGGACCAGGGCGAAGAGCACCGGCGGCTGGCCGCTGTCTTGGGTCCAGGTTTTGGCCACCACGGCGGCCTTGGCGCCCAGGGCGAGGATACAGGCCGGCTTGGCGGCCATGACCTTTTGCATTACCTCGGGGGCCCGGTCGATCTTGCCATCGAGATTAAAGGTGGCGACCGGCAGGTTGATCACGGCCTGAAATTGCTCCAGCACCCGGTGGTAGGCCAGCACGTCGTCGCTGAGCAGGGCGGCTATCCGGGGCCGGCCAGGGAGTGGTTGCGGGCCGGCGAAGGCCGGAGTAGGCGAAAGGGAGAGGCAGACGAGCAGCAGCGCCAGGAATCCGATGGCGAAGAGGCGGCCCATTCCAGATGGGGTGCTCTGAGACCAGATACGGCCTGGCAGCCGCAAGCGCTGCGGGAGGCGGAGACGCCGCCGGCGGCTTTCCCGGAAAACGGCAAGGCGGTTAATGTGCTTTTTCCCAGCCATCGAAGTGCAGCATCTCCATCAAGCGGCGGTAGGGGCCGCTGGCGCGGCGTTGAAGAAACAAGGCGGCGAAACGTTTCGCCTCCTCCTTGGACACCTTTGTCTCCGCATAGCAGAGGATAGGGAGGGGAACCGGCTTGCTCCGTTTCAGGATTTTCACCCCCTTGACCAGGGATGGGGTGCGCTGGGCGAGAAAATCATAGGTTGTGGCGGCCACCAGGGCGAGATCGACTTGCCCGAGGGTGAGAGCGAAAAGGGCGTCGGTGCCCTTGGGAACGAAAACGATGTTGAGCCGATCCAGGTCTAAATTGAGCGCATCGAAAAGGAGCCATGTCTTGGCCCGGACACTCGACCGGGGACCCATGAGCGTGGTGGCCAGGGAGCGTGGCGCAGGGATACGCTTTTTGTTGTCCTGCTCTTGCCGGGCGAGCAAGAGTTTATCGTACGCTGACTTGCCTTCCCGCAGAGGCCGGAGCAGCGGCTTGAGATCCAAAAAGGCGCCCCGCAAGTCGAGGTACCACGGCGGCAGGAGGAGAAACGCCGGCTGCCGGGCCGTGACGTTCCGGTCGAAATCCGGAAAATGGGCGAACGGCTGAAAGAGGATATCCTGTTGTGACCCGGCCAGCAAGTCGTCCATCGCTTCTTTGAGGCTCGCCAGGTTGATCTGAGGCGAGTCGGGATCATAGTAAAAAAAGTAGCGCGGCGTCTCTCCGGCCGCGGCCGGGATGGGCGCGAGCCGGAGCAAGAGCCAAAGGATGAGCGCGAGCCAGCTCTTTTGTATCAGCAGGCGTATGCGGAGCAAGGGGCAGTGTCAGGTTAACCGAAGTGTTTGTCCACCGTGGCGATCCGGCTATGGATCGGCGGCACGACCAACTCGTCGATCCATACGTCGAGGACCGTGGGCCGGCCAGAGGCCAGCACCTCTTCCGCCAGTTTCTTCGTAAGCGGGGCCGAACCGTCCAGCTTGATTCCCTGCGCGCCTAGGCCTTCAGCCACCTTGGCGTAGTCCACCCGCTGGAAACAGGAGGGGAGACCGTCGGGGATCGGCGTCTTGAAGAGACGGCGACCGTGGTACACCATGCCGAGCATGGCGTTGTTGAGTACGATCCAAATCACCGGCACCTTGTTGTCCACTGCGGCGGCCACTTCACATCCATTCATCAGAAAAGATCCATCGCCCACCAGCGCCACCACAGGGCGCTCCGGCATGGCCAGCTTGCCGCCCACTGGCGCGGCTACGGCATATCCCATTGAGCCGTATCCCAGGGCGACGAAGAAGGAGTAGGGCCGGCGGATCTCCATGTGGCGGATGGCCCACGCCATTGAGGTGCCGATATCGGCGAAATAGATGGTGTTGTCCGGAAAACATCGCTGCACGTCCAAGATGAGCCGCTGGGGATGGTAGAGACCGTCGCGGACCGTGAGCGGTGGGTCTTCGGTGTTTTCGCTGTGCTTCGCCCGCAACGTCGCCAGGGCGTCGAGCGTATGCTTGCCGTTGCTCATGGTGCTTCTGGCCGAACGTTCGTCCACCACCGCCTTGCTCAGCTCCTTGAGGTTCATCCGGGCGTCGCCCACCAGGCCGACCGAGGTATAGTAGTTTCTGCCGATCATCCCTGGATCGATATCGATGTGGATCAGATGATCGGTGGGGGCCAGCCGTTCCTCCCAGCCACTGGTCATCATTTCGTTGAAACTGGTGCCCACGCCCAGCAGGACATCGACCTCTTTGTCGGTGATGTACTCCTTGGCCACCGGGTTGCCGGCAAAGCCGAGCACGCCCAGGGACAGAGGATGATCTTCGGGAAACACCCCCTTGGCCTTGGGCGAGGTAGCCACTGGCGCCTGGAGGAGCTGCGCCAGTTCCAGGAGCTCGTAGGCGGCGCGGGAGAGGACCACTCCCCAGCCGGCGATGATCACCGGCCGGCGCGCCGCCACCAGGAGTTGGGCCGCCTGCTTGACCGCGTTTTCATCGAACACCCGTGTTGCGGACAACCAGGCGCCTGTCTGCCTGGCGTTCACTTCCCGCTTCATGAGATCGGTGGGCAGGTTGAGGTGCGAGGGGCCGGTGGGACTGGTCAGCGCCTGGCCCACGGCCTTTTGCAGCATGTACTGTGCCCGGTGTTCGGTGATCAACATACCGCTGTACTTGGTGAAGTGCCGGTAGATACTGGTGATGTTCACCCCTTCGGAGCCAGACTCCTGGATGGCCCCCTTGCCGAATACCGATGTGGCCACCTGGCCGGTGAGGGCGAGGATCGGGATGCCGTCCGCCTTGGAGCAGGCGAGACTGGTGATCATGTTCGAGGCGCCTGGACCGGCGGTGGCGGTGCAGACGCCGAGCCGGCCGGAGACCCGGGCATACCCATCGGCCATGAAGGCCGCCCCCTGTTCGTGTTTGGCGAGAAACGGCCGGATATCATGGCGGCGCTTGTAGATAGCGGTGTTGAGATCCTCGATCGCCCCGCCGGGCACGCCGAAGATATACTCCACTCCCACTTGACAGAGCAGGTCAATGATCAGGTCTGCGGTGTTCATGGCTCCTTCCCCCTGTCAGGATCGGGCACCGGCCGGGGCGGATGCCCTTGGTAGTCGATATCTTCGCAACGCAGCGGAAAGAACGACTCCGGCGGCTGTTCCGCAGCTTCGGCGTAACATGCGTGCACCCCGGAGTTGACCACCGTGGTGAAGATACGGCAGATCTCTTCCACCGAGAATCCCAAGTCGCTCATGAAGCCAGTGACGTAGCCCACGATATTCATCCGCTCGCCGTAGCGTTCGTGCAAAACGGCGTCGATGTCAAAGGCGAGCGATAAGTGTTCTCCGCGTTCATAACCGAGCTCTGCGGTCACCCGTTCGAGCGCCACCACCCGTTCATCGCCTGTGGCCACCGGCCGGGCGTAGCCCACAATGGTCGGTTTGCTGCCAGGCCGCCGGCATTGGCGCTCGACGATATCTTCAGCGGTGAGACCCTGTTTTTTCAGGGCGAGGGCCTCAACGATGAAGTGCGTGCCGGCGCGCAAGGGCGCCACGCCGTAGAGAGGTGAGTCGGTGGCCTGCACGCCGGCGCATACGGCCGCCACGCAAGAGGCCCGCATAGTGCCAGCCAAGCTGCCGATCTGGTTGCACCAGATTCTGGCGTCCGGCCAACTCATGCAGATGTACACCGCCTCGAGCCAGTCGGCCAGCCGGCGCTCCGGCAGCCGGCCGGTGACGTTCAGGACCAGGACCTGGAAGAACGACGCCTTGCCTACCAGGTCGTCCATCATCGAATAACCACAGTTGTAGATGGCCTCGCCGATGATCCAGCCGCCCCGGCGGCTGAAGATCCTGCCGCGGCGTTTTTCCCAGAAATCGAACCTATTTTCGGCGGTTGCGCGCTTGTTCATCGATGACATAGTGTTCCTTGTCGAGAAAGGGCATGGCGGTGATGGGTTTGTTGGCCAGCTCCAGGCCGTGGGCCAGGAGTCCCGGCGCGGTAAAGATCTGGAACAGGCCGCTTCCCGCCCGGGGGTGGAAGCCAAGGTCGCACAACACGGCGGCCGCTACTCCGGGCAGGAGCCAGCCGAGATTGTGGGGCGCTAGCGCCTCAGCAAAGGCGGCTCCCCACGCCAGCGCTGCGCCGCTGGCCGGTTGTTGGTGAAAAAGGCCCGCCATCTGATTCGGCAGCGGATCGATGCCGCCAAAGCGGCTGCCAAAGCCTGGGGCGATATGCCAGTCGCCCTCGGCCGGCCGCTTTGCCTCGGCGAGGAGTTCTTGGGCGCAGGCTGCGGCGTCCCGGCGCAGGGAACGGCGCAAAAAGCGCATCGTCTCTTCCACCTCGCCGCCGCCAAGATGCTGGCCGCCCATGACCGATAGGGCAATGGGCAGGATGTGCACGGCATAGGTCTTGCCCACGCCGGCGTTCATCGCCGCCCGAGTGGCCGGATGGCGCGGCCCGGGATTGATGCAAGCGATCATCAAGGCCTCAAGGAGGTCGGCCTGGTCGGCGGTGGGCAACTCGCCATTGAACAGGAGGAAGAGGACGTCGGCGAATCGCCGTTTTGCCATCAGTTCAAAAAGATCGTAGCCGTGACAGCGGCAGCGGGCCGGCAGGTAGGGGTTGTCCGCTGTTGGCTCTTCCTGCCAGATGCGGGTCGGGGTGCGGCTGGCGTACTTGACTTGCCGTCGTTCGACTTTTGGCGCTTTTGTCTTGTCCGTCATCTTGTCGGCGTTTAGAAGTTGTAGCGGATCTCGGCCCATAGGGTCCGGCTCGGCATGGGATAGTCGTTGGGGATCGCCGCCAGCGCCGGCTCCCGCGCGTCTTCGTTGAACAGGTTGCGCACCGCCAGGGCCGCGTCCCAGTGGCCGGCGATACCGGTGCGGCGCAAGGTCAGGTTGACCAGTGAGTAGTCGGGCGTCTCCTGGCGCGTGTCGCCGGCTGCCCGGTGGCGGTTGGCGATCCAAAAGTACTGGCCGTCCAGGGACCAGTGGGGGCGGAAGGTCCAGTGCAGGTTGGCGTAGGCCTGCATTCCCGGCGCCTCTGGGACCAAGGTCTCTTGTCCGTCTTCCTCGTACTTCGCCCGCTGGAAGGAGAAATTGGCCAGCAGTTGCAGATCCTCGGTCAGCCGCCACTGGGTCTCCACCTCGAAGCCGTAGCCGTTCAAGTCCAGGACGTTGCGGGCCGTGGCGATGCCGGTGGCCGGATCGGCGCGAAAGGCGATAAGGTCTTCGGCTTGGTAGCAAAAGAGGTTGAGCAGCCAGCGCTGCGTGGGCGTGCGTTGATAGTCGAGGGCCAGCTCCCAGGTGCGGATGGTCTCAGGATCAAGGTCGGTTGAGCCCACGGCGGCTGGATTGTTTTTGGAAAAGAGCTCGTTGAACGAAGGAGGACGGAACGCCTCGCCATAGAGGAGTTTTGCTGTCAGGTCCGGGCGCGTCTCCCACACCAGGGCAAAACGGGAGTTCACCGTATCGCCAAAGTCGGAGTAGTGATCGTAGCGCACGCCCGCGGTCAGGCTCCAGTATTTGGCAAAAGGCCATTCGTCCTGGAGGGAGAGGTAGAAAAGATTGCGGCGCTGATTGTCCATATAGATATAGGGGGTGCCGGAGACGTCGGTCAGGCCGCCGTTCACGGTCAGGACGCCGGGCAGGGGAGGGAACGGCGCCCGGTCGAGGACGCCTGGGCCAAAGTTTTTGGCCTCAGCCGTTCGTTCTTCGATATATTTGACGCCAGCGCCCAGGCGCAGCAAATGGGTGTCAAAGCCGGTGTAAAAGCCCACGAGGTCCAGGGCCAGGTGATGATCCCGGCCTTGAGGGTTGCCGAATGCTCCCTCGGTGAACAGGGCGAGTCCCTGGGTATTGGCGGAAAAGATGTTGCCGTCCGCGCCGATCGGCGCCACCGCGCCTGGAGGCAGGAGTTGGAGAAAGGAGTCGGTGCGGATGTAGAGATAGCTCAGGCGGGCGCTGATGTCCCAGTTGGCAAGGGACTCGCTGTCGCGGTAGAGGATGTCGGCAAGCGCTTGCGCGATGTCGTCGCCGTCGCTGTCGCTTGCCGGCAGGGCGCGGGCGATTCCTGCGCCGGTGCCGGCGTCCTGTTGCAGCCAGCCCCAAAGGCGGAGGGTCCAACGGTCTTTGGTCAGCGTCAGGTGGCCGTCGAGCAGGTTGAAGTCTTTCTGCAACGGTCCCGGGGCCTGGGAGGCGCTGGTGCCGAACAGGCGGTCGAGGCCGGTTTGCAGGTCCTGGTCGATGATCCGGTGCGGATCAATGCCGCTTTTCTGCCACTCCAGGGTGAGGGCCGCCCGCCAGGCTCCCCAGGAGCCGCCATGTTCCAGCCAGGCGTTGTAAAAATCGAATGAGCCGGCCCTCATCCCCATGCGGGCGCCGTGGATATCGTCGGCCTCCTTGGTGATCACGTTGATCACACCGGCAAAGGCGTCGGCGCCGTATACCGCGGATCCTGGCCCCCGGATCACCTCCACCCGGGCGATGGAGGATACCGGCAGGCGGAAGGCGGAGGGCCGCGCCCCAAAGAAGGGATGGACCACCGGCAAGCCGTTCAGCAAAAAAAGCACCTGGGGGTTGACGCCGGTGTGGATGCCGCGGATGGAGTACACCGGATCCAGGCGGTTGAGCGAGGAAGGCGCCACGTGCAGGCCGGGCACGGTCTCCAGGATCTCGTCCAGCGACACGGCGCCCATCTGTTCGATGGCCTCGGCGGTGATGATGCTGGCCACGGCCGGCGCTTTGTGCAGTGGCCGCATGGTGCCGGTGGCGGTGACCAGCAAGCCGTCGGTCCGGTAGTAGTCCTCGCCGCTGTACGAGGATTGGAAAAGCCCCCGCAGTTCCGACATCTTTTCCTCCAGGCTCGCCGCCCATCCTGGCCGCCAGGCGAAGACCAGCGCCAGGAGCGCGACGAGGCGCATTCCCCTCCCTGTCGCCTTCCACATGACTTTCCCCTCCTTTTTTCCTGGCCTAGGTTTCCCCTCCCTTGCCAGGTGGTTCTGTCGCGAAGCCGTGACGAACCTTGTCGCAGTCCGCCGGACAAGCCGATCCTGCTTCGCGGCCGCGGCAGAATTTTGTTCTGCCGTATCTGGTCACAGGGCACCCCATCTGCGGCGTCATCAGCCCGCCCGGCAGTGCCGGGTTATCTTCCCTTCGGCCGAAGCCTATGGCCCATCAACGCCTCGGCTCCTGGGGAGGCATTGCAAGGCGGTTCTACCGCCTCCCAGTACGCGGCGCGTGCC
>WFOD01000280.1 GCA_015488275.1 Deltaproteobacteria bacterium
GGGCCCTTCGTCCCAGTCGAGCCCCAGCCACTCGAGCTGACGGAAGATGTCCTCCACAAACTCCTGCCGGCAGCGGCCGCGATCAGCGTCGTCGATACGCAGCCGCAGCGTGCCGTTCACCGCCCGGGTGGCCACCCAGGTAAGGACGAAGTTCAGCGCATTGCCCAAATGCAGAAGACCGCTCGGGGTGGGGGCGATGCGGGAGCGGACACGCCGGCCGTTGAGCCGCGCCAGCTCACCGGCCAGCCGCCGCGCGCCAGCCGTCTCCCTGGCCAGCGAGAAAGAGGGGCCGCCACACTGCGCCGGCAATACGCAGCCACTCTTTTTCTCCTTTTCGCTCAACAACAACCTCCCATTCCGCTGTCTTGCCGCGCGCCCTTGGCTCCAGCGCCGCTGTCAAGCGGGCCAAGAAACCGGACGCCAGCCAGATCACCCGGACGCGGGGCAACAACCGCTGGCCCTTGAGCGCGGCCACGCATCGCTGCCGCTCGCCGTAACAATAGCAAATCACCCGCTCGGCAAGGCTGGCCGCCCGCCGCAGGGCCGTTGGGTCCGGCAACTTGCCCACAGCGACCCACAGGCCATAACCGCCCTCCGGCCGGCGGGTGAAGACGGCCGGCTCGCGGCCGTGACACAGGCCGGCCGACAGGACGGCTGTGCGTTCCCCAGCCAAACGGAGGACCGTGAGGGCGAGAAGGCGGGCGGCAAGATATTGGTGGGACTCTGAAGGGTGCGGCCGCAGACGCACCTCGAACGAGATCTCCTGCGCGTGGACGCGAAGCAAGAGAAACCGCGGTAGGCGGAACGCAGGAGCGTCCGCCCCGCCCTTTCCCGCCCGCCAACCTGCCCGCTTCATGGCTGTGAAACGGCCAGGGCCTCGGCCAGCCGCGCCACTGGCCGGACGGTCAGACCTTTCATGGGGCGCGGCGGCCGGTTGGCCGCAGGCACCACAGCGCAACGAAACCCATGTTTCGCCGCTTCGGCCAGCCGCGGCTGGCCGTTGGGCACCGGCCGCACCTCGCCGGCCAAGCCCACCTCGCCAAAAAACACCGTATCCGCAGGCAGGGGCCTGCCGGTCATCGCCGAGGCCACGGCCGCGGCCACGGCCAGGTCGGCCGCCGTCTCTCCCACCCGGATGCCGCCGGCCAGGTTGACGAACACGTCGTGGCCAAAGGTGGCTAGGCCGCCATGTTTATGGAGTACGGCCAGGAGCATGACCAGGCGGTTCTGCTCCATGCCCATGACGATCCGGCGGGGATGCTCACCGTAGCTTTCGTCCACCAGGGCCTGGACCTCGACGAGCAGAGGACGGCTGCCCTCCCAGAGCACGCCGATGGAGCTGCCGGCAAGAGGCTCCTCATGGCGGGAGAGAAACAGGGCGGAAGGATTGCGCACCTCCCGCATTCCCCGGTCGGTCATGGCGAACACGCCAAGCTCGTTGACCGCGCCGAACCGGTTCTTCACCGCCCGCAACAGGCGGTAGCGGTTGTCCGGGCTGCTCTCAATGGCGCACACCACATCGATAATGTGTTCGAGCACCCGCGGTCCGGCAAGATCTCCCGACTTGGTGACGTGGCCGACAAGAAACACCGCCGTGCCAGAACCCTTGGCAAAACGGGTGAGGTGGGCGGCCGCCTCCCGCACCTGGGAGACCGAGCCTGGCGGGGCCTGGATATCGGCTGTCTGGCAGGTCTGGATGGAATCGACCACCAGCACCGCGGGCCGCTCGGCCTCGGCCGTGGCAATGATGTTTTCGACCACGGTTTCAGCGGCAAAAAGCAGGCGGCCGGTGGCCACCCCCAGACGGCGGGCCCGCAGGGCGATCTGTTCCAAAGACTCTTCGCCCGACACGTACAGCACGCCGGCCTCCCGGCTCAAATGGCAGGCGGCCTGCAACAGCACCGTACTCTTGCCAATCCCAGGATCACCGCCAATGAGCACCACCGAACCGGGCACCAGGCCGCCGCCCAACACCCGGTCGAACTCGCCGATTCCTGTGGAGCGCCGCGGCGTCTTGGCCACAGCGATCTGCGCCAAAGAACGCACCGGCGTCCTCTGGCCCGCATAGCCGGCGGCCCCGCCAGCGGCAACGGGAACGGCCTGCTCCTGCACCGTGTTCCAGGAGCCGCACTCCGGGCACTGGCCAAACCACTTGCCGAACGCCGCCCCGCATTCGCTGCACAGGTACGCCACCTTTGGTCGAGCCATAACGCGCGTCTCCTCAACAGTCCGTCGAACAAAGCCATCCCTGGCTTTTTCGACCCCGGTTGGGCAAAGCAGAGCTTCGCCCAACCTCACGAATTGCTTGGACTTTTCAAGCCCGGCGCAATTCGGCGGCACGTCCCTGTGCCGCGCACAGCCCGTTTTTCAACGGGCTGTTAATCAGTCCGGCGAAAACGGGTATTATACCAGTTCGGCGAGAACCCGGTTGGCCACCGGCACCACATGGCCGGCCAAACAGAGCCGCTCCCTGTCCGCCACAAGATAGCCCGCCTCGATGAGACGCGCCAGAGCGTCGCCGTAAAACGCATGAATATCGATACCAAACCGCTGCCGCAACCAACGCAGGTCAAGACCAGCCGTGCAGCGTAATCCCATGACCACGGTCTCCCGGAACCGGGCCGCCAGCGAGAGGGCCTCGCCCTCGGTCCATACCGGCTCCCCGGCCCGCAGCCGCCGGACGAACAGGGCCGGATCGCCAACGGCCCGCAGCCGCAGGCCGCCAAAACAGGAGACCGCGCCAGCGCCGAGACCGAGATAGTCGCCGTTCCGCCAATAGTTGAGGTTGTGGCGACAAGCAAAGCCGGGCCGACAGTAATTGGAGATCTCGTAACGCTCCATGCCAGCGGCCGCGGTGAGTTCGGCCGTGATCCCGTTCATGGCCACCACCTCGTCCTCAGGGGGCAGGGCCGGCGGCCGCTGGTGAAAACGGCTGCCCGGATCCACGGAAAGCTCGTACAGGGAGAGATGCTCCACATCCAAAGCCAGGACAGCGGCAAGGGTCTGACGCCAATCGCGCGCCGTCTGCCCTGGCAGACCGTAGATGAGGTCCACGCTCACATTGGCGAAGCCCGCCCGCCTGGCCGCCTCCACGGCCGCCACCCCTTGCGCCGCGGTATGCCGCCGGCCGAGGCGGACGAGCAACCGGTCGTCCAAGCTCTGCACGCCGATACTGAGACGGTTGCCCCCTGCCTGGCGGAGATGGGCCAGCAGATCGGCGGTAACGGTGTTGGGATTGGCCTCCACGCTCACCTCCACCGGCTTGGCAAAGGCAAAACAGTGGAGCGCGGCCTCCAGCACGCGGCAGAGCCGCTCCCGGCCGAGCACGGTGGGCGTGCCGCCGCCAACGTACAGGGTGGAGAACCGCCGTTGCCGGCACCAGGGATGCGCGGCCATCCGGCGGATCTGCCGCACGAGGGCGTCGCAGTAGGCGTCCACGTCCTCGCCGACCACTGGCCGGGAATCAAAGGCGCAGTAGTGACACTTGGCCTCGCAAAAGGGAATATGGAGATAGACGCCAGGCAAGGCGTATGAGGTCAAATCCCAGGCCTGCAAAGCCGCGACTCCGGCATAGGTGAGGAGTACCCCGTGATCCCTTACGGCAAGGCTATCAGTCCGTCGAAAAAGCCACCCCCGGCTTTTTCGACCACAGCCCGTTTTTTCAACGGGCTGCTATATCCGGTGCTGACGGCGGATATCGTCCATCAGGCCGTGCTCGGCAAAACTGTAGATGGAACTGCCAACGATGAAGTGATCGAGAAGGGTGACGCCGAGAACGGAACAGGCAAGGTGCAGACGCGCGGTAAGGTCGATATCCTGCGGCGACGGCACGGCGCGGCCAGAGGGATGGTTATGGGCCACCACCACGGCCGCGGCCTCGTGCCGCAGGGCAAGGCGCAAGATTTCGCGGGGATAAACGGTGGAGGCGTTCACCGTCCCCTCGGCCACCTGGCCGGCGGCCAGGATGCCGTGGCCTGCGTCGAGAAAGAGGGCGTACACCGCTTCACGCCGGCGGCCGCGCAGGTGGTGCGTCAGATAGTCGGCCACCTGGCGGGAGGAGTGAAAATAGTTGCGGCCAGTCAGCCGGCGCTCCACGTAGCGGCGGGCCACCTGCTGGATAAAGGTCAAGGCGAAAGCGTTTTTCGGGCCAATACCCTCGATACGCTGGAGTTCCACCGGGTCCGCCTCGAGCACGCCGGCCAAGGAGCCGAACTCCCGCATGGCGGCCCGCGCCGCCGCCTTGGTGTCCTTGCGCGGCGTGCCCAGGGCGAGAAGGAGTTCGATCACCTCCTCGTCGGTAAACACGCCGAGGCCGTGGGCCAAAAACTTGTCGCGCAGCCGCTGCCGGTGACCGGCCCGCCTGTCCTTGTGGTCCGCCATCGCCTTCCCCGGCCGCCGCCCCACGCCGCACCGGCCTGATCCCCCTCAGGCTTACCCGCCAAGCTCGCGGGCAAACAGCTCGTTGGCCAGCCGGGGGTTGGCCTTGCCGCGGGTCTTTTTCATGAGCTGGCCGACGAAAAAGCCCATCACCTTGGTCTTGCCGGCCCGGTACTGCTCCACCTGGGCCGGATTCTCGGCCAGGATCTCACGCACCAAGGCGAGGAGTTCACCCTCGTCGCTCACCTGCACCAGATTCTTCTCCCTGACAATGGCCGCCGCGTCCTTGCCCGTGGCCCGCATCTCCTCGAACACGGTCTTGGCGATCTTGCCGCTGATCGTTCCCTTGTCGATCATGGCGAGCAGGGCTGCGAGTTCAGTGGGCGCCACCGGAAAGTCCGCCAGCTCGATATCTTCCTCCCGCACCACCCGGAGGACCTCGGTCATTACCCAGTTGGCCAGCTTTTTCGGCTGATCGTAGTGGGCCAAGCCCGCCTCGAAATAGTCGGCGATCTCCTTGTCCGCAGTGAGCACGCCTGCGTCTTCGGCCGGCAGGCCGAGCTGATCGATGAACCGCTGCCGCCGGTCGTCGGGCAGTTCGGGCAAGCCGGCCCGCACCTGCTCGATCCACGCCTCGTCGATGACCACGGGCACGAGATCTGGATCCGGGAAGTAACGGTAATCGTGCGCCTCTTCCTTGTCGCGCATGGCCACGGTCACGTTGCGCGCCGCATCCCACAAGAGGGTCGCCTGCTCCACCTCGCCGCCATCGAGCAGGATGTCCCGCTGCCGCCGCTCCTCGTACTCCAAGGCCCGCTGCACGTTGCGGAACGAGTTCATGTTCTTGAGCTCGGTGCGGGTGCCAAAACCGCTCGACCCCTTGGGCCGCAAGGAGATGTTGGCGTCGCACCGGAAAGACCCTTCCTGCATGTTGCCATCGCAGATGTCGAGATAGCGCAAAATGGCGTGCAGCTTGCGTAAATAGGCGGCCGCCTCTTCCGGCGAGCGGAGGTCGGGCTCGCTGACGATCTCGATGAGCGGCGTGCCCGTTCGGTTGAGATCCACGTAGCTCACCGGCTCCCGCTCGTCGTGCACCAGCTTGCCCGCATCCTCCTCCATGTGGATGCGGGTGATGCCGATCTTCTTGCTGCCGCCGCCCACAGAGATTTCGATCCAGCCATGCTCGGCAATGGGCAGCTCGAACTGGGAGATCTGATATCCCTTGGGCAGGTCGGGATAGAAGTAGTTCTTACGGGCGAACTGGTTGCGCCGGTTGATCTGGCAGTTGGTCGCCAAGGCCATGCGCATGGCGAACTCCACCACCCGCCGGTTGAGCACGGGCAGCACGCCAGGCATTCCGAGGCAGACCGGGCAGACGTTGGTGTTCGGCGCTGCGCCGAACTTGGTGGAGCAGCCGCAAAAGATCTTGCTCGCGGTCTTGAGCTGGGCGTGGACCTCAAGGCCGATAACGGTTTCGAATTCCATCATGCCATTCCTCCGCAATCAGGTCACCGACGCGCCGGCCGCGATCCAGGCGGCGAGACGTTGCCGCTCCTCCGGCCATTCGTCGCCCAGGCGAACCTGCAAAAACATCCGAAACAGGGCGTCCAGGGTGTGCACGAGGCTTTGATAGAGCCCGATACGGTCGAGCACCATCCCCTCCCGGGCGGCGGGATCATCGTCCTCTTCCGCCTGGGTCATGGTCTTGGGCAGACGGACGCTGCGGTATTCGAACACGCTGCCTTTCACGGTCACGTGAAACTCGTACTCACCGACCTGGAGCATGATCCGCGCCTGTTCCAGCTTCTTACCAAGACAGAGCCCGGCGCGCGCCTCCCTGAGCTCGGCCCGCAGTCCCTGGCAGACCACCTTTTCGAACGATTCACCCTCGCCGTACTCGAGCAGCAGATGCCGTTCAAAAACCACCACCACATCCCCCTGGCCCGGCAAGGCGATGGCGCCGCCGCGCTCATCGCTTTTGTACCACAACCACGTGAGGAACTCCTGGCCGAGAAATCTCTTTTCTGCGATGATATCGACAAGATCCATCACACCAACACCTCGGGGCCCGCCGCGGCCAACCGCTGCCGCGCCTCAGGGTCGTCGAGCAGGTGTTCGGCCACGAGATACGGCACCTGCTGGACAAGGGTGAGGCCAAAGGTCTCCTTGAAATACTGCTCCACCACCTCGATGGCCTTTTTGTTGGTGGAAAAAAAGAGCACAGTGGCAGAGGCGAGATCCCACACCAGATCGTAAACCGCTGGCGTGGGCACAGCCTGCTTGAGCAAGGCGAGCCGGACGTTCTCCTTGATCTCCTGCCGGTGGGCGCGCGACAGGCGCGGCACCTGGCGCTCCCGCTTGAGCCGCTGCTCCTCTTTGAGGCACAACTTTTTCAACACAGCGGCCGGCACCTTGCGCTCGTCGATCCGGAGGGCGAGGACCACGGCGTCGCCGGCCGCATAGGAGGCGTAGGCGAACTCGCTGTCGAACATGTCGTGCACCGACACCCAGCCCACGGACCGCTCCTCAAACGAATCATCGATATCGCGAAAGGAAAAGGCCCGCACGCGCTCGGCCACGAACTCCCAAAAATCTCCCGGCAGCTCGCCCTGCACCGCGAAGCGCACAAAGCTCGCCGATCCGGCCAAAAAGCCCATTTCGCATCTCCTTTTTCGCAATCCTGAGACCAGATGCGGAGCATACCAAACCCCCTAGCCCAGAACAAGGTCCTGCGGGGAGGAATTTGTCCGGCGGTGGGGAACAACGCGCCGCTGACGGTCCGTTTTGCAACGGGCCGCTACTCCCCATCCGGCGGCCGGCACAGACACCGCCAGTCCGGCGGCAGATCCCGCGGCCCTAGCCCAAGCTCGCCACAAAGCCAGGCAAGCTCTTTCGCCGTGCAGTTGACCGACGACCGCCGCTCGCCCCGGCGCACCTCCGCCGCCTCCTGGCGCAAAAAGGCCGCCAGGGCGCGGCCGGTCTCCACCCGCACCGGTCCGGGATCAAATCCCTCCTTGCGGCAAAACTTGATAAAGCGCCGCCAATTGGCCACCGAGCGGGCCAATCCCCGGTAGACCGGCTTGTCGCGCAGGCGAGGATCGCAGTCGCGCAGGATGATTTTGCGGTACCGGTCGTACACCGCTTGCTTGAGGGGTAAAAGGTCGGTATGGTCAAGGGCCAGGCGCGGCCCCTCTGGATCCTCGGTGAGATAGTAGAGCGAGCTGTGATAGGCGACCTCAGGGATCTCGCCTGCATGGGCGAGGATCAAGAGTTCTTCCTCGATGTATTCGGCGATGGAAGGGATGGCTGCTGCGCGTTCCTGCATTGCACCTGATCCGCGGCGGGCCTGCGGGCTGGGCCGTTGGCCGTCTTGGGGCCCGCTGTGCCAGAAGGAGGATTGTGTGGAATCGCTGAAAATACTCTTTCCCGCCTCGGGCGTCGAGACCTATTTTTTCCTGCCGCCGCTCGTGATGTTCTGCGTCTCTTTTGTCACCTCGGTGGCCGGCATGTCTGGCGCCTTCTTGCTCTTGCCCATCAACATAAGCCTGTTTGGCTACACCGGCGTATCAGTGACAGCCACCAACTTTTTTTACAACGCGGTGGGCATCCCAGGCGGCGTGGCCCGCTATATCAAGGAAGGCCGCATGGTCTGGCCCCTGGCCCTGGCCATGACCGCCGGCACCCTGCCCGGCGTGGGCATCGGCTACTGGCTCCGGGTGCGCTATCTTCCCGACGCGCGCACCTTTAAGCTGTTCGTCGGCTGCGTGCTCCTCTTCATGGCCTGGCGGCTGGTGGGCGCCCTGTGGGCCAAGAAGGAAGAGGCCCCCGGCCGGGCCCCCATCGAGGACCTCCACTGGTCGATCACGCGGATCAGCTACCGGTTCGCCGGCCGCAGGGTCGCGGTCTCCGCCCCCCTGCTCGCCGGGGTCTCCTTTGTGGTCGGCATCATTGGCGGCATTTACGGCATCGGCGGGGGCGCGCTCTACATCCCGTTCTGCGTCGGGTTTCTCGGCATCCCGATCCACACCCTCGCCGGGGCCTCGCTCTTCGGCACGTTTGTCACCTCGGTGGCCGGCTGCGCCATCTACGCCACCATCCCGATCAACGGCCAGGTCGCGCCGCCGGACTGGCTGCTCGGCTTCCTCTACGGGCTCGGCGGCCTCGCCGGCATGTACACCGGCGGCAAATTCCAAAAACACCTGCCAGAGCCGCTCATCAAGGGGCTGCTCGGCCTGCTCCTCCTCGTGGTCGCCGGCCGCTACATCTTCCAATACTTCGCCTGAGCCTGCCAACGGCTCCTCCGGCGAATCCCCCTTGACAAACCCCAACCCCTCCCATAATTTGAGGAGTTTATCATCTCCGGGCACAATATTTTCGGGCACACTTCCATGAATCTTTTCACGAATCAGGAGGGAAAACCATGCGCTTACTCAGGCCCCTGAAGTTTCTCATCCCCTTACTCTATCTCCTCGCCCTGCCGGGTCTCGCCCTGGCGGGCGGCGGCGCCGAGGCGCCGCAACTCACCCCCCAAATGCTGATGGTCATGGGGGTGCTTGTCCTCGCCATCCTGCTGTTCATCTTCGAATGGGTGCGGGTGGACGTGGTGGGCATCATCATGATGGTCCTGCTGCCGATCCTCGGCCTGGTGACTCCCAAAGAGGCGATCAGCGGCCTGTCCAGCAACGCTGTGGTGTCGATCATCGCGGTGATCATCATCGGCGCCGGCCTGGACAAGACCGGCTGCATGAACGTGCTCGCCCGCAACATCCTCAAGATCGCCGGCAAGTCGGAGAGCCGCATCGTCACCCTTATCGCCGGCACCGTGGCCCTGATCTCGAGCTTCATGCAGAACATCGGCGCCGCCGCCCTTTTCATGCCGGCCGCCATCCGCATCGGCCGCCAGACCGGCATCCCGGTCTCCCGCATCCTCATGCCCATGGGCTTTTGCGCCATCATCGGCGGCACCATCACCCTGGTGGGCGCAAGCCCAACCATCCTGCTCAACGACCTCATCGACCAAGCCAACCAGCTTGGCTTCCTGCCCGAAAAGGTGGAGAAACTCGGCCTGTTCACCCAAACGCCCATCGGCCTCGCCTTGGTGACCACGGCCATCCTCTACTTCATCTTCCTCGGCCGTTTCATTCTGCCCAAAAGCGGCGGCGACGAGAGCGCCGAACTCCTGCCTTCTTCCATCGCCGACACCTATCGCGACATCGCCCAGCTCTTTGAGATCGAGGTCCCCGCCTCGTTTAACGGCAGCAAGACCATCGAGGACCTGCGGGTGCGCACCAACTACCGCATCTCCATCGTCGGCCTCTTCGATCCGGCCACCAAGCGCAAGGACTACGCGCCCACCAAGAAAGAAACGATCAAGGCCGGCAACACCCTGGCGGTGATCGGCAACGAGGAAGCGGTGAAAAAATTCGCCAGCGATCTCGGCTTGCAGATCAAAGAGGATCTCGACGTGTTCGCCGAGGATCTTTCGCCCAACAACGCTGGCATTCTCGAGGCGATCATCACCCCGCGCTCAGAGTTGGTGGGCAAAACCATGGAGCAGGTGCGCTTCCGCAAGACCTACGGCGTGGTGCCGGTGGTGGTCTGTAGCGATGGCGCCTGTATCTTTGAAAACGTCTCCTCCCGCACCCTGCGCTCAGGCGACGCCCTGCTCCTCTTCGGCCGCTGGGAAAAGTTCCATGCCCTCAAGAAGCGGGACACCTTTGTGTTTACCACTGAGATCAAGGGCGAGCTGATGCGGGAAGAAAAGGCCAAGACCGCTGTGGCCTGGCTCATCGTCGCCCTGGCTATGGTACTGGGCTTCGAGCCGCTCATGGGCCTGCTCGGCTTCCCTGACCTGAAACTGTCGCTCTCCGTCTGCCTGCTCACCGGCGCCCTTGGCATGGTCTTGAGCAAGGTGATGACCATTGACGAAGCCTACCAGTCGGTGGACTGGATGACCGTTTTTCTCCTCGGCGGCCTCATTCCCCTGGGTCTGGCCTTTCAGAAGACCGGCGCGGCCAACTACATCGCCACCACGATCATGAACGCCATCGGCTCGGTCCCCTCCATCGTCTTTCTCCTGGTGGTGGGGCTGCTCACCTCGTTTTTCACCCTCGTGGTCTCCAACGTAGGCGCCACCGTGCTCCTCGTGCCACTGTGCATGAGCATGGCGGTCAAGGCGGGCGCCGATCCCCGGGTCACCGCGATGGTGGTGGCGATCGCCGCCTCCAACACCTTTGTCCTGCCCACCCACCAGGTGAACGCTCTCATCATGCGTCCTGGCGGCTACCGGACCGCAGACTACGCCAAAGCGGGCGCAGGCATGACCGTGCTGTTCCTCGTCGTCCTGCTCGCCATGCTCTATCTCTTCTATTAACAGCCCGTTGAAAACGGACTGTTAACCGCGGCGGCGAAAGCCAAGCATGGCTTCCGCCACGGACGGCCGGGAGAACCCAGACGGCCGTCATGCGCGGCCCGGACAAAAAAAGGAGGAAGGCCGGCGGGCACATGCCGGCCTTTCTCCCACAGGATCGCAACGCCGCCGTTTCCAGATATCATCTCGGGCACACGAATCAGGAGGGCGGCGGCGCAGCGACCATTCCACTACCATCCACGGCGGCGGGGGCGTCCGGCAGAGCCCGGCCGCCCTCCGGTCCGCCGGAGGATCACTTCAGCACCAGCACCGAGTGGCCGGCCGAAGCCACCAGTTGCTCCAACCGGTCTACAGAAAAGACCTTCTTGAACAGCGATTGTTTCCCATACCACAGGGCAACAAGGCCGTGTTCCGCTGCCTGGGCGGCAAAACTGGCGAGCTCCTCCGCCACCACTACCCGCACCCGGGCCTGCACGCCTTGGCGGGTGTAATACCGCAAAATAGCGTTCATCGCCTTTTCCACCTTGTCCTGCAAGCCCTTGGCCCCGGCAAGGCCGACGATTTCAAGCACGGCCTGGCGAAGGGTGACGAACTGGGTCACGAGCTCCAGCGACTCCTGGCTCACCTGATCGTGATCCAAGCAGCAGGTCACGGTCTGGGAGGCGCGCGGCTCTTTCTTGACCACCAGCACGGAACACGGCGCCGCAGCGGCGATCTTGCGCGGCAGATGGGGGTCGCCGCCCCATTGGGGGACATCCTCCCCGCCAGCGCCCAGGATCACGAGATCGATCTGCTTCTCTTCCACCAACCGCAGCACCGTCTCCCGAAAACCGCCGGCCCGCACTTCTGCCTGGAGCCGTTTCCGCGCCGCCGCGCCTTCAGCGGCCAGCTCCCAGCGGCCATTGCCAGCAGGCCGCAAACCGCCCGCCTCACCCGTGCCGTAAGGCGAGTCCTCGCCGACGAACTTCTGGCGGTAGGCGATCACTGCCGCGGCCAGCCCCTCGTCCAGGGCGTCGCCACGCTCTTGCAGGCCGCAGAGCACCACATCGGCCCAGGTATTGACCGCCAGGCCGGCGGCCTCTTGCGCCGCCACCTCGCTGTACTGTTCCCTGTCCACCACTACGAGCATCTTCATCGTTCACGGCTCCTTCGAAAAATAGAGGCGCGCTTGGTCCTCGGCCTTGATCTTCTTACTTGCACAGCCACAGCGGATTGGCCAATTGGGCCAGCAGCTCCATGCGCGGCCCACGCCGCGTCGGAAAGGTGGTGGCCACCAAGCCGTGTTCTTGCAAGTAGATCGCCATGCTCTCCGGACTGCCCTGCACCACAAGGTATTCCCCCTCTGCTCCTCCCGCCTCGGCAAGCATGGCCTCTACCCGGTCGAACAAGCCTCCCCCCTCTTGCCGGTCGAGAAACGCAAGCTGTTCCTTTTCTTGAAACCGGTAACAAAGCACGGTCAGCTCGAGTTCGGCCAACACCTTGCCGTAGAGACGGAGAAAGGCGGGCAGCAAACGCTCCACATCCACACCGTCGCCGATGAGCAGGACCACCCGTTCGGCGGGCACCAGGTTCTTGGCCACGAGGACCGGCACGGACATCTTTTGGAAGCGCCGCTGGGCAAGAAAATCGATGAAATCTTCGGTGCGGGCCGTGTTCAGATACCCTTCGGCGTACTGATCGTACATGGTGTACTGGAGCTCCTCCAGCACCTCGGCGTCCCGGTCGCCCACCACCACCCGCGGCTGGCCGGCGCCGGGGAGATCCACCTTTTCGGTCTTCAACAGGCGCAAGACCTCTTCAAGACCAGCGCCGATCACTCCCCGCTCCCACGACCGGCGGACCCAACCAGTGCCGGCTTGCAGCTTTTTGTCCGGCTCCTCGACGTGAAAGGGCTGCACCGCCATGCCGAGCATCCTGGCCTGCTGGTCCACGAACCGCAAGGCGATACTGGCGGGAAGGCTCTCTTCGAGATAAAGCAATGTCTTCATAGTCGTCACACCTCGGCTGCTTGTCGGTCCCCGCCGCCGGCGCGCTCCGCCGGCCCAGGCAGGACGACCGTTTTCAGGACCGGCCGCGGCGGGCGGCCTCGGCCCGCTGGATCACCTCGACGATCTCGCCCAGCTTGAAGGGTTTGGCGAGGAAGTCGAACACCCCCTTGCGAAACGACTCCTTGGCGGTCTCCATCGTGGCAAAGCCGGTGATCACGATCACCTCGGTATTGGGTGAGCGCTCCTTTACTTCGGTAAGGAATTGCATCCCATCCACGCCCTCCATCTTGAGATCGGTGATGACGATATCGAAATCCCGCTCCCGGATCCGGCGCAGGGCGACGACGCTCTCGGAGAACGCTTCCACCTCGTAGCCCCGCTTCTCCAACGAAGGCTTGAGCCGCTTGGTCACAATGGGCTCGTCGTCCAGGATCAAGATGCTTGTCTTAGCTGCCATGAGACTCCTCCATGAGGGCGTTGAATTGTTCGAGATAAGCCCCGATCCGCTCGTCGCTGGTCAACATCACGTCGAGCTGGCGGGTAAAGCCGATGAGCACGCCCAGCGCCACCAGCCGGTCGATCATCTGCTTCCGGTCGAGCTGTTTGAGCCGGGCGACCACGAGATCGCCGCGCACTTCCACCCGGAAGTCCCGCGCCGCGAGGGTGGCGTCGAGAAAGCGGGCCCGGCGGGCGCGCCGGCGTTCATCGGTGACGCCGCCGAAAAAGCGAAAGTAGATGGTGTTGTCGCCTGTCCGGTCGGAGACGTAGCAATCAATCATCGTGAAGTGATAGCCAAGCCGCAGACTGATGTTGGCGTACTCACGGGAGATCACGGCCAGATTCTGCCCCAGGTGCCGGGGGGTGGCCAGTTCCGGCGACATGGTCCGCGTGAGGCTGGACATGAAACTGCCGAAATCCACGGCCACCGGCGCGTTGCTCCACGCGCCCGGGAGCGCCAGGCCGCGCACCACGGCGCGCATGGGCTCGGAGCGCAGGTCTTCCGGCCTGATCTGCGGGCCGGCTCCCGGCCGCAGACCGCCGCCAATATCAATGATCACGAGATCGAGCGGCACCTGCCAGCGCAGGCGGCCGGCCGGTTCCTCGACCGGCCGCCGGGCGTCGAAATGGAAGTCGATAAGGGCCTGCACCGCCTTTTCATGCACAAAACGGGTGATATCGTGCAGGGTGCGGCACGCCTCTGGCCGGAAGGAGCGGGACGCGGGATCCACCAGATAAAGGGGCTCGATCTTGCGCAGCACCCGCCGCAACAGGCGGTACTCCCGCGACTCTTCTATGGGCTCTTCGGCCAGGCCGTAGAGGAGCAGTTCCTTGACCACTCCCTGATAGACGATATTGTCCTCGGCGTCCAAGGTGATCTCGCCACAATCCGCCAACAGCTCCACTGCGCCAGGGCAGTTGAACAAGGCCGGCACCCGGTACTCCCGGGCCACGGTGGCGAGATGCCCGGCCACCGACCCGACCTCGGTGATGAGACCAGCGGCCAGGGGCAGGACCTTGGCGTACACCGGGGCCGCATGGCGGGCCACCAGCATGCCACCGGCCGGGAAGCCGACAAGGTCTTCCTCGGAACGCACCACCCACACCGGTCCCGCGCCGATCCCCTTTTGCGCCGCCTCGCCCTTGCCCTGCAAAAGAACGGGATAGCGCGCCGTCAAGCCGCGCAAGTCGGCGGAGCGGACCGGTTGGGCCGGCGCAAGGGCCAACGGCCGGGCCTGGAGGATCACCAACTCGCCCTTGCTGTCAAAAGCGAACTCGATATCCTGCGGCTGCTTAAAGGTATTTTCGATGAGCAAAGCGGCCTGGGCCACGCGGGCGATCTGGGCCGCAGTCAGGCAGGCCCTGGTCTGCAAGGGCTCTGGCACCTCTTCCCGCCGCAGACCGCCGGCCGGGGCCAGGACCTCGCGCTCGGCCTTGCGCACCACGTCCATCTCCACAGTACGGGAGGGATCGTCACGGTCCACCACGAACCGGTCGCCGCGCGCCCGGCCAGAGACCAACGGGCCGCCAAGCCCCCACACGGCGTTGATCACCAGGGTATCCCGCTCCGGCGCCACTGGATCCCGGCTGTACACCACGCCGCTGACCACCGCAGCCACCGCCTCCTGGCAGCCAACGGCCATTACCGTCTCTTGCCGACTGTAGCCCCGTTCCCGGCGATAGGTCATGGGCGCGGCGCCGTACAGGCTCGCCACGACTTGACGGTAGGCGTCCCTCACCCCGGTCGGCACCACGTTGAGCACGGTGCGGAACTGGCCGGCAAAGCTGTCAGCCCCATCCTCGCCCCAGGCGCTGGAGCGCAGGACCAACCGGCGCACGCCCTGCCGGGCGAGTTCGGCCACCGCGCCGTCGAGATCGCGGGCCAGCTTACCGGGAAGGCGGCCAGCCAGCACCGCCTCCTGGATCAACGCCGCGGTCTCCTCTGCCGACCTCTCGCCGCGCCGCCAGTCGGCCAACCAGGCGTCGATGCGTTCATCGAGGCCGTTGTTGGCGAAAAAGGCGTCACACGCCGCGCCCGTGATGGCAAAGCCGCGCGGGATCCGCATCCCAAGCAGATTGCCCACCTCGGCCAGGTTGGCGTTTTTGGCCCCAACATCGTCCACGTGGGCCCGGCTGATGGCGGCGTAATGCATAATAAACTCGGTGGACACCCAGGTTTTGCGGCCAGAGAGCTCTTCTTCGATCTCCGTCCTGATCCGTTCAAAGGCCGACCGCAGGGCTGGATAGCGGTGCGGGGCCAGAAGCTCGAGCCCGAAGACCAACCGACCGGCGAGGTCAATGGTCTGCTGACAAAAGGTTTCGATGTAGTGCCGGTCGAAGATGTATTCCCCGCCGAGGCGTTCGTTGGCCTCGGCCATCAATTCGAGGATCCGGTTGTTGGCGGCCAGCAGCTCCTTGAACTGCTGGAACAGCCCGGCAAAGGACCGCGGCGGCGGAGACGCCCCCCGCTTATCCGCCCAGCGCCGGCGAAGCCATTCGATGATGCGACGTGTCACGACCCCGGTCCGCCTCCCAGTTCTCCGCCTGCCCCATACGGCCATCCTCTCGCGCCCTAGGCCCTTCTGCTTTGGCCGCGCCGCCGGGCGGCATGGGCATGCGTTTTCCAGGATCAGGATACCACGCCGTCGCAGCCTTCCGCACCATTTTCCTGCTAGGCCGCCACCAAGCCACCCGCCGGGCGGCCTGCCTGAAAGACCGGTCTCCCGGCCGGCCTTTCAGGCAGAGCCTCATCAAAGGCGAGCGGCTAGTGCGCTCCGCCCTTGTCTTTGAACAGAACGCCCATGAGCAGGCCGGCGGCCACGGCGATGAGCACCGAAAACACACCGTAAAGCAAAGCGTGATCAAAGGCCAGGGAAGTGAGCTTTTTGGGAAAGCCCACCTGGCGGATCTCCAGCTTACGGCTCGCCGTGCCCACAATGGCGCCGTCCTTGACCGCGTACAGATCGATGCTGTAATCGTCCTCGCCCATCCGCGGGGGGATGACAAGATCCACGTGAAACGTTCGGCCGGCGGCGCTCTCCTCATCCCAAACGATGGCCCCCGGATATTCGGCGTACACCTTGTTTTCCTTTTTCAGCTTGAGGAACTCGCCAAACCAGAACCCCTTGTCCTCGCCGGCCGGCTCGATCTCCACCCGCCGCTCGAGCGCGCCGTAGCTGAACTCAAGCTCCGGCTTGTCGAACAGGGCGCCGTCCTTGTCCGAGGAGTAGAGCATGTAAACCTTGGGGGCGTTGGCAAAGGTGAGATCCCCCACGTTCATCCACAGCACGCCCGCGGCCTTGCCCTTTTTCTTCAGGTGCAGGGTCTCGGGCTTGCCGCTCACCCGGACCACCGCCTCGGCGCCGGCCGGCACCGCGCCCGTAGCCCGGATGACCGTGCCGTTATAAAAGGCGCTGATCTCCACCCGTGACTTGTCGATCTGGAGCGAGGTGGCGGCCAGCGCCGGTCCAAGACCGGCCAGGGCCAGCACCGCGGCCAGAAGTATGCCTTTCCAAACGTTCTTCATCGATCAATGACCTCCCTTCATGGCAACGAGGATATCCGGGGTGAGCAGAAGCTGCAGCAGCATCTTGACACAGACCAGGAGCACGATGCTGGCCAACAGGATCTTCAACTGATCGCCTTTGAGCTTCTTACCGATCTGGGTGCCCACCTGCGCGCCGATGGTCGAGCCGAGCAGGAGCAAAACGGCGAGCACAAAATCCACCGTATGGTTGCTCACCGACTGCATGATCGTCACGTTGACGCAGGTAAAGAGGATCTGAAACAGGCTCGTGCCCACAACCACGTGCATGGGCATACGCAGCAGGTAGACCATGACCGGCACCATGATGAAGCCGCCGCCCACGCCCATGATCGCGGCAAGCACCCCCACGAGGATGCCGAGCAAGAGCGGCAGGAGCAGCGACATCTCCACCCCGGACTTCTCGAACCGGGTCTGGAGCGGCATGGCCGCCAGCATCCGGGCGTAAGCCGACTCCTTTTTCGGCGCCTCCTCGGCTGCGGCCGGCTCCTTGGCCTTTTTGAGCGATTGGAGGCTCTCGATGAACATGTACGAGCCAACGCCGCCGAGCATCAGCACGTAGGTGATGGTGATGAGAAAGTCGGCATTGCCCATAGCCCGCAGGACCTTGATCACCTGTACCCCGACCGTGCCGCCAACGATACCGCCGATGAGCAACAAAATACCCATCTTGACGTCCACGTTGCCAAGCCGCCAGTGGGCAAGGGTGCCAGAGGTGGAGGCGCCGACAATCTGGTTGGAGTCAGAGGCCGCCGCCACAGTGGGCGGAATGCCGAACATGATGAGCAGCGGCGTCATCAAAAAACCGCCGCCCACCCCAAAGATCCCGGACAAGAGGCCGACAAAGCCGCCAAGCCCGAAAATCAAAAGGATATTGACGCTGTTTCCCGCTATGGGAAGATACATGTGCCACATCGTTTCTTGATCTCCTTAAGGCAACACCACATGAGCCTTTGTTGTATTTCCGGCCAGCGGCCACGCCGCAGGCCGGCATGAATCCGCGTTTCCAGGCCCGTTCACCGGTCTTTTTCCTGACGCCGTGTGGCGCCTGAGGGCGAGAACCAGCCAGCGGCAGACCAGATGGCGGCAACAGGACGCCAGGTCGCCACCCCCTCCACCGGCCCGGAAACGGGAAAGGACATCTCCTTTGCCTACCACGAGTTTCCCGACTACCCCTCTCGCATCACCTCCTCTCTTTCTTCCTTAGAGCATCCAAAACCGGGGCCGTTTTGCATCTCCTCTGGCCTTTGCGCGGCCCCGCACCTGTTTTCGCGCGACGGACGCCCCCCGCCGCCGGGCCCACACCCGGACGGCGGGGGACGCAACGTTCCTGCATGGCCCCACAACCATGCATCCGTCCGTACCCTGTCTGCTGGCAGCTCCCACCAGCCGCCGCAGACGCCCCCCGGTTTTGCACCGGCCGTGCCAGCATGGAACAGGCAATCGCCAAAGCCACAAAAAATATAATAATTTCACGATAATAAAATAAATACCATCCACAACGCCCTCCCTGATCTCTGGCCAGCGGAGTGGAAGGACGGCTACAGGCAAAGATGAAGGCAATATACTGGAATAAATAAAAAAATTACAAAAATAAGCTGGGAAAAGGGAGGCCGGCCGCCAGGCGTCCATGTTTCACAACGAAACAAATCGACGACCAGAGAAGAAAAGACGAGAAAACAACAAGAAAGAGAAGAGGAGCGCGGATAGCGTTACAAAACGAAACACCAAACACAAACCGTGTTCCAACCGGCTATCCGCCCAGCCGGTCCAGGCCGTAGCGTTTCATCCGCCGCCAGAGAGTGGTGCGGGGGATGCCAAGAATGCGGCTGGCCTGATTGCGGTTGTACCCCGTGGCCTCGAGCACCTTACGGATGTGGCGTTTCTCCAGCTCTTCGAGGGTCAGCAACTCGCCCGTTCCCAGGCCCTCGGTGGCCAATCGCTGGAGGCGGGCCGGTAGATCGCCGATCTTGATCTCCTCGCCGTCGGCCAGGGCCACGGCCCGCTGGATAATGTTCTCCAACTCCCGCACGTTGCCAGGATAGTCGTAGTGGAACAGCAGCTCCTGCACCTGAGGGCTCACCCGCCGCACGTCTTTGCCAAAGGCCATGTTGAACTTGTCGATGAAATGGGCCACGAGCAGGGGAATATCGTCCCGCCGGTCGGCCAAGCGCGGCAGGCGGATGGAGACCACGTTCAACCGGTAAAAGAGATCTTCGCGAAAGGCGCCGTTCTCCACCAACTCGGTGAGGTTGCGGTTGGTCGCCGCAATGATCCGGATGTCAAGGTCAATGGGCGCGGTGCCGCCCACCCGGATCACCTGCCGCTCCTGCAATACATGCAGGAGCTTCACCTGCATGGCGAGCGGCATCTCGCCGATCTCGTCCAGCAGCACGGTGCCGCCGGCAGCGGTTTCGAACAGGCCGGGCTTGGTGGCGTGCGCGCCGGTGAACGCCCCCTTTTCATGACCGAACAGCTCGCTGCAGATCAGTTCTTCGGTAAAGCCGCCGCAGTTGAAATAGACAAAGGGCTTGTCCCGCCGCGGACTGAGGGCATGGATCGCCCGGGCGACCATCTGCTTCCCCGTACCGGTCTCTGCCATGAGCAGGACGTTGCAGTTGACCACCGCCACCTTCTTGATCAGGGAGAAGATCTCCTGCATCACCGGGCTGGCGCCGACAAAGCCAGGGATGAGGTTGTCCTTGCCCATCGCCAGCTTGAGCTTGCGGTTTTCGCCGCGCAGCTCGAGTTTTTCCCGCGCCCGGCGGGCGAGCAAGCGGATATCGTGGCGTTTACACGGCTTGGTGAGGTAGTGGAAGGCCCCGCGCTTGGTGGCCTCCACCGCGGTTTCAATCGAGGCGTGGCCAGTGATGATGATCGCCTCACTATCTTCGTTGGCCATCTTGAACAGCCGCAGGACCTCCATGCCGTCGAGATCGGGAAGACGCAGGTCGATGAAGGCCAGGTGGAAGGGCGCTTCCCGGTGACGGCTCAAAAACGGCCGCGCCAGGGAGAAGATCTCCACCTCCATGCCGTCTTGGTCCAGGACCCTGGCCACGAGCCGGGCCGCCGTCTCTTCATCGTCAAGCACTGCCGCCCGAAAGGCCGTCATCCTTCTCTACTCCGGTCTCAGCAATGGGCAAATGAATGGCGAAGGTGGTGCCCACGTTCACCTTGCTCCGCACTTCGATATAGCCTTTGAGCCGCCGCACGATGCCGTACACGATGGAGAGCCCCAGGCCGGTGCCCTGCCCTACGCCCTTGGTGGTGTAAAAAGGATCGAAGATGTGCTCCAGTTTATCGGCCGGGATGCCGCAGCCGGTGTCGCTCACCTCGATGCAGACATACCCCTCAGGCTCGATCCGGCCGTCGAGGTGGATGAGCCCCCCTTCCGGCATGGCGTGGATCGAGTTGAGGAACAAATTCAAAAAGACCTGTTGCAGCTTTTGCAAGTCGGCGCGCACCGGCGGCAGGTCCTCTGGGATGTAGTTCTCCACCCAGATGGACTGGAGGCGCAGTTGGTTGTGGATCAGGCGCACGGTCTTTTCCACCACCTCGCGCATGTCGAGCAGCCGCTCCTCCGCCGCGGTCTCGCGACTGAAATCGAGCAGATTGCGGACCACGGTGCTGGCCCGGTCGGTCTGAATGAGGATATCGTCGATCAGCTCGTGAATCTCCTCTTCGTCAAGTTCGGCGAACTCCTCCTTCAAGGTGTCGGCGGTCAACGAGATGTTGTTGAGCGGGTTGTTGAGCTCGTGGGCGATGCCAGAGGAAAAGGTGCCGATGGCCGCCAATTTCTTTGCCTGCAAAAGCTGCTCGTGCTGGCTCTCGATCTCGGCCACCATGCGGTTGAAGGCCTGAATGAGGGCCGAGATCTCGTCCTTGACCGCGCTGTCGTCGGACAGGGGCACGAACCGCCCCTTAACCACATCGCGGGTGGCCCGCCGCAACAGGGCGAGACGCGAAAGCACGCTGCGGGCCTGAACGGTGAAGAGCACGAGCAGGGCCACGAAGCCGCCGGCGATGAGCAGGACAAAGACCACGGTGGTCACGTGCAGGCTACGGTGGATCTGCTCTTTCTTGCCCGCCACCAGCCGTTGGGTAAAGTCCACCAGACCCTTGCCGAGCTCGCGGATCCGCGCCTCGTCAAAGGAGCCGCTTCGCCAGCCCTGATCCACAAGGGCGCCGTACTGCCGGAAATCACGCCGGATGCGGGCGATGCTCTCATCGGCGACCACACCGGCCATTGACGGCTGCAGCCGTTGCAAGTCGCTGTCCACCAAGCCGAAATAGTGGGAAAAGAAGTCGTAGTTGCCCTTGCCCACGTCAAACATCAGGTTCTTTTCGTACCGCCGCAGCTCCAGCACGTTGTTGGCAAGGGAGAAGAAATCCTCCACCGCCAAAAGATCGGCCTTGAGGGTAAAGGTGTTGACCACATAGGCGCAGATCAGGAGCAAGACGTAAACGAGGATCGCCACGAAAAGCAACACCAGCCGCCGCTGGATAGCGTTGTACCGGGATGTGTTGGCCATTGCGCCGCTCCAAAGCGGTGGGGGGGGGAACGCGAACGAGGTCTCGCCCCATCATGCTTGGCCGGGCGAAAAAGTCAAGCGCGGAATTGCAGGATGCGCCAGAGGGAAGCCGGCCGGGGTATTTCTACCCAATTTCTGGCGGCGGGCTGGAATTTTATCCGTGAAAGTGCTAGTATCGCCAGCCAAGCGACACGTCCGTACCCGGTTCCGTTCCCACAGACGGGCCCTGCTTTTTGGTGTTGTTTTTCCCGACCCGCAACGTTCCACAAAAGGAGGATTCCCACCATGTACGACCTTGCCGTTCCCCTGTCAGGGAGGAGGTCGGCGCGCAGCCTGCTCCTACCCGTCCTTTTCGCCATCCTGGCCGTCTTTAGCGCTGCACCGGCCCTGGCCGCCGACTACGGCGGCGGCACCGAGACACCGGCCGTTGAAGGCCAGGTCCTGCACCTCACCGGCCGTATTCTCGACTCCCACAAGGAGCCGGTGGACGACGCCGAAATCAAGATCCTGGTGAACGGCGAGGAGATGGAGCCCGCCAAGGGCGGCGCGCATGGTGGGGGCCGTGGCGGCGTCACCACCGAGGCGGACGGCACCTTTGCGGTTACCCTTCACCTGCCGGCCGGCACCCTGCCCGGCGCCGAACTGAGCGTTGCGTTCGCCAAGGCGAGCTTTGCCCGCAAGACCATCCCGGTGACCGGCAAGGACCTGGCGCAAAACGGCGACGTGTTCCAGGCCTATGTGGAGACCCAGGTGGACCGGACCCTGGGCCCGGCTTTTTGGATCGCCACCGTGATCTTCGTGCTCGCCTACGTGCTCATCTCCTTCGAGCTGCTGCACCGGACCCTTGCCGCCATGCTGGGCGCGGCCATCATCCTCGTGGTGAGCTACACCTTTGGCACCATCAATCCGGAATACCACATCATGTCCTACGAGCGGGCCGTGGCCGCCATCGACATGAACGTGGTCTTCCTGCTCATGGGCATGATGATCATCGTCGGCATTCTCAAGCACACCGGCGTGTTCCAGTGGTGCGCCTACAAATGCTACCAGATGGCCCGCGGCAACGTCTTCGTCCTGGCCGTGATCCTCATGACCTTCACCGCTGTGGCCTCGGCCTTTCTCGACAACGTGACCACCATGCTGCTGCTCACGCCGGTGACCATTGAGATCGCGCTCTCGCTCTCCATCGCCCCCACCACCCTGCTCCTGCCCTTGGTCCTGGCCTCGAACATCGGCGGCACCGCCACCCTGATCGGCGACCCGCCCAACATCATGATCGGCTCCTACGCCGGCCTCACCTTCATGGAGTTTGTCACCAACCTCACCCCCACGGTCCTCGTCTCAATGGTGGTGCTCTTTGGCTACACCAAGCTGGTGTACGGCAAGGTGTACCACGGCGCCAAGGTGGAGGACGTGGAGGGCTTCATCGCCAAGTTGCGCGAGGAGTACCAGATCACCGACTCCACCCTGCTCTCCGTTGGGCTCATCATCATGGGCATCACCGTGGGCTTCTTTCTCACCCACGGCATCTGGCACATGGAGGTGTCCATCGCCGCCCTGTTTGGCGCGTCGGTCCTGTTCACCTACGGCCTGTTGACCAAGAAGATCGATCTGCTCGAGCTGATCGAAAAGGATATCGAGTGGCCCACCCTCCTGTTCTTCATCTTCCTCTTCATCCTCGTCGGCGCGGTGGAGGAGACCGGCCTGCTCTCCATCATCGCCGACTGGGTGCTCAACATGAGCGCTGGAAGCCTCGTGACCGCCATCTGTCTCATCCTCTGGGTGTCGGCGATCATGAGCGCCTTTGTGGACAACATCCCATTCACCGCCACCATGCTGCCCATCGTCGCCTATCTCACCAAGGTGATGCCGGGGGCCGAGTCTGGGGTGCTATGGTGGGCGCTCGCCTTTGGCGCCTGTTTTGGCGGCAACGGCACCCTGATCGGCGCGTCGGCCAACGTGGTCACTATGGGCATCGCCGAGGGGGCGGGCTATCCGATGAAGTTCTTCGACTTCATGAAGGTCGCCTTCCCCTACATGGTGATCTCAGTGGCCCTGGCCAACGTCTGGCTGCTGGTCATGTACTAGTTCTCAAGACCAACGATCCTGCTGGACCACCCCACATACTCGCGCATACGGAGGTTTCCCCATGTCCGTTCCCACACCCTTGTCGAAGATCCTGCTTCCCATCGACGGCAGCGAGCACTGCAAGCGGGCGGTGGTGTTCACCGGCTGCCTGGCCGCCGGCCTTGGCGACCGGCTGCAAGGCATCACCCTGCTGCATGTGCTGGCCGGAGGCTACTTGAGCGAGCACCTGGCCAATATCGACGCCCGGGCCGCCAACATCCTGGGAAGCGACCTGATCAAACGACTGCGAGAGCAGCATGTGCAGGCCTCGGTCACCCCCATGTTCCAGGCCGCCAGCCAGGAACTGGCCCAACTTGGGAGCAAGGCCCCCATCGCCACCCGGGTCGCCGAGGGCGTGCCGGCCCGGGAAATCGCCCGCATCGCCGATGACGAGGACTTTTCCACCATCGTCATCTGCCGACGGGGACTGTCGGAAGCCAGGGAGTTCTTCCTGGGTTCGGTGACTTCCTCCCTCCTCCACCGGGCCCAGCACCCGACCATCTACGTGGTGGGCACCCGGCTCCTCGATCCCAACGCCGCCTGTCTGCTGCCGCGTATTTTGGTGATGGTTGACGGCTCCACCAGCGCCCTGGCCGCCGTGCGGGAGGTCGGCGCCTTGGCGGCGGCCTACGGCCAGGGACTGGAAAAGATCATCCTTTTGCACGTCATCAACCTGGCCACTGTGGGCGCCAAGGAGGAGGCTGGCCGCAACACCGCAGAGGAAGCGGCCGCCATCCTCGACGAGGCCGACGCCATTCTCGAAGAGGCCGGCGTGCCCAAGGAGAAGATCCAGCCCACGGCCCTGTACGGCGATCCGGTGGAGGCGGCCTTGGATCTCATCGATCGGGAAAACATCACCCTTGTGATGCTCGGCCGCCGCGGCCGCTCGGCCATCGAGGATCTCATCATCGGCGGGGTGAGCAACACGATCCTCCACCGGTGCCAGGAGCCCACCATCGGCGTGGTCTGCGCCAACGGGACATAACGCCGCGCCCTCGCAGGGCCCCCATCGCCATCGCCCAGTGGGCCGGGGCCCTGCGGCCACATACCGACAAAGCCCTTTCGTTTTCCGGCCGCCGGTGGTATATGCCCAGGCATGACGAAACCCGCCATCATGCCACCCCTGCTCCTGCCGGTGCTGTTCTTCGCCGCCGCTATTGTCGCCGGCAGTATGCTCCTCCACTCGTCTCTCGCCGTGCGGGGCGCGGGCCTGTCCTGGACCGACGCCCTGTTCACCGCCACCTCGGCCACCTGTGTCACCGGCCTGGTGGTGGTGGATACCGGCTCCCGCTTCTCCACCTTTGGCCAGGCGGTGATCCTTGCCTTGATCCAGGCCGGCGGTCTCGGCATCATGACCTTTACCAGCCTGGCCTTTTACTTGCGCCACCACCGGATCTCCCTTGTGGACCGGGTGGCGGTGGGCCAAATGCTCCTCCACGATCCCAGCTTCCATCTCGGCCGCTTCCTCACCAGAATCGTTCTCTGGACCGTAACCATTGAGGCTGTTGGCGCGCTCACCCTCCACCTTCTCGCGCCCCAGGAGTTCACCGGCTTCAACGCCGTGTTCCATGCGGTCTCCGCCTTTTGCAACGCCGGTTTTTCGCTCTACCAGGACAGCCTGGTCCGCTTTCGCGGCGATCTTGGCGTCAACCTGGTGGTCATCCTCCTCATCGTGCTTGGCGGCATTGGTTTTTCCGTCCTCAACGAGCTGGGAGAGATCCTCGCCATCTGGGGCCGGCGCTGCCGGAGCCAAGGCCGCTTGCCGGCCGCCACGCCCGGCGCCTTGCCCTCCACGTTCGAGACGCAGGCAGGACGCGCGCCCCGCCTTTCCTGGTACGCCGGCCTGGTGCTGCGGACCAGCGGCTGGCTCATCCTCCTTGGCTGGCTTGGTATCCTGCTGGCCGACTTTGTGGGTTTTCAGCGGCCAGTGCCCGACAGCGAGGCGATTCTCGCATCGCTCTTCCAGTCGGTCACCTGCCGGACCGCGGGTTTCAACACCCTGCCCATCGGTCAGATGACCACTGTCTCCCTGGCGATCATGATCCTTCTCATGTTCATCGGCGGCGCCCCTGGCTCCTGCGCCGGCGGGGTCAAGGTGACCACGGGCCGGGCCCTGGCGGGCTTTGTCATGGCCCAACTCCGCGGCCGCGACCAAGTGGTGGTGGGACGGATCGCCATTGATCGGGAATCGGTCAACCGGGCGTTGATCCTCGTCTTTTTGGCCGGCACCATCGTCTTTTCCGCCACCCTGCTCCTGACGATCAGCGAAGGCGGCGATATCCCGCACCCGCAGGCCCGCGGCCTCTTTCTCGACCTTCTCTTCGAAGCGGTCTCCGCCTTTGGCACCGTAGGGTTGTCCACCGGCATCACCGCCAGCCTCTCCGCCTTTGGCAAGTGGGTGCTCATCGTTCTCATGTTTGTCGGCCGGCTCGGCCCCCTGGTCTTTCTGGGCGCCGTGCAAGGTCTGCACCGCGAGGAGTTTTTCCGCTGGCCAGAGGAGCCGGCGCTGATCGGTTGAGGCAAGGCCGTCATGCGTCCCGCAGACACGCGACTCTCCCCACCGCTGACCTAACAGGCCCGGCCGGAGGAGCCCAAGGAGGAAGCATATGGCACGCTTACAGATCGGAGTCATCGGCCTGGGCAAGTTTGGCCGCAAGTTCGGCGAGACCATGATGCTCTACGGTCACGACGTGCTCGGCATCGATCACCGGGAGGCGAACGTCAAACAGGCGCAAGACCTGCTCACCCAGGTCTTTCTTGCCGACGCCACCAACAAGGAAGCCTTGGAGCAGGTAGGGGTGGCCGACCTCTCCCACGTGTTGGTGAGCGTGGGAGACTCCATTGCCGCCTCGACCATGATCTCCCTTTATCTCAAGGAGTTGGGGGTGCCCACCGTTTGGGTCAAGGCGGTGAACGAGGATCACGAAAAGCTGCTGCGCAAGGTCGGCGTGGACGAAGTCGTGATTCCGGAACACATGGCGGCCCGCAACGTGGCGGCCAAGATCGCCATGCCGGGATTCGTGGACAACCTGCCCTTTGACGAACGGCTGGTGATCAAGGAGCTGACCATCGACAGGTGGAACGGCAAGACCCTGCGCGACCTCGATCTCACCAACCGTTACAACCTGCAGGTCATTGCGATCAAGAAACGGCGCGACCGGCGCTACAAGTTCATCCCCAAGGCCGACGACGTGCTCAAGAGTGGCGACACCTTGGTGGTCATCGGCCGTATCGGCAACCTCGACGAGGTGGCAAGCTGATGTCTTCCTTTCCCATTGACGAGGCCCTTGCACGGGTGGCCCGGGCCGTGGCCCATGCCCGGCCGCCGGTGGTGGATCTGGTGGCCGTGCAGACCCGTGATCCGTACAAGGTGCTGGTGGCCACCATCCTCTCGGCCCGCACCCGCGACGAGACCACGGCCAAGGCGGCGGCGCGGCTGTTCGCACAGGCGCCCGACCTCGCCCGGCTCGACCGCCTCGGCGCCGAGACCATCGCCCGCCTCATCCGGCCGGTGGGGTTCGCCAACACCAAGGCCAAGCACCTGGCCGCCTTGCCCGGCACTATCCAACAGTTGTTCGGCGGCCGGATCCCGGACACGGTGGAAGAACTGGTGCGCCTGCCCGGCGTGGGCCGCAAGACCGCCAACCTGGTGGTCACCGTGGCCTTTGGCAAGCCGGCGATTTGTGTGGATACCCACGTGCACCGGATCACCAATATCTGGGGATACGTGGCCACCAAGACGCCGCTCGCCACTGAGATGCGGCTGCGCGAGATCCTGCCCCGCCGTCACTGGCTCACGGTGAACAGTCTCTTGGTCTCCTTTGGCCAGACGATCTGCCGGCCGGTGAGGCCGCACTGCGACGCATGTCCCCTGGCCGCCGACATCTGCCCGCAGACCGGGGTCACGCCCCGGCGGCCGTCCCGCCGACAACCCCAGGCCCCGCAAGGGGAGGAATCCCTGCTGCGCCTCGTCTCCTGGAAC